>DCEW01000103.1 GCA_002314265.1 Flavobacteriales bacterium UBA1820
TTCGCTTGCTTGCCCGCCCGAAGTTTGTTCTCATAAAAAAAAAGCGCAACACCCGGCTGCGCTCATATGATTTTTCGTCCACGTCCGCAACAAAGTGCCACATCGGCACGGCAAGCGAGATACCAGCCCCCTCACTCTTTTTCCGCCGCTATCTCCTCGAGAAGCCCCTGGCAAGCGTCTTCCAACAGGTCCAACACCCGTTCAAATCCTTCCCGCCCCTCGTAATACGGATCGGGGACCTCCTGCTGCCCGGAAAAGCGGCGAAAATAGTCCGCCATTCGCACCACCCGTTCCGCCGCCTGCGAAGAAGGGGCCAACCGACACAAGTTCCGGTAATTCGAAGCATCCATCGCCACGATACGGTCGAACTGCGAGAAATCCTCCCGACTCACCTGCCGGGCGCGATGCGTCAGCGAATATCCGCGCCGCAAAGCCGCCTCGCGCATCCGCGGATCGGGCAACTGCCCCGCATGGCCGCCGTACGTCCCGGCCGAATCCACCTCCAGACGATCGTCCAACCCCTGTTCCCGAGCCTTTGCCCGCAGCACGCCCTCCGCGGCCGGAGAGCGGCAAATGTTACCCAGACAGACAAACAGCACCCGGATCTTTTTCCGCTTTTCTCCTCCCCTTGGCCTCACCGTCTTTTCCGTCATACCCGTCCGAAAGTTTATTTTCCGCTGACCCCGAAACGAATGAACGATAGGATCTCCGGGATGCTCTTCGCAGCCTTGAACACACCCTTGTGGTTCAGGTCGATCTGCGTATCGGCCAGTCGCTGGGTCCACCCCTCGAAAGCCGTGTAGCACACCACCGGTTTTCCCGACTGCCAGGCATACGCCAATTCGGAGAGCGTCCCCGCGCCCCCAGCCACCGAAACGATCGCGTCGGCCGCATTGACGATCAACTGGTTTCGAGCCCACCCCATTCCGGTAGGGATCACGATGTCCACATATTCATTGGCCTGCTCCTTGGTATCACCGGGCAGGATACCGACCGTACAACCATACGTATAATTATCGGCACAGCGCGCACCCTTGCACACGGCTTCCATAAAACCCTGCACACCACCGCACACCACCGTGTAGCCCGCCTGGACCAATTCCCGGCCCAGTTGCTGGCCGAACTGATACACATCTACATTGCAGCGCGTCTGGTTTGGCCCCAACACACTGACCGTTCTTCTTCGGGTAGCCATATTTTTTGACAATAAGTTCCGAGGGCAAAGATAGTGAAAGCCGAGCGCAGCGGGAGGGGGGAAAACGAAGTTTTTCCCCGGGACGATGCCGAGGCGCATCCTGCCGGGATGCCTATAACCCAAAAAAGAACGTGCCTCATTCGGGGAGACAAAACACTCCATCCCGACGAGGCACGTATCTTTCCCTGTCCAAAAGGCAGGAAAATGCAGACTATTGTTTTTCGCTCATCACCGCATTTTGCTGTTCGATGGATTCCTGGTGTACCGCCTCAAAAATCCGACGGACAAATTCGCCGGACATTCCCTGCTTGACACCCTCGGCCACACTGCGCCCCAGCACATCTTCCCAGCGGGAGCTCTGCAGGATCGGCATGTTGCTGTCGCGTTTTACCCGTCCTATCTCACGCGCCACCTTCATACGTGTAGCCATCATGGAGATCAGTTGGGCGTCGATCTCGTCGATCTGCTGGCGCAAAGCCGAAAGCCGCACCGCATCCTCGCCCGAAGCGGAACCGCTGCGCAAGTACAATTCCTCGGTCATCTCCTTGGTGCGTTCGGGCAGCAATTGCTGCGAAGCATCGCTCCAGGCCGCATCGGGATTGCAATGAGTCTCGATCATCAGTCCGTCGAAGTGCAGGTTCAGGGCCATCTGCGAGACCGGCATCACCAGTTCCCGGCAACCCGAAATGTGCGAAGGATCGCAGATGATGGGAAGCTCCGGATGGCGCCGGCGCAACTCGATGGGGATCTCCCACTGCGGCACATTGCGGTATTTGGTTTTGGCATAGGACGAGAAACCGCGGTGGATGGCCCCCAACTTGCGCACCCCGCAGACGTTGAGCCGCTCGAGCGCTCCCAACCAAAGATCCAAGTCGGGGTTCATCGGGTTCTTGACCAGCACCACCTTGTCGGTATCGCGCAATACTTCGGCCAACTCCTGCATCGTAAACGGACTGGCCGTCGTACGGGCGCCGATCCACAGCACATCCACGTCGTATTTGAGCGCCAGACGCACATGTTCGGCATTGGCTACCTCCGTACCTATTTTCAGGCCCGTTTCCTGCCGCACCCGCTGCAACCATTTCAGCGCCTCTTCGCCTACCCCCTCGAAACTGCCCGGACGCGTACGGGGCTTCCATACTCCGGCGCGGTACACATGGATATTCTTATGGACGAGCTGACGGGCTGTCTCCATGACCTGTTCTTCGGTTTCGGCGCTGCACGGCCCGGCAATGCCCAGCGGCAGATCCTTGTTTCCAAGCCCCCATTCGGAAAGGGGAATGATGTCGAATTTCTCCATTGTTTTCGTTCTGCTTTTAACGTTTTTATTTTTTGTTCCTTATTTCGTCATTTTCAGCTCTTCGCTTTTCCATCCCATCGGAGGAAAACACGGCACCCGCTCTATCTCGGAGTCCCCCACCCAGTGGAAGACCACCTCGTCGTACAGTTTTCCTTCCTTGGACAAAGCCTCCTTCAATACCGCCTCACGGACAAAACCGCACTTTTCCAGCACCCGCTGCGAAGCCTCGTTGAAGGCAAAGACGGAAGCCTCCACCCGGCGCACCTGCGGATCGGAAGCCACCTTTTCCAACAGCAACCTCAAAGCCGCCGTAGCAATGCCGCGACCCCAAAACGTCTGACCATACCAATACCCTACCGTAGCGATATGGCTCTTGTTGAGTTCCCCCAACTGGTACCCGACCAGCCCGGCCAACTGCCCGTCCGCCCGTACGGCAAACGTATTCCGCAAGGGCGATCCTTCCCTGCTCACGCAGGCAATGAAATCCTGCGCATCCTTTTCCGTGTAGGGATACGGAACGATGTCTGAAAGAGGACGCCATACCCGATAATCGTTGAGCAGCGCGGCAATCGGTGCGGCGAGTTCCGCATGCAAGACGGACAATTCTACTTTCGGTGCCATTTTATTTCCTCTCCTCGTTCGGGCGGTTATTTCTTTCCTTTGTCCAACACCTCGCGCACCTTGTTGGCCTGCCGGATCAGGGTGCGGATCACCTCGCCGTTGCCCGACTTGATGGCGTGTTTGAACAAAATGATGTTTTCTATGTATTCATCGATCACATCCAGGATCGCCTGACGGTTTTCCAGAAAGATCGGTTCCCACATCTCGGCGCTGCTCTTGGCCAGGCGCGCGGTAGAATCGAAGCCCCCGGCCGCCAGATTGGTAATGTTGCGCTCGTCGCGCTCCTTGTTGAGTACCGTCAGAGCCAGAGCATACGAAGAGATGTGCGAGATGTGCGACACATACGCCACGCTCATGTCATGGCGGGAAGCATCCATCCGCACCGTCTGGGCGCCGAGCATGGCATACATCCGTTCGATCTGCTCCACCCGGGCCGGATCGGCATCGGGATAGGGAAGCAGGATGACTTTCCGGTTTTCCAGCAAACCGTCCACCGCCGCCAACGGTCCGGAATTTTCCGTGCCGGCCATCGGATGCGTGGGGATAAAACGCGCGTGCGCCGGATGCGTGGACAGGGCATCCACGATGCGTTTTTTGGTAGAACCCACATCGATCACCGTAGTCCGATCCTCGCTATGGTCCAGCGCGTCGCGTACGACCTCCACCGCGGCGTCCACCGGAACGGCTACCACCACCACATCGCTCTCCCGGGCGATCTGCTCAGGCGAAGCTATAACGTCGATATGTCCTGCCTGCAAGGCTTGCTGCTGGTGCTCCTCCCGCTTGTCGCTTCCCAACACTCGGGCGGCAAAGCCCGTTTTCTTCAGTCCGATGGCCAGCGAACAGCCGATCAATCCCAGACCGATCACTCCTACGGTCGTTCCTTGCGTCTTCATTTGGCCACGTTGTGTTTATAGATCCCTTGTATGTCCAATTCCTCCACCTGGTGCGACACCACCTCGAGCGACGCATAGAAAGTGGCCAGCGACGGGAACATCACATCGGCATAGAAGGCGTACTCCCAAGGACGCTCCATGATGGCCACCGACTGCAGTTTGGTCAGGTTCAAACCGTGCATGGCAAAAACGTTCAGGATGCGGGCCAAGCTACCCGACTCGTGCTTGGCGACAAAACGCAGGGAAGCCTTGTCGGCATCCTCCGGAATGGGTTCCCCGCCGTGTCCGAGCACGAAAAACCGCGTATAGTTGTTCTTCATCGTCTGGATGCTGTGTGCCAGGATCTCCAGGCCGAACAAGCGGGAACACAACTCGGAAGCGATGGCTGCCGTGGTACGCAGTTTACGCGAAGCCACCTTGCGGGCCGAACGCGCCGTATCGTCGCTCTCCATCAGGCGGATGTCCGGGTACTGGTCCAGGAAGTTCCCGCATTGCAGCAGTGCCATCGGGTGCGATTCGATCTCGCTGATGTCCTCCATCCGCACCCCCGGGTTGGCCAGCAGGCAGTGGTCTATCTGCACATACACCTCACCGATGATCTTCTGCCCGTGCAATCCCAACAACTTGTGGTTCTGCAGGAGCGATCCGGCGATCGAATTTTCGATGGCCATCACTCCGTAGTCGGCCCGTCCCTCCTCGATCGCCTCGGGGACCTGCTTGAAATGGACACATTCCACAAAATCCGTTTCGACCCCGAAATACTTTTCCACCGCCACATGGTGGTACGAGCCCCGTATCCCTTGAATGGCTACTGTCAAATGTTTCTCCATCATTTGTTCTTTCCTTGTTATAAAAAAAGGCCGCCCCCTTACCGGAAGCGGCCCTTGCTTATGTGTTTGTTTGTCGTATCGTCTATCTCACCACCCTGCACGCAGCCGCTTCCGGTATTCCAAAGAACCCGAAATAAAAATAGCTGTAAAAAAACGTGCATAGGTAACTCATCTTCGGAGCATTTAGCGTTTCACGATTTTCGTGAGGCGAAATTCGGAATATTTTTCGGGATGCGCAACATTTTTTTCAAAAAATTTCCTCACTCCCCGTAAATCTCCAAAGAAAAGCCTTTGTCCAATACATATTTCGCATATTCCTTGGCCCCGAAAAGGGACAAGTCCCGATAATTGCCGCACTGACGGGCATTGGCCGCCGGCACCTCTTCGGCCCGGAGCACTTCCTCGAGTGCCTTTTCCAACGCCTGCTTCACCTGCGCGGGAGACACCTCGCCCCACACCGTCAGGTAAAAACCCGTCCGGCATCCCATCGGAGAAAGGTCGATCACCCCATCGAGATGCTCGCGGATGCCATGCGCCAGCAAATGTTCCAACGCATGAAGCGCCGCCGTACCGAAGGCTTCGGCATTGGGCTGAAGGAAACGGAGATCGAATTTGGACACCCGATCGCCCCGAGGACCCTGCGTCACCCCGCACAAGCGCACATACGGTGCTTTGACCCGGGTATGGTCCAGTTCAAAACTTTCTACTTTTTCCATGACTGCTTCGTTTTCATTCTTCAAAGATACTCATACTCGCTCAAATACGGATGCACTTAGGACGAATAATGCAAATGAGCTTTCAGGAAAATACGCAGAGGTATTCCATATATTGTCAATAGGCGTTTTGATGATGATTTTTAAATAGTTAAACTGAAAGATTGTCATCTGTCCGCCCCCCTTTGCGCTTGCATGGATTTGTTTGAAAACCCTATCTGTTTCGAACGGGAAAACGCTGTTTCGCTATTCGGGTTCAATAAAGATCTGAAAAAGGGACCAGTACCGAAAGGGCCACACTGACAGCATTGGCAGCAAAAAGCCACCAGAAAACACGTTTGAAACTATATTTGAAAATCCATTTCATCGCCAATCCTTCTATACAAGTATTGACCAGCGCAACAAAAACGTAATCTACAATCCAATGCGACAAATGAAAAGTACCTTGCCCAAACGGAAGCAACAGAATTTCCGTAAGAATACCACTGATTGGTATCAAAACCCAACCAACCAATGCGGAAACGGCATTCATAACCCCCACCACAATGGCCGACTTTCCCCATGAGGCTTTCCCAAAAAACCTGACAGCGAAAAATTCCACTACCAAGCCCAACCCTATTACATACCAACAATATACTTGTGAAAGTATATAAAGGGAAGGCCAAACCACATTTGCAGAGGCGATTAACGGTACAGACAAGAATAGCAGAACCAATAATCTTTTCATACCAAATTCATATCTTTCACAAAGATATGAAAAAGCCGAGCACACCAGATGCCCTTATTTGCGGTTCAGCGCTCCTTTGAACAAAGGCTCCTCGGGACATTCGTCGATGGACTTGATCTTTCGCGCCGGGACACCTGCCACGATCGCCCCGGCAGGGACATCCCGAGCCACCACGGCACCGGCCGCCACGATTGCGTCGTCCCCGATGCTCACCCCCGGAAGGATCGTCGCCTGCGAGCCGACCCATACCCCTTTCCCCAAGCGGATGGGTGCCGGATAGGTCGCCTTGCGGCGAGCCGGGGAAAAACCATGGTTGAGCGTAGCGAAAACCACCTGATGGCCGATCTGGCAACCATCGCCTATGTACACCCCTCCATGATCCTGAAAGTGGCAGCAAGCATTGATAAAGACCTCCTTGCCGAGGTGGATGTTCCGCCCGAAATCGGTATAGAACGGAGGGAAAACCCGCAACGAAGGATCTACCGGGCGGCCAAACAAGCGGGAAAGCAACTCCCGCACCTGATCGGCCGTATGAAACGAAGCATTCAGCTCGAAGGTGATGCGACGAGCCTGTTCGCTCATCCGGTTCATAAAATCGCCTATTTCCGGGGTATCGAGTGCCCGACCCGTCCCGACGTATTCCAAAAACTGTTCCAGCGTCATTTTTTTCTTCTCGATCTGCAATTGATTTCCTCGGGGCAAATCCTCCTCCCGGAGCGTCCCTCCGGGCAAAGCAACGACCTGCACCGTTTTGTTTTCAGTGGATAAAAAGTATGCTCCCTGTACGTCCTCCTTTCCAGCGGCTACTCAACGCGGCTGGGGAGCGACTTCAGCGTCCCGCAGCGCTTTCAGCGCTTTGATCGCCGGAGGAAAACCGACATACGGCAGGCATTGGAGCACAGCGGCCGCCAACTCCTCCCGCGAATTACCCGCCTTGAGGTTGCCCTCCACGTGGGAATGCAGTGCCTCGTCCGCATCCAAAGCCGTGAGGACGCAGAAGGTAAGCAGTTCTCGCGTCTGCAGGTCCAAACCACCCCGGGTATAGATGTCGCCGAAGCCGTATCCCGTCAACCATTCGGCTGCCCGGTCGCCCAAACCGCCCGGCACGCCGGAGAGCTGACGCGCCATCCGGTCTCCATAGAGCCGCTGCTGGATCTCCCGGCCTTTTTCATACCGGTTTTCTTCGTTTACCGTCCCTTGAGGGGGAAGCGGAAGGTCGATCCCGTTTTCCCGGAACACCTGCTCCAAAACGCTCAAGGCGTTGAGCGTGCGGGGAAATCCGATAAAGGGCGCACACTGATACACCGCTTCGTGCAATTCCACCGGCGAAACTCCTACGCGCAAGGCCGCCGCTGCATGTGCTTTGAGTTGGGGAAGAGTCTGTATCGTAGTGAGAACGGTACAAGTGATCAGTTCCCTTGTTTTCACCTCGAGCGGCCCGGCGGTAAAGACTTCCCCGAAGATGAATTTCTGGAGGATGTCCATCATTTCCCGGTCGTTTCCCTGGCCCGTGAGGGCCTCTCCGCCGAACAAGGCCCGGTAATTGTCCTGACAAATACTTATTCTATCCATCTCTTCTCCTGATTTTTCCGCGCTCTGCTGAGCAGCGAGCGGGAGCAGCGAAACAAACATTGCCAGCAGCCCCGCTCCTATCTTCTTCTTGTCCATACCAGCCGATCAGTTTTCACAAAGATAACGGTCGAAGAACTGTTCGATGGCCTCGAAGGGGATCTTGTCCAAATTGTCGTACAAGTCGGTGTGGTTGGCTCCGGGGACGATGAGCAGTTCCTTGTTCTCACCCTGAAGCCGTTTGAAGGCGTCCTGGCTAAAGTAGAGCGAATGCGCCTTCTCGCCGTGCACCAGCAGTACAGCGCTGCGGATTTCGCCGATGTAGGTCAGGATGGGCATGTTGATAAACGACAGCGACGAGGTGACGTTCCATCCGGCGTTCGAGTTGAGCGAGCGCGGGTGATAACCGCGTTCGGTCTTGTAATACGCGTAGTAATCCTTGACGAACTGCGGCGCATCCTCCGGCAGAGGATCCACCACACCTCCGGCCAAAGCATACGTCCCCTCCCGGTAGTCCTCCGTACGTTGGGCATTGAGCCGGCTGCGCAAAGCATAACGGGCATCGGGGTTGTCATCGGCATCGAAATACCCATTGGCCGTCACACGGCTCATGTCGTACATGGTCGCGGCGACGGTAGCCTTGATGCGCGTATCGATGGCCGCCGCATTGAGGGCAAAGCCCCCCCAACCGCAAATACCGAGGATGCCGATACGCTCCGGATCCACGTCGTCCCGGGTGGAAAGGTAGTCCACCGCAGCGCAAAAATCCTCGGTATTGATATCGGGCGAGGCTACGTTGCGCGGCGAGCCGCCGCTCTCCCCGGTAAACGAAGGGTCAAATGCCAAGGTGAGAAAGCCCCTTTCGGCCAACTGCTGGGCATAGAGCCCCGAAGACTGTTCTTTCACGGCACCGAAAGGTCCGCTCACTGCGATGGCGGGGAGTTTCTTTCCCTGCGCATCCTTGGGCATGTACAGATCGGCCGCCAGGGTGATCCCGTAGCGATTGTGAAACGTAACTTTCGTGTGGTTTACCCGGTCGCTCTGCGGGAATACCTTGTCCCACTGATCGGTAAGGTTCAATTTTTCTTCCATGGTATCTTGAGGGTTTTTCGGAGTTTGCGGGGCAGGAGAGGCGCATCCGGCCAGGCACAAGGCCACACCGAGTACCGTTCCTGCTTTCTTGATGGTAAGATTCATGTTTTTTTCTATTTTATTTATGTATTCGACCCTTTGCGATCGATCCGTCGCTTTCTACAATTGGACAGGTTCGCTTTCGTTTTTACTCTTGCGTACCGGAAAGCCACTGCTCGATCCGTGCCTTGTCCGGGAAAGAGTTGAGCAGGCGTCCTTTCTTCCAGTCTATCTGCGGATACGCCGCCCGAAGGCTCCGTTCGCTGGCTTCGATCCCGCTGCCGCCCGAGGTGGCAAAGGGGATTACCGGCCGGCCGGAGAGATCGCTATGCTCCAAAAACGTTTCGATGATCCGGGGAGCGAGGTCCCACCAGATCGGGTAACCGATAAATATCCGCCGGTATCCTTCCACGTCGGGCATCCGGCCGGCGATCGCCGGCCGGGAAGCCGGATCGCGCATCTCGACGCTGCTGCGACTCTGTGCATCGCGCCAGTTGAGATCGGCAGCGGAATACTCCTCGGCGGGACGTATCCGGTAGAGGTCCGCCCCCAGGAGGGCCGCCAAACGTTCCGCTGCGGCCTGCGTGGTTCCCGTGCAGGAAAAATACACCACCAGGTCTTTCTTTTCGCTCGCCGGAGTGTCGTTTCCTTCTGTCCTGCCTGCCTTTGAAAGCAGCTCACCTTTCCCGGCAGACGGTGCCTGAGAGGTATCCGCCGTTGCCTGAGCGTATTCCCGATCGCTTACCGGCTCCAGCCAAGTGTTGCGGTTGGTCTGCGGATGGCATTCGATGGCCAGATGGGAAAACCAGCTGTCGGGAGCCGCTCCATGCCAATGGATCACTCCGGGAGCGATCTCCACCACGTCGCCCGGAGTCAGTTTCCGGGCCGGTCGGTCTTTTTCCTGATAATACCCTACTCCGCCTACCGCGATCAATATCTGCCCGCCGGTATGGCTGTGCCAATGGTTGCGGCAAGAGGGTTCGAAGGTTACGTTGGATATCGGAACTCCCAGTTCCGAATCTCCGGTCAGCGGCGCCAGGTACGAACGACCGGTAAAGTACCGGGCATACGCCGTGTTTTCTTCTCCCACCGGAAAAGCGCTGACTGCTTGGGGTTGTTTTTCTGTTTTTTCCATATTCTGTGCGGATACCTCGCCGGGAAGGACTGCCAGGAGCACTCCGGCGAGAATAAAGATGAAGGTTTTGAGACAATGATGCATAGCCGAGGTTCCGTTCTTTTTTTCAAGGACAAAATTACCGGCAACCCCCGCCCCTGTTTGTAGACGATTTACGGAAATCGTTACCCGGATTCCCGATTTGCCCGGCGAGCCAAAACGCATTCGCGGGAAATGCATTACTTTTGCCGCAAAGCAATCCCCCATTCGGCCATGGAAGAAGACATCCTGAAACTCGACTCGGTAGACAAGTACAACAAACTCTTCGGGTTGGAAACCCTCCACCCGCAGGTGAGCGTGATCGACCTCTCGAAAGCCACACTCCGCCCCTCCCACCTGCGGATCCACTACGGCGTCTATGCCCTGTACCTGAAAAATACCCGATGCGGAGACATCCTCTACGGCCGCCAGAGCTACGACTACCAGGACGGCACGATCGTCTGCTTCGCCCCCGGCCAGTACGTCGAAACGACGATGGACCCCCAGGTGCAACCCGACGCCTACGGTGTTTTGTTCCACCCGGACCTGATCCGGGGAACAGCCCTGGGCCAGGAGATCCGCAACTACACGTTCTTCTCCTACCAGACGCGGGAAGCGCTGCACGTCTCCCAACAGGAGCGGCAGACGATCCTGGAATGCCTCCATCAGATCGAGACCGAACTCCACCACAGCATCGACAAACACAGCCGGCGGCTCATCACGGCCCACATCGGCCTGCTGCTGGACTACTGCATGCGGTTTTACGAACGGCAATTCACCACGCGCACCCAGGTAAACAAAGACATCCTGATGCGCTTTGAAACCCTGTTGGACGAATACTTCGACAGCGACGCCCCGCAGCGTGAAGGACTGCCCAGCGTACGGTACTTCGCCGACCGGGTCTTCCTCTCGCCCAACTATTTCGGCGACCTGATCCGCAAACAGACCGGGGTAACCGCCTCGGAATACATCCAAAACAAACTCATCGAGCGCGCCAAAGAAGCGCTGCTCTCCTCCGGGAAAACGATGAGCGAGATCGCCTACAGTCTGGGATTCCAATACCCCCAGCACTTGAGCCGAATGTTCAAACGGGTCGTCGGCTGCACTCCCCAGGAATTCCGCCACGGACTTTCCTGCTGACCGGCAAAAAGAGAGAAAAAAACGAGAAAAAAATCATGACCTGCGAACGGACTTCCGGACTGCACATCGGAGGCTGCACGGAACACCTTTGCGCAGCCGATGTGCAGACACTCCTGCCGGGATATTTCCTGCTGATGTTACTGAATTCCCCGGCCGATGCGGACTTCGGGAAACTCCCGTGCGACTTTTCCGATGGCATCTGGAGGGGGCTCTCCCCGCAGCGGATCGAGTTTGCCGCAAGGACCGGTGCCGCTCCGCTTCCCTGCCGGGAATGGATTGCCTTTCACCCGGATCTTTTCACCGGAATGCCTCAGGAAAATCCTCTGGAAACCTGTTCGTTTTTCGCCTACCATCCCTCGGAAGCCCTGCACCTCTCGCAACAGGAACGCGGAATCCTCACGGAAGCCATCCGGCAGATGCGCCAGGAAGCCTCCCGGCAGCCGGATCCCTACCAGCATACGATCCTCATCCGCCACTTGAGCCGCCTGCTGGGGTACACCCTCCGCTTTTACGAACGGCAATTCATCACCCGCTCCCCACAGGCTGCTCCGCTGCTTGCCCAGTACCGCTCCTACCTCCGGGAATGGATCTTGCAAGGAAACTGGGGTGCGCAGGGACCGCTCTCCGTCCAACGCTGTGCCCACCGGTTCCACCTCTCCCCGGCTTACCTGGAAGACCTGCTGCGGTTTGAGACCGGATACGGACACCTGTCCCACCTGGAACGCCAACGCCTCGACATCGCCAAAGAAAAACTATCCCATCCTCACGCATCCCTCGCCCGGATCGCCGCGGAACTAGGATTTTCCTCTCCGCAGGGATTCCAAGTCTTTTTCCGCAAAACGACCGGCCTTTCTCCCCGGCAATACGCCCTGCGGATACACTGACCCCTCCCTTTCCCGGGATGCGCTATCGCGTCTTCCCGGTCGTATTCTCCCCGGAAGACGTCTGCGGCAAAGAATATACATGTACCCAGTCGAAATCCTCCAGGTCGTTGCGGGTAAAGAGAAAGCGATCGTCGCCCGTAACCAGAATGTCCGTAGCTGGACTTGCCAACTCGAAAGCCTCTGCCTGCGGGTCGTCCCAACCGTAACGATAGACGATGCCCCGACGGAACTCCGCCGTCTTTGCCTGCCAGTCGGACACCTCGAATTCGATGTAGAGCGTATAAATATACCGATCCGTAGCGGCAAAACCGGTGATGCCCCGCTGGGAAGTTCTGCTGCGCACCGTCCGCGCCCGCTCGAGGGCTGCGTCGTCCAACGACTCGCCGAGAGAGTGCAACAGGCGCAGTTTTCCCTCGGGGAACACTCGGTACACATCGATATGGCGCACCAGTTCGTACACCAAGGCCACCCGGTCGCCCCGGGCGATGACCTTCGGGGTATTGACCCGGGAGAGGGAATACATCCGCCCCTGCTCGTCGTACTGCGCCTCGACTACCGTCTGGAGCGGTACCGAATCGAGATCGCTCCCGTCCAGGAGCGAGCGCACGTAAAAATACTCCTCTTCCCGACCATCCGCCAGTTTCTTGGTCCCTAAAAATTCCCCCGCCAGCGGCCTGTCGTCCGAGAACACCTTGCTGTCCGGGAACGAAGGCAGGGTATCGGTTTGCACCCAGGTGGTATCCCCCACCGAAAATACTTTAAGGGCATTCGAACGGAAATCCTGCAACATCACTTCGCCCGTATCGCCGTCCCATGCGTTGGCGATGGTAACCGCGGCAAACTCTCCCGGCCCATCCCCGCGCCGCCCCCAGGTATAGAGAAAACGGAAATCCGGCAGGCGGTACACGTAAAACAAACTGTCCGTTCCCTGAGCCTGCACGATGGCTTTTCCGGCGCTAACGGCCCATCGAGAAGGTTTGACGATCTGATGGATGGCGATGCTGTCGCCCTCGATCCTTCGGGGTTCGGGAAGTCCTTCGCCTCCGCCTGCCCCCGAGGAGCAGCCAGCCAACCACAACGCCCCGATCCCTGCACCGAGGCACGATAAAAAGCGTCTTCGCATCTTTTTCTTCATTCTATCCTTATTCCTTGTCATTACTTGTCTTCCCTCTTAAAGATCCAGGCGATAGACATACACCCAGTCGAAATCCTCCAAAGGATTGCGGGCAAAGAGGTAGCGGTCATCCCGCGTAACCAGAATATCGATAGACGAGAGCCCCAACAAGAGTTCGCTCTGCAGCTTCCCGTCCTCCCACCGATACACCTGCACCTTGGCCTCCAGGATACTGGCCTGCCCCGTTTCGGGATCGACCTCCACCGTCGGGCGCGACACGTACAGATAACGGTCCGTCGCGGAGAAACCGGCGACGAACTCCCGGCGGGGTGCCTCGGCCATCGTTTCGAGACGGCTGGCCAAGTCCTGATCCAACGGCACGCCGGTCGAAGCCTCCAGGATCAGTTTCCCTTCGGGGGTCAGACGGTAAAAATCGACATGCGGCACCATCTGATAGACCATCGCCACCCGATCGCCCCGCACGACCAGATACGGGCAATTCCACCGAACCAATTCGATCAGCGTACCACGGTCGGAATATTTCGCCTTCACCTTCGTAGGCAGTTCCAACGAATCGACCGTTTGTGCTTCCGTCCCCGGGCGGCACACGTAGAGCACCTCCTTTTCCTCTTTATTCTTTATTCGGATGTCCCCGACGAAACCATGCGGAAAAGGTCTTCTTAGGGAAAATCCCCGACCGTCGGAACGTATGGCCAAAGTGTCGGTCGACGTGAAAGCCTCCTGACCGACCCGGTAGGTACGAAACGTTGCCGGAGCGGTAAACCTCAACACCAGGGAGTCCGTATCGCCGTCGAACGCATTGAGCATCTGCGTCGAAAGCATTTCACCCGGGCCGTTTCCCCTGCGTCCCCATGCGTAAAGGAAACGGAAATCCGGCAGGCTGTACACGTAAAACAGGCTGTCCATTCTCAAGGTCTGTACGACGGCCTTCCCGGCGCTGACGGCCCACTGATGCGGGTTGATCACCTGGTGGATGGCGATGCTGTCGGCCGTCAAGGTCTGTACCGTCGGCTGGTCGTCCCCGCTGCGCGTCTGGCCGGCACANNCCCGGCCAGCCATAGTGCCCCGATCCCTACGCCGAGGCACTCCAAAAGGTGTTTTGCCGTTTTTTTCATCGCTGTCTGTCTTTGAAAGGATCTTCTATATCCATTAGACCCCCCAAAAGACAAAAAAGTTTCACGGCTCGAAAAAAAACGGACGGATGCTTCCAAGGGGGACGTGGCGGGCAAGCGAGGGCGGCCTCCGGCCG
>DCEW01000099.1:0-19292 GCA_002314265.1 Flavobacteriales bacterium UBA1820
GCCACCTTACGCATAGCCGAGTTAGGCTTTTTAGGCGTAGTGGTGTAAACACGCGTGCACACGCCGCGACGCTGGGGGCAGGAATCCAAAGCAGCCGATTTACTCTTCTTGGCGAGTACGGCTCTTCCTTTTCTTACTAACTGTTGAATGGTTGGCATTTGTTTTTGCTCTTAAAAAATTACTTATGTTAATGTCTTTTTTTCTTCTCTTTCCGGAACGATTCCGAGAGCTTTCCCGCGGAAAACCGCCGTCGCCCCGTCGCGTTTTCTCCCGTTTTGCCGAGCCTTTTCTCGGGGCAAACCCCTTTTGGACAAGCCGCAAAACACTGACGCAGAAAGCCTTATTCCCGCAAAACGAAACAGGCTTCCGCACCGGATAATAACGGGTTGCAAAGGTAGGATTTTTATCCGAAAAAACAAATCTTTTCCTGCTCGCTTTTAGTCCTTTATCGTAAAAATTCCTGGGCAGGAAAGCGGTTTTCAGGGAACCTTTCCCCGCTCTTTCCCCAAGGAAAATTCCTCGCCTCCCCGACTCGCCCCGAGGAGAAAAACAGACGATGCGGTTTCCCATCCGAACGATGGAAAAACCGCATCGAACACTCCGGGCTTCCCGCCCGAAGATTACCGGGCACCCTCCACTGCGCGGCGGATCTTGTTGCGGTAGGCTCCGATGGTATTTTCGAGCCCCAAATACAAGGCTTCGCTGATCAAGGCATGGCCGATGGACACCTCGTCGGTAAAAGGGATCCGATGGATGAAATACTCGATGTTGTCCAGCGAAAGATCGTGCCCCGCATTGACCCCCAGACCGAGCGAACGGGCGTATTGCGCAGCCTGCACGTACGGTTCGACTGCCTCGGGATGTCCCTGGGCATACAGGCGGGCAAAACGCTCGGTATAGAGTTCTACGCGGTCGGCTCCCGCCTCCCGGGCACCGTCCACCATCGCTTCGAGCGGATCGACAAAGATCGACACGCGGATGCCGGCGCGGTGAAAACGCGCGGTAACCTCCTTGAGGAAAGCGGTATGAGCCTGGGTATCCCAACCGGCGTTGGAAGTGAGGTTGGTCGGCGCATCCGGTACGAGCGTTACCTGTGTGGGAACAGCCCGGGTAACCAGGTCGATGAATTCGTCAGTAGGGTTGCCCTCGATGTTGTATTCGGTGGTGATCACCGGCAAGAGGTCGAACACATCCTTGTGCGTGATATGGCGCTGGTCGGGACGGGGATGCACCGTGATGCCCTCTCCGCCGAAACGCTGGCAGTCGGCCGCCACCCGAACCACATCGGGGACATTCCCTCCGCGCGCATTGCGCAGAGTGGCCACTTTGTTGATGTTTACACTGAGTTTCGTCATGACTTCCTTTTCATTATTTCGGATTGCAATCTTTCCATTTTTTTTACCTCACCTGCGGGGAACGCGCTGCTCGCTGCCCGCGCCTTTGACGATCGTCCCCGCCTCGGCCGTCCCCCGAAAACCGGTCAAGGGATACACCACGCACCGCGGTCCGAGAATACTCCCGGGATAAAGCACGGCATTGCACCCCACTTCGACCCCATCGCCCAGCACCGCGCCGAATTTCTCGCCCGGCAAAGCCAGCCGCCCGTCCGAAAAGTCCAGGCGTATCTCCCCGGGCAGCGAACGGAAATTGGATATCTTGGCCCCCGCACCCAAATGCGCCCCTGTTCCGAGTACCGAATCGCCCACATAGGACAGATGCGGCAGTTGCACTCCGTCGTACAGCAGGGCATTTTTCACCTCGGTAAAATATCCGAGCAGACACCCACGTCCCAGGACGACGTCGCCCCGCACGACAGCATGGCGCCGCACGATGCTGCCCCGTCCCACCACGATCCGCCCCTCGATCGAGGCTCCATCCTCCACTTCGCCGCCGTCCTCGACCCAGATGTTGTAGGCGATCCGCTTGAGCGGAAGTTCTGCCAGGCATTCCGCCACGAACACTTCGCTCAGGCGAGGGACAAGTTCCCACGGATACCGGCAAGCGGCTACCAAGGCCCGGGCAAAAGGATGCGCCGAGGAAAAGAAATAAGGGATGAGTGCTTCCCGGCTTTGCATGGTGCGAAAATCTTTTTTTCCTTTAGAAAATGATCTCCTCCTCTTCCTCCTGCTGCCGGTACCGATCGGGCGTAGCGGAATACGTCTGTTCGGAAACGGTCTCTTCGATGTCCTCTTCCTCGCTTATCGGTGCGGTCGGGGCGACGCGATGTTCGCAGGAGAGATCGATGGTCATCGGCGTGGAAGGTGCTTCAAATTCGCCTTTCGACACCCCGAGCGAAGGATCGGCGTAACATTTCTTCATGAAGACGGCCCAGATCGGCATGGCCGACGAAGCACCCTGCCCGTAGGTCATCGAGCGGAAATGCGCTGCGCGGTCCTCGCAGCCCACCCACGCACCGGCGGCCAGATTGGGCACCATGCCGATGAACCAACCGTCCGACTGGTTCTGCGAAGTACCGGTTTTCCCGGCGATGGGGTTGTCAAATTTCCAAGGATAACCCGTTACGTACATCGTGTGGTCCGGGTCGGGCCCGCGATACGCAGGATTGTCCCACGAAAAGCGCAAGCGGGCTCCCGTTCCGTTTTCGGTAACGCCTTCCAGCAGTTTGAGAATGGCATAGGACGATTCCTCGCTCATCACCGCCCGGGAAGGGGTCGCATCCTGATACAGCACCACCCCGTTGTTGTCCTCGATGCGGGTAATGAGGATGGGGCGGATATAGCTGCCCTTGTTGGCAAAGGTGGCGAAAGCCCCGATCATCTCGTAAAGGGAAATATCGGCCGTACCCAGACACATCGAAGGGCCGGTGTCGATCTCGGAAGTAATCCCCAACTTGTGCGCCAAGGCGATGATCGGTTCGGTCGTGCCCAGACCTTTGACGATGGCGGCCGTGATGGAGTTCTTCGACATGGCCAAGCCTTTCTTGAGGGTATAGGGAACGTAGTCGTACTTGTTGTTCGAGTTGCGCGGCGACCAGTCCTGTGCGATACCCCACTCCTCGGCCGGGAAGGTAACCGGCTGGTCGATGTACTCGTAACAGGGCGAGAGTTTCTGTTGGTCGATGGCCGTGGCATAGACGAACGGTTTGAAGATGGACCCTGTCTGCCGGCGCGCCTTCACCACATGGTCGTACTGGAAATACCGGTAGTTGATACCTCCCACCCAGGCTTTCACATACCCGGTCTGGGGTTCTACCGCCAGGAAACCGGCATTGAGGAAACTCTTGTAATACCGGATAGAATCCATCGGCGTCATTTCCACTTCCCGGGTAGAGGGACGGCCGTTTTCCCAACAGAAGACGGTCATTTTTTCCTTCGTCTGGAAGCTCTGTCGGATTTCGGCTTCGGAAGCCCCCTGCGCCTTGAGGGCACGATAGCGGTCGCTGCGTTTGACGGCCGCATTCATGATGGCATCGGCCTGGGCGCGGGTGATGTGGTAAAATGGCCGCATGGGATTGGCCTGCTGCCCATAGTCAAACACTTTCTGAAGGTTGGACAAATGCTCGTTTACCGCCTCTTCGGCATAGCGCTGCATCCGGGAATCGAGCGTGGTGTATATCCGCAACCCGTCCCGGGAAAGGGAATACGGGCTTCCGTCCGGTTTGCGGACATTTTCGAGGTACTCGGGGACGATCTCGCGGATGTATTCGCGGAAATACTGCGCGATGCCCTGCGTATGGGTCTGCATCCGGAAGTCGGTCTGGAGCGGGAGCGCACGGAGCGAATCCAACTGCTGCTCGGTGAGCATGCCGTTGCGCTTCATTTGCCCCAGGACCGTGTTGCGCCGCGCCAGGGAATTTTCCGGGTTGCGGATCGGGTTGTACAGGATAGGGTTCTTGGCCATCCCCACGAGGGTTGCCGCTTCCTCGATGGTCAGTTCCGAAGGCAGTTTGTTGAAATAGGTGAGCGAGGCATTTTTGATCCCGTACGCATTGTAGAGAAAATCGTACGTATTGAAATACATCGTGATGATCTCGTCCTTGGTGTAGCTGCGTTCGAGCTGCGCAGCGATGATCCATTCCTGGAATTTCTGGATGACGCGCTCTATCTTGTTTTGCGAAGCGTTTTTGGTAAAGAGCTGTTTGGCCAGCTGCTGGGTGAGCGTACTGGCTCCGCCCCGACGTCCCAGGAAAACGACCGCACGCACCGTCGAGCGCACGTCGATGCCCGAATGCTTGCGGAAACGCTCGTCCTCGGTCGCGATCAACGCATCGACCAGGTAGGGAGAGAGTTCCTCGAACTTGACCGGCGAACGGTTTTCGTTTTTCCAGATCTTCCCGATGGTCTCCCCATCGGCCGAGATGATCTCCGTGGCTACGCTCGACTCGGGGTTTTCGATGTCCTCGAAGGTCGGCAACTCGCCGAATACCCCTTTTTCGATCAGGAAAAACAATAAAACAGCCAAGACGATCCCTGTGGCAAGCCCTCCCCAAAGGATCTTCTTGAAGCGTTTCAGACGAGCCTCCGACCCGCTGTTTTTCTTTCCTTTCTTGTGTTTATCCATCGTCTGTTATTGGATTTCTGACATTTGTATTCTGATCCCCACGCTGCTCACTCCTTGCAACTCGACGTTGCGCATCCCGTGCCGCACCGAAAAACCGTAACGCCCCGGCGCAGGGAAACGAAAGTCCCGCAGCCACAGGACACCGTTTTCCTTGACGTTGGACAGGCCGTGTCCGGTTGCCTCCCCCTTCGCATCGAACAACTCGCAGCGCAACGTGTCGCATTGCAAGACCGACTGTGCCGTATCGCACACCTGACCGATGAAATAAATCTCCCGCCAGGGATACCCGTCGGAGGTTCGCAAATCCACATACACATCGTAACGGGTAACGGTATCGACAGCCTCCACCTCAAAGGTACAAGCCTTTCCCCGCACCCACTGATCGTCCGAAAGCGTCTCTACCCGCCGGTAAAACGCATCGCCCGTACACGCCGACATCCCTGCCGCCACGCATAAGCCCAGTCCGATGAATCCCCTCCGTCTCATTTATTCCTGCGGGCGCCCTGAAGCGCTGTTTTCTCCACCGGCTGCCGAGCCACCCGGGCGGCGATTACCGCGCCGACGGCCATCTCGACCACGTCCCCGTCGGCCATCCCGACCTTGAGACGCATTTTCTGCCGCACCGCTTCCCTGCGGACGTTCGCCGGAGGCCTGTCCTGTGGTTCCGGCGGCCCCACCCGCTCTTTCGGACGTGCGTTCCGAAGGGCGATCCCCAGCCGAAGCATTCTCTGCCGCGGCGGTGTTCGGAGTACGTTCCGAGCGGCTTCCTCCGTCCCGACGGGAGTCGCGGCCCCGCCCACGGCGGTTGTTCCCTCTCCGCTGACCGGACGGTGCCTCCTGACGTCCTCCCTCCGGATTTCTTTCGCCTTCCGCTGCCGAACTTTCCGCCCGGGATGCACTGGAGGAGGCATTTTCCTCGGTCCGCGCCGGCTGTTGAGTGGCCGAGGGATTCTCCGCGCAGGCTGCATCGCCTGCCTTGCGCTTGTTGTCGTCGGTACGTCCATCCCGACCTCGACGCCGATCACCCCGGCGGGCGGGGCGTTCTCCTTGCGGAGCCTCTCCTGTGGCGGACGCTTTCTCCGCTTTTTGTTCCCCGGAAGGGGCTTCTTCCGCGCCGTTTTTCACTTCGGGGACCGATTCCCGGCGGCGATCCTCCCGACGACGGTCGCCCCGGCGGCGAGACCGACGGGAAGATACTTTGTCGAAACGGGTGATCTCCCCTTCCTCGACCGCTTGGAGTTCGGACGTCTCCTCCCGGCGGCTTCCGCTGCGGGGACGCTCCGACTCTTCGACGTACATTTCGAGCGACTCGGGTTTCTCGCCCCGGCGGTTGGCCTGCTGGATCTCGGCAACCGCATCCACGTGCAAACCGATCCAGTTCATCGCCTCGAAATCATACGCATACCAATAGATGCCTTTGAATACGTCCATCTTCTGGAAATGAGCCACGCCCTTCTCCGTGCGCAAGACGGCATCGGTAGGCGGGAAGCCTTTCAAAGCATCGACGTAAACATCCAACTCGAAATTCAGGCAGCACTTGAGTTTCCCGCACTGCCCGGCCAATTTCTGCGGGTTGAGCGAAAGGCGCTGGGTGCGTGCCGCCGACGTATTGACCGAACGGAAATCCGTCAGCCACGTGGTGCAACACAACTCCCGCCCACAGGAACCGATGCCGCCCACCCGGGCTGCCTCCTGACGCAGACCGATCTGACGCATCTCGATCCGCACACCGAAAGCGCTGGCCAGTTCCTTGATCAACTGGCGGAAATCCACCCGTCCGTCCGCCGTATAGTAAAACGTCGCCTTCAGATTGTCTCCCTGGTACTCGACATCGCTCAACTTCATCACCAGCCCCAGGTTGTCGCAGATCTCGCGAGTGCGCACCAGTGTCTTTTGCTCCCGCGCAATGGCCGTCTGCCACACGTCGATATCCTTCTGGGTGGCCAAACGGTACACTTTCCGCAGCTCGGGGCTGGAAGGGTCTTCCTTCTTGCGCCGCATCTGCAAGCGAGCCAACTGCCCGGTGAGCATCACACAGCCGATGTCGTGCCCCGGGCTGGACTCCACCGCCACGATGTCGCCCGCAGACAAGGGCAAACGATTGACATTTCGATAAAAACCCTTGCGGCCGTTCTTGAAGCGCACTTCCACGCAGTCGAACGCCTCGCCCGCCTGAGGCTGAGCCACGTCCGCCAGCCAATCCCGCACTTCCAGGTAATCACCGCCCGTATATAGACATACGTTGCACTTTTCGGACGACCCGAAAGAAGGGCAACGACGCTTGGTACATTCCTTACAATTCATCCTCTATATCGTATAAAACCTCGTAAAAATACACATTTACAAGGATATTTCTTTTATTCTCTTCCTCCCGCCGCTACCCGGATCGCTCCGGCCGGGCAGGACTCCTGCGCGCTGCGGCACGGTGCATCGGCCAGCGGATCGGTACAACGGAGGGTGTAAAATCCTTTTTTCATCGCTGCCCCGATCAAGAGGCATTTCCCGTCGGAAGGATCCATCGAGAAATACTCCCCGGCCACATCGGCACAATACCCGCATCCGATGCACTTGTCCCGTTGAAGGGTTACCACCACCGTAGCTATCACTCCGAGGTCAAGGTTTTTCTTCGGAACTGTCTCCGGATTTCCCGCCGGAGGCATACTCGGTGGCCTCGACCTTATACACCTTGTCGGCCGTACGCAATTTGAAATCCAGCGGCAAGGTCACGTGGTCGCCTTTCCCCGCCCGGGTCGCCGGACGGTCATCGACCATGAAGTCGCCCAACGGAAAGGTTTTTACCCCCGTGGTAGGCCCCGTAATGAGGATCTCGTCCCCACGGTGCAACTCCGCCGCCTCGACCAGGATCTCGCCTACCCCCGGCTTGGGATAGTAGTGCAACCCCCGCCCCACGTACACTTTCCGGCGGGTGGCATGCGAGCCGGGATACCCGCTCCACTGGCCCATCCGACGCCCCAGGTAGTATCCCTCCCAAAAGCCCCGGTTGTACACCCCGCGCAAACGTTCTTCCCATTCGAGGACCTTCTCCGCCGTGTATTCTCCCCGGGCGCAGGCATCGATCGCCTCCCGGTAAACCGAAACCACCGTTTGGACGTATTCGGGCGAACGACCGCGGCCTTCGATCTTGAGAATCCTCACCCCGGCATCGACGATCCAGTCCAACAATCCGATGGTACACAGGTCCTTGGGCGACATGATGTACGGATCGCCCACTTCCAGCTCGTATCCCGTTTCCTTGTCCCGAACCACATACGCCCGGCGGCAATCCTGCCGGCAAGCCCCGCGGTTGGCCGAGGAATTGTGGGCATGCAGACTGAGGTAGCACTTCCCGGAAATAGCCATGCAAAGTGCCCCGTGCCCGAAAATCTCGACCTCCACTTTCCGTCCGGAAGGCCCCTTGATACCCTGCTGGTCGATCTGCCGGCAGATCTCCTTGACCTGTGTCAAACTGAGTTCGCGCGCCAGCACCATCGTATCGGCATAGGCCGAGAAAAACTCCACGGCCCGGATGTTCGAGATGTTCTGCTGGGTAGAGATATGTACTTCCAACCCCCTCGCCCGTGCAGCGAGGATCACGGAAATGTCCGAGGCGATGACCGCACTCACTCCGGCTTGGACCGCCTTGTCGAGCAGGTCTTCGATGGCCTCCAAGTCGTGATCGTACACGATGGTATTGACCGCCAGATACGAGCGGACGTCCCGCTCACGGCAACGCTGTGCTACTTCCGCCAAGTCCTCCGCCGTGAAATTGACCGTCGCGCGGGCACGCATATTGAGCTGTCCGACACCGAAATACACCGAATCCGCACCGGCATCCAGCGCAGCCTGCAACGATTCGTAATCGCCGGCGGGCGCCATCAATTCCAAAGGTCCTCGTTTTTCCATCTTGGCTGCGGCAAAATACTTGCCAAAAAGCAAAGATACGATTTTTGCACGCAACCCGAAAAAGCGGGCATAAAAAAGCTCCGCGCCCGAAAGGGCGCGGAGCCGTATTGAAATCCTTGACAGAGATTAGTCGAGAATCTTGGTTACCTGGCCGGCACCTACCGTACGGCCACCTTCGCGGATAGCGAAACGCAGACCCTGGCTCAGTGCGATGGGCTGAAGCAGTTCCACCGTGATGGTCAGGTTGTCGCCCGGCATTACCATCTCTACGCCTTCCGGCAGAGTGATCTCACCGGTTACGTCCGTGGTACGAACGTAGAACTGCGGCCGATACTTGTTGTGGAACGGCGTGTGACGTCCGCCTTCTTCCTTGGACAGGATGTACACCTCGCCCTGGAATTTCTTGTGCGGAGTTACGGACTTCGGAGCGCAGACTACCATACCACGACGGATCTGGTTCTTGTCGATACCGCGCAGCAGCAGACCTACGTTGTCACCAGCCTCACCCTCGTCGAGCAGTTTGCGGAACATTTCCACACCGGTGATCGTCGAAGTCAGTTTTTCAGCAGCCATACCGATGATTTCTACCGGGTCGCCCACTTTGGCCACACCCGTTTCGATACGTCCGGTAGCCACCGTACCACGACCGGTGATCGAGAACACGTCCTCAACCGGCATCAGGAACGGTTTGTCCTTGTCGCGAACCGGCTCTTCGATCCACGTATCTACTGCATCCATCAGATCTTCTACGCTCTTGACCCACTTCGGATCGCCGTTGAGGGCACCCAGTGCGGAACCTCTGATGATCGGGGTGTTGTCACCGTCGTACTGGTAGAGGTTCAGCAGATCGCGAACTTCCATTTCTACCAGTTCGAGCAGCTCGGGGTCGTCCACCATGTCCACCTTGTTCAGGAACACGACGATACGAGGAACGCCTACCTGACGGGCGAGCAAGATGTGCTCACGAGTCTGGGGCATCGGACCGTCGGTAGCAGCTACTACCAGGATGGCACCGTCCATCTGAGCGGCACCCGTAACCATGTTCTTCACATAGTCGGCGTGTCCCGGGCAGTCTACGTGAGCATAGTGACGCTTGTTGGTCTGATACTCTACGTGAGCCGTGTTGATGGTGATACCGCGCTCTTTTTCTTCAGGAGCAGCGTCGATCTGGTCGAACGCCTTTACCTCGGAAAGACCCTTGTCGGCCAGAACCTTGGTGATAGCAGCGGTAAGAGTCGTTTTACCGTGGTCCACGTGACCGATGGTACCGATATTCAAATGCGGTTTGTCACGTTTGAAAGTTTCTTTTGCCATTTTGCGAAATGTTTATTACTTGTTTTCTGTTCAGTGAATTTATCGGGCCTTTCCAAGCCGTAAACCGCTTTAAAGGTATTCCCCTTGAGCCAATAACGGGACTTGAACCCGTGACCTCATCCTTACCAAGGATGCGCTCTACCACTGAGCTATATCGGCATTTGAAATGCGGCGATGTTTTCCCGGTGAAAAACCCACCTCATATCAGAGCGCAAAGGTAGGAAGTTTTATCATTTATCCAAATAGCCTGCGAATTTTTTTTCATCTCGAAAACATTTTTTTTTGCACGAGCTTGCCCGGTAAAAAAAACGCAAGGCGCGCGGGTACCCCGCGCGCCTTGCGCAAGAAAGGCCGCAGCCCTATTTGGTGGCATTTTTGGCGCGCAACTTGCGGCGCATCGAATCGGCACACAAGTCGATGCACTCCTCAAAAGTAGCGGCCTGTTTCTTTACCATAAACGTTTCGCCGGGCACCCGGAGTTTGAGTTCTATCATTTTATTTTCCTTGTCGGGTGTGTTGAGCAGATGCAGATACACCTCGGCATCGATCACACGGTCGTAGAAAAGTTCCAGCTTGTCGAGTTTCTTTTGAATGAACTCCAACAGTTTCGCATCCGCTTTGAAATGGATGGCTTGCGTAAGTACTTTCATGACGGTAACGTTTTGCGCCCATCCCCTCAGGAATGCTCGTCCCCGCGGGGATGGGCATGGTTATACACTGATTTTAGTTTTCCCAGCGTCGTGTGGGCATAGACCTGCGTGGAAGCCAGCGAAGAATGCCCCAACAGCTCCTTGACCGAGGAAATATCCGCTCCCGCCTCCAACAGATGCGTAGCGAAAGTGTGACGGAGCACATGGGGACTTTTCTTCTGCTTGACTGTCACAAGACCAAGATACTTATTTATTATCCGATACACAAGGGTCGGCGACATTTTTTTGCCTTTTTTAGCAAACAAAAGGCTTTCTTTCACATTGTCCCCGCCCGAAGACATCCCGAGGTATTCCCCAAGCGCCTCGCAAAGACGGGGATGCATCGGGACAAAGCGCTCCTTCCCCCCTTTGCCGCGCACCCGCAACATCGCCCGCCGAAAGTCCACATCGCCCAAACGCACATCGCAAAGTTCCGCGCAGCGCAACCCGCAACCGTAAAAAAGCTCGACGATCAGCCGGTCCCGCTCCCCGTCCGGATCGTCGCGATACAGGTCCGGATCGAGCAAATGCTGCATCTCCTGCACCGAATACGGAACCGTCGTACGGTATGGCTCCTTCAGATTGCCCTGGCGCATCATCGGAGAGATCCGGATCGCCCCCCGGCGCAACAAATACTTGAAATACGAACGCAGGGCACTGATCTTGCGATTGACCGACGAAGGCGTATATCCCTGTTCCATCAGATGAACCACCCAGGCGCGCACCGCCTGAAAGTCGATCGACGCATCCTCGGCCGGCGCCTGCATCGAGACAAGAAAACCTTCGAACTCCGAAAGGTCCGTCCCGTAAGCCTCCACCGTATGGGGAGAATATTTCTTCTCCCACAACAGGTACTGGGTAAAATCCTCGATCCGCATCACTTGTCAACAGCTCCTTTAGACAAAGATAGGGAAAGACGAGCGCAGCGACAAATCGAAAACCACGTTTTCGCACCTGGCAAATGTCGAGCCGCATCCTGCATTATCCAAATGCAGCAAAAGGTAAGTGCAACCCCCACCCCATACACAACAAGCACCCCTACCCTGCCTTTCCCCGGGAGAGCACAACAGGGAACGCACATCGTTTTCCTTTCCGGGAAAGCCAAAACAAGAGAAAACCCCTTGCCGTTTTTAATTAATGTCGTTCCTTTGCGCTGTTCTTTCCGAAAAAAATCTCTCCGAAAGAAAACACATCATGTCGCAATCCATCAAAAGTTTTATTCTGCCGTTGGCCATGCTGATAGGCGGAGTGTTCTACGGATTCTTCTCGCAGATCGCCGTTGCCATTCCGTATTTCATCTTCGCGATGCTCTTTCTGACGTTCTGCCGCCTGTCCCCGCGTGACGTACGCCTGCACCGCCTGCACGCCGTCTTGCTGCTTATCCAGATAGGCGGAGGGCTGGCCTTGTACTACGCGCTGGCCTTTCTGAACGTAACGGTGGCCGAAGGAGTCTTCATGTGTGTACTGGCTCCCACCGCCATGGCTGCAACAGTCATCACCGGCATGTTGGGAGGCAACGCCGGTTTCATGGCCACTTACACCTTAATAAGCAATGTCGGGATGGCCGTACTTGCCCCGGCGGTATTCGCCCTGCTGGGGAAACAGGAAGGTCTCTCCTTCGCCCAGACCTTCTTGTATGTCTGCCGCCAGCTCGCCCCGATGCTGGTCCTCCCGCTGGCCGTCGCCTGGGGACTGCGTTGGATAGCCCCCAAAGTCCACCAGGCCATCGCTGCAAAGAGCCACCTCACCTTTTATATATGGGCCTTGTCGCTTACCAGTATCACCGGACGCACGGTTCGTTTCCTGATCGAACAGCCCAACCCGGACTACCGCACCGAAACGGTCATCGCCCTGCTGGCTTTGGTGGTATGCTTGGTTCAATTCAAAAGCGGAAAAGCCCTGGGCTCCCGCTGGGGCGACCGCATCGCTACCGGACAGGCCATGGGGCAGAAAAACACGATCCTGGCCATCTGGATGGCACAGTCCTACCTCAATCCCATCGCTTCGGTCGGACCGGCTTCGTATGTACTGTGGCAAAATATCGTCAATTCCTACCAGATCTGGCTCAAAGGCCACCGGGAACGGCAAGCCTTGAAAAAAAATGCGGAAGAAGCGAAAAATCTTGCACGGGAAAAAAATAATGTCTAATTTCGCAATCGCTTTACAGGCGTAGCTCAGTTGGTAGAGCACTGGTCTCCAAAACCAGGTGTCGGGAGTTCGAGCCTCTCCGCCTGTGCCACAGAAACAGGACGCGAAATCTTTCGTCCTTTCATATCCTCCGCCGCGCTCCCGCGCGGCGGAGTTTTTTTCGCCCCCAACAAGCGGGAACAAAACTCCAAAACCCTACCCGGAGTGCGAAAAAAAGCGACAAAAAAAAGTTTTTTCCCTCTATCCGACCAACTTAAAAAAAAGTTCGTATATTTGCACTCGCCTTGGAGAAGGCTCATTCCGCCCGTATATCACTCATTATCAAAGTCAAATATTTGATTGAGAGGGTGATAGCGAAAGGGATGTGCCTTTGCCGCATCGAGAAAGACACGGGCGGCACGGGGCTTTCACAGAAACACACATCGAACCTATGAAAGGTCTTATCCAATACGTCAAGGATTCCTGGAACGAACTGTTCGGGGGAAAAGTTACCTGGCCCACGTGGGAAGAAGCACAAAAGCAGACTTGGATCGTAGCCATCGCCACGTTGATCCTGGCTGGTGCTACCGCTGCGGTGGACTTCCTGTTCAACAACGCGATCCAGGGGATATTCAGAATTCTCAACTAACCGGAAAAAACGACGGGTAAAATGGCAGAAACTACCAAGAAGTGGTATGTGGTGCGGGCTATCAGCGGCCAGGAACTTAAGGTAAAGAGCTACATCGAGCAGGAAATCGCACGGCGGGGCATGAACGACTATTTGGCCGGTGTGATGGTGCCGATGGAGAAGTTCTTTTCGGTTTCGGGCGGCAAGAAAGTCAGCAAGGAACGTCCTTTCTTTCCCGGTTACGTGATGATCGAAGCCAATCTGGACGGTGAAATGCTCCACCTGCTCCAAGGGATTCCCGGTGTGGTGGGCTTTCTGAGCGACCGTCCGGGAGGCGATCCGGTGCCGCTGCGCAAGAGCGAAGTCAACCGGATGCTGGGCAAGGTGGACGAGATGGCCGACATGCCCGAATCGGTGGTTATCCCGTTCGTGGTCGGCGAAGCGGTCAAGGTGATCGACGGGCCGTTCAACGGGTTCGACGGTACGGTGGAAGAGGTGAACAGCGAGAAACGCAAACTCAAGGTCGAGGTCAAGATCTTCGGCCGGAAAACCCCGCTGGAGTTGAATTTTTCCCAGGTGGAGAAGGTATAACGACTGCTCCTCTCCCCGTGGGAAACGAAAAAAAGAAAATGTTACGCCAAAGATAGTCCCGGAGGGTTTGCTTCCAATCTTTGACCCGAAAGGACGGAAACAATTTTCAGTCAAAACAAAATGGCAAAAGAAATCTTCAAAAAGATCAAATTGCAGTGCAAGGGCGGAGCCGCCAATCCCTCTCCGCCAATCGGTCCTGCGCTTGGTTCGGCCGGTGTGAACATCATGGATTTCTGCAAACAGTTCAATGCGCGTACCCAGGACAAACAGGGTAAGCTCCTGCCTGTGCAGATCACCGTGTACACCGACAAGTCGTTCGACTTCGTCATCAAGACCACCCCGGTAGCCGTTCAGTTGATGGAAGCCGCCAAGATCAAGTCGGCCTCCGGCGAGCCCAACCGCAAAAAGGTAGCTGCCATCACCTGGGATCAGGTCAAGGAAATCGCTACCGACAAGATGCCGGACCTGAATGCTTTCACCATCGAGAGCGCCATGTCCATGGTAGCCGGTACCGCTCGTTCAATGGGTATAACCATCAAGGGAGAGTCTCCCCTGAAAAAATCCTAATCAAGCATCATGGCAAAACTGACAAAGAACCAGAAAGTAGCTGTAGCCAAGCTTGAGAAGAACAAGCTCTACACCGTGGAAGAAGCGTGTGCGCTGGTAAAAGAAACCTCGACCACCAAATTCGACGCTTCGGTGGACATCGCCGTTCGCCTGGGCGTAGACCCTCGTAAGGCCAACCAGATGGTTCGCGGCGTGGTATCCCTGCCCAACGGTACGGGTAAAAGCGTACGCGTGCTGGCGCTGGTAACCCCCGACAAGGAAGCGGAAGCGACCGAAGCCGGTGCCGACTACGTAGGTCTGGACGAATACCTGGACAAGATCAAAGGCGGCTGGGCCGATGTCGATGTGATCATCACCGTGCCGGCTGTAATGGGTAAGTTGGGACCTCTGGGTCGTATTCTGGGACCCCGCGGCCTGATGCCGAACCCCAAGTCCGGTACCGTAACGATGGAAGTGGGCAAAGCCGTCAAGGAAGTGAAAGCCGGTAAGATCGACTTCAAGGTCGACCGTTACGGGATCGTTCACGCCGCCATCGGCAAGGTATCGTTCGACGCGCCGAAAATCGCCGAGAACGCACTGGAGTTGCTCCACACTCTGAACAAGATGAAACCGGCCTCCGCCAAGGGCGTTTACATGAAGAGCGTTACGCTCTCCAGCACCATGGGCCCGGGAGTACCCGTAGATCCGAAAACCGTCTAACTCCTAGAATGATAAGATTATGACAAGAGAAGAGAAATCGCAGGTTATAGCCTCCATCACTCAGGAACTCGGCGGTCACGGCGTGATCTATCTGGCTGATATTTCCACCCTCAACGCTGCTGCCACCGACAAACTGCGCCGCGCTTGCTTCAACGCCGGTGTCCGTTTGGAAGTAGTCAAGAACACGCTTTTGGCCAAGGCGATGGAAGCCTGCGACAAGGATTTCCAGAACCTGACCGAAACCCTGAAGGGAAACACCGCTCTGATGCTTTTCAACGGAGCTGCCAATGTTCCCGGAAAGGTCATCAAGGAATTCCGTAAAAACTCCGAGCGCCCTCTGCTCAAAGGTGCATGGATCGACAACGAGATCTATGTCGGCGATGAACAACTGGGTACCCTGGCCAGCATCAAGTCCCGCGAGGAACTCATCGGCGAAATCATCAGCCTGTTGCAGTCTCCGATCCGCCGCCTGATCTCGGCTCTGGAGAACAAAGGCGAGGCAGCCGAAGCAAATGCAGAGGCCGCTGCTGCCGAAGAACCCAAAGCGGAATCCGCCGAATAATTCCATCGAAACGCATTTATCACATTATTAACTAAGTCAAAAAAATCAAAATGGCAGATCTGAAACAACTCGCTGAAGAACTGGTGAACCTGAGCGTAAAAGATGTTCAGGAACTGGGCAACATACTCAAAGAAGAATACGGTATCGAACCCGCAGCCGCAGCCGTAGTGGTAGCCGCCGGAGACGGTGCTGGCGCTGCTGCAGCCGAGGAAAAGACCGAATTCGACGTGATCCTCAAAGAAGTAGGCGCAGAGAAACTGAAAGTCGTAAAGGCAGTCAAGGAACTCACCGGTCTCGGTCTGAAGGAAGCCAAGGAATTGGTAGACGGTGCTCCTTCCACCATCAAGGAAGGCCTGCCCAAGGACGAGGCAATGAACATCAAGAGCCACCTCGAAGAGGTAGGTGCCCAGGTAGAAGTCAAATAACCGGCTTCTTCCCTTTCAAAAGGCTTAGGTCGTAGCGGTTTTACAACCTCTAGGGGCCTAAGCCCTTTTGCTCTTTTATTCATTTTTCTTTTAATTTAAAATAAATTCCTTTGGCCCAGACTGTTAACCCCACCAGAGTCAGCTTTGCCTCGGTGAAGAATCCGGTCGACTATCCCGATTTTCTGGACATCCAGATCAAATCGTTCCGGGATTTCTTCCAACTCGAAACCAAATCTGACGAAAGAAAAAACGAAGGACTCTACAAGACTTTCTGCGAGAACTTCCCCATAACAGACACGCGAAACCAGTTTGTACTGGAGTTTATTGACTATTTCGTCGATCCGCCGCGCTACTCCATCGAGGAGTGCATCGAACGCGGACTGACCTACAGCGTACCGCTGAAGGCCCGCCTGAAACTGTACTGCACCGATCCGGATCACGAGGACTTCGAGACCATCGTGCAGGACGTGTACTTGGGAACCATCCCGTACATGACCCCTTCGGGCACGTTCGTGATCAACGGAGCCGAACGCATCGTCGTCTCCCAGTTGCACCGTTCGCCCGGCGTATTCTTCGGGCAGTCTTTCCACGCCAACGGAACCAAACTTTACTCGGCGCGCATCATCCCCTTCAAGGGGTCGTGGATGGAATTCGCCACGGACATCAACAACGTGATGTACGCCTACATCGACCGGAAAAAGAAACTCCCCCTCACTACCCTGCTGCGCGCCATCGGTTACGAACGCGACAAGGACATCCTCGACATCTTCGACTTGGCCGAGGAGGTGAAAGTGAGCAAAACGGGACTCAAAAAGTACATCGGCCGCCGTTTGGCTGCGCGCGTACTGAAAACCTGGGTGGAAGACTTCGTGGACGAAGATACCGGCGAGGTCGTATCCATCGAACGTAACGAACAGATCCTCGACCGGGATACCATCCTGGAAAAGGAAAACATCGACGAGATCGTCGATGCCGGAGTGAAGACCATCCTCCTGCACAAGGAAGACAGCACCAGCTCCGAATATTCCATCATTTACAACACCCTTCAGAAAGACCCGACCAACTCCGAAAAGGAGGCCGTCGAACACATATACCGGCAGTTGCGCAACGCCGAACCGCCGGATGAAGAGACCGCACGCGGCATCATCGAAAAACTGTTCTTCTCGGACACCCGCTATTCGCTGGGCGATGTAGGCCGTTACCGGATCAACAAAAAACTGGGGCTCAACACCCCGCTGTCCGTACAGGTGCTCACCAAGGAGGACATCATCACCATCGTGAAGTACCTGATCGAACTGATCAACTCCAAGAGCGAGGTGGACGACATCGACCACTTGTCCAACCGTCGCGTGCGCACCGTAGGCGAACAACTAGCCGCCCAGTTCGGCGTCGGCCTGGCGCGTATGGCCCGCACCATCCGTGAACGGATGAACGTGCGCGACAACGAGGTATTCACCCCGATCGACCTGATCAATGCCAAGACGCTTTCCTCGGTGATCAATTCGTTCTTCGGCACCAACCAGCTCTCGCAGTTCATGGACCAGACCAACCCCTTGGCCGAGATCACGCACAAGCGTCGTCTCTCCGCCCTGGGTCCCGGCGGTCTGTCGCGCGAGCGTGCCGGCTTCGAGGTGCGCGACGTACACTACACGCACTACGGACGTCTTTGCCCGATCGAAACACCGGAAGGTCCGAACATCGGTCTGATCTCCTCCTTGTGTGTTTACGCCAAGGTGGACGACATGGGCTTTATCCAAACGCCGTACCACGAGGTGGAAAACGGACGGGTGAAGTTTGAGAAAGAACCGGTGTACCTGAGTGCCGAATCGGAAGAAGGCAAGATCTTCACCCAGGCCAACATCGAGGTGGACGATCAGGGCAACATCATTCCGGAGCGCGTCAAGGCCCGCAAGGAGAGCGACTTCCCGATCGTGGACCGCACCGAGGTGGACTACATGGACGTTGCCCCGAACCAGATCGCCTCCATCTCCGCATCGCTCATCCCGTTCCTGGAACACGACGACGCCAACCGCGCCCTGATGGGATCGAACATGATGCGTCAGGCCGTGCCCTTGCTCAAACCCGAAGCACCCATCGTCGGCACGGGTCTGGAAGCCCGCGTGGCCAAGGATTCCCGCGTACTGATGAACGCCGAAGGCTCGGGCGAAGTGGTCTACGTGGATGCCGACAAGATCACCATCCGCTACGACCGCACGGACGACCAGCGCTTGGTCAGCTTCGATCCGGACGAAAAGACGTATCACCTGATCAAATTCCGCAAGACCAACCAGTCCACCAACATCACCCTGAAACCCATCGTCCGCAAGGGCGACCGGGTGGAAAAAGGCCAGGTACTGTGCGAGGGCTACGCTACGCAAAACGGCGAATTGGCCCTGGGACGCAATCTTCTGGTGGCCTTCATGCCGTGGAAGGGATACAACTACGAGGACGGTATCGTCATCTCGCAGCGTGTAGTCAAGGAGGACATCTTCACCTCCATCCACATCGACGAATATCCGTTGGAAGTGCGCGACACCAAACTGGGTGCCGAGGAACTGACCAACGACATCCCGAACGTATCCGAGGAAGCGACCAAGGAACTCGATGAAAACGGTATGATCCGCATCGGGGCCGAGGTCAACCCGGGCGACATCATCATCGGTAAGATCACCCCGAAGGGCGAATCGGATCCTTCGCCGGAAGAAAAGCTCCTGCGCGCCATCTTTGGCGACAAGGCCGGCGACGTCAAGGACGCTTCCCTGAAGGCCAACCCTTCGCTGCACGGAGTGGTGATCGGCAAAAAGCTGTTCTCGCGCGCCGTGAAGGACAAGAAACGCCGCAATGCCGACAAGGAAGAAATGGAGCGCCTGGATGCCGAATACGCCGCTTCGTTTGAAAAGTTGCGCGGCACGCTGCTCGAAAAGCTGTTCTCGATCGTCAACGGAAAGACCTCGCAGGGGGTTACCAACGACCTGGGCGAAGTGATCATTCCCAAGGGGACGAAATTCTCGCTCAAGATCCTCCAGTCGCTCGAGGACTACGAACATCTCAATACCTCCAACTGGACGGCGGACAAGGCCAAGAACTTCCTCGTCTCGGAGCTCATCCACAACTTCAAGATCAAGGTAAACGACCTCCAGGGAGCCCTTCGCCGCGAGAAATTCACCCTGACGGTGGGCGACGAGCTGCCGGCCGGGATCATCAAGCTGGCCAAGGTTTACATCGCCAAGAAGCGCAAACTGCGCGTGGGCGACAAGATGGCCGGC
>DCEW01000099.1:19326-19553 GCA_002314265.1 Flavobacteriales bacterium UBA1820
GTGCCTTCGCGAATGAACCTGGGACAGATCTACGAAACGGTGCTCGGCTGGGCCGGACGCAAGCTCGGCATGAAGTTCGCTACGCCGATCTTCGACGGTGCTTCGCTGGAACAGATCACCGAACTGACCGACAAAGCCGGTTTGCCGCGCTACGGCCACACCTACCTCTACGACGGGGGCACGGGCGAGCGCTTCGACCAGGCAGCTACCGTGGGCGTGATCTACAT
>DCEW01000059.1 GCA_002314265.1 Flavobacteriales bacterium UBA1820
CCTTCGCTCGCTTGGGGAGCAGGGCCGTCAGTAGGCGCGCTCCTTGCGTCCTTCCATGAAGTTGATGAACGCCTGGTTGACCACCCGGTTGCCGCCGGCGGTGGGATAATCGCCGGTAAAGTACCAGTCGCCCAGGTGGTTCGGGCAAGCCTTGTGCAGGCCTTCGACCGTCTGATAGATCACGCTCACCCGCGCATGGATGTCGGGGGCGGTGATCAATTCGGCGATCTTGTCCGAAATCTGGGTGTCGGTAAACGGGGCGTAGATCTCCTTGACGTAATTGATCATCTCGGTGTCGTCGTGTCCCTGTTGTGCCTTGCATTTGCGGTACACCTGGTCGATGATTTCGTCCAATCCATTATCCCGCAGCAGGGCGATCGCTGCGCGGAAGGCAATGAAGTCGTCCAGGCGAGCCATGTCGATGCCGTAGCAGTCCGGATAGCGGATCTGCGGAGCGCTGGAGAGGATGATCAGATGAGCCGGGAGCAGGCGGTCCATGATGCGTACGATGCTCTGGCGAAGGGTAGTCCCGCGTACGATGGAGTCGTCGATCAGCACCAGGTTGTCCTGCGGGCGGACCACTCCGTAGGTAACATCGTAAACGTGGGCCACCATGTCGTCGCGCGAGGCGTCTTCGGTGATGAAGGTGCGCAGTTTGGCATCCTTGATGGCGATCTTTTCGCTGCGGATCCGGCACGAGAGGATGTCGTGGATGCGTTCTTCGGAGGGAGTCTCCCCCGAGGCGATCAAGGCCGATATTTCGCGGGCTTTGCGTTCGTTGAGGTACTCTTCGAAACCTTCCATCAGTCCGAAATACGAACTTTCGGCCGTATTGGGGATGTAGGAAAAGACCGTGTGGGGGATGTCGTAGTCTATTTTTTTCAGCACGGGTTCCACCAGGTTGCGCCCCAGGGTTTTCCGTTCGCGGTAGATGTCGGCATCGCTGCCCCGCGAGAAGTAGATGCGCTCGAACGAGCAGGCTTTTTTCGGCAGGGGCGTCATCACCGGGGTCAGTTCGTAGCGGCCGTCGCGGTGCATGATCAAGGCGCTGCCGGGTTCGATCTCGTGTACGGAGTCGATCGGTACGTTGAAGGCCGTCTGGATCACCGGACGCTCGGAGGCTACCACGACGACTTCGTCGTCGGCATAGTAGAATGCTGGGCGAATACCGGCCGGATCGCGCAGGACAAAAGCGTCGCCCTGTCCTACCAGTCCGGCGATGGCAAAGCCGCCGTCGAAGCGTTTGGCGGCGCGTACCAATACCGTATGGGTGTCGAGCTGTTGGGCGACCCGTTCGGCCAATTCCACTCCGTGCAGCCCCTCGGATTTATAGCGGGCGAAGAGCGCATCGACTTCTTCGTCCAGGAAGTGCCCGATGCGCTCCATGACCGTGATGGTATCCAGCTTGGCGATGGGGTGGTGCCCCATTTCCACTAGGCGGTTGTAGAGGAAGTCCACATTGGTCATGTTGAAGTTGCCGGCTACCACCAGCGTTTTGGCTGCGGTGATGTTCTCGCGCATGAACGGGTGTACAGCCTCGATGGTATTTCCGCCGTAGGTGCCGTAGCGCACGTGCCCGAGGTAGATGTCCGAAGCAAAGGGGATGTTTTCCCGGATCCATTCCAGATCCTGTTGAGGAGTTTCGGCCTTGGGACGGGAGGCCATCAGGCGGTTGATGTCGCTGTTTACTTTCTTGAATACTTCGAGGATGGATTGCGGGTCTTTCGAGCGGACGCGGTCGATGTAGGGACGTCCGACCGGTGCGTCGATCTTTACCGCAGCGATGCCGGCGCCGTCCTGTCCCCGGTTGTGTTGTTTCTCCATCAGGAGATACATCTTGTTCAGTCCCCAGAAAGCGCTGCCGTATTTCTGCTGGTAATATTCGAGCGGTTTGAGCAGGCGGACCATGGCGATGCCGCATTCGTGTTTGATGTTTTCACTCATAGCGATAGAATACCGGATGTGAATATCGACCGGTTAAGATTTTACGTCCAAAGCATCCCTCAGGGTGTTCCCGAAGGTCATGAAGGCCAGTACCAGGAGCATGATCATCGTTCCGGGCACCAGGGCCAGGTAGGGTTTGCCCATCACCATGTACATGTAGTGGTCGCGGATGATGCCTCCCCAGGACGGGATGGGCGGTTGTGCGCCGAGCCCCAGGAAACTCAATCCGCTTTCCATCAGGATGGCCGAAGCGAAATTGGAAGCGGTGATCACGATGACCACTCCCCAGATATTGGGCAGGATATGCCGGGTGATGATGCGCAGTTTGCCGAAGCCCAAGGCACGGGCCGCCTCGACGTACTGCATTTGTTTGGCCGAGATCACTTGCCCGCGCACCATACGGGCTACTTCCACCCACATGGTCAGCCCGACGGCCACGTAAACCTGCCAAACACCTTTGCCCAAGGCGAAAGTGACGGCAATGACCATCAGCAAGGTAGGAATGGACCACATGATGTTGATCAGCCACATGATCAGCGCATCGGCCTTGCCGCCGAAATAACCGGCGATGGAGCCCAGGCTCACCCCGATGATGATGGCAATGAGTACGGCCACGAACCCGATGGAAAATGAAATGCGCGAACCGATGATCATTCGGCTGAGCAGGTCGCGGCCGTAGCGGTCGGTGCCCAGGTAAAATGTCGTCTTTTCCACTTTGGTCAGCGGCGAGCAGGCCATCGTCTTTTCCGGGGAGGACACTCCTTCACCGACGTATTCGCGGTAGCGGATGGAGTCGCCCTCGATGGTGTATTCCGTGACGGGAATGCTGGAGAGCAGCGGGGTGCGGCCGTTCCACAGGATGGAGAAGATCGATTGTTTGTCTGCGCCCGGCTTTTCGGTCTGGATCAGGTCGATGGTAAAGCCCGGTGTCTTGTTGGACAGGGCCAGGTGCATCGTATTGGCGTACGTGGTATTGTCCGGAGCCAGGGCATAGGCCAGCAGGGCTACCAGGCCGATGGCGACGATGAACCAAAACGAAATCACACCGGGAAGGTTGCGCTTGAACCTTTCCAGAGTGATTCCGAATACCGATTGCGATGCGTCTTTGTCTTTTTTCTCTTCTTGTCGTGTTTCTCGGGAAACCATTCGGGCGAGTGTCAATCGTTATGCGCGTAAAGCGGATGGTGTGTTATCGGATGTCGGAAAGGATCTCGACGGCCTGTTGCATGGCGGCATCTTTTCGCAGGTCTTCGTGCCAGGTCTTCCGTTTGGAGGCCAAGGTCGAATCGGTGGCGGAGAGGGCCTGTTCGTACTGGGGCGAGACGTATTCCAGTTCCGAGCGGAATTTGTTGATCGAATCGAAACGTTTGGCTTCGGCGCGGTACAGGCTGTCGTCCTGACGGAAGCCTTCCAGCGAAAGGGGGATGGGTCGGCTTTCCTTGCGGCTCTTGAGCCAGGCGATGTTTTCCTGTACCTGTTGGAAGTAGGGATCGGCTTCGATCCGCGCCCGCGCCCGTTCGATCACGGGAGCGAAATCGTTGTCCAGGCGGTAGTACCGGGCCGCCGGGATGGAATCCCACGGCATGGGGAGGTTTTCGGTGCTTTCGTTCATCTCGATCACCGAATACACATCGGGGATTTCCACGTCGGAAGCCACGCCCCGCAGCTGGTTGCCGGCGCCGTTGACGCGGTAGAATTTTTCGATGGTCAGGCGAAGGGCTCCCAGGGCATCGTCGCCGAAGAGTTTGCCCCGCACCATGTTGTCCAGTTCGACGATGTTCTGCACGGAGCCTTTTCCGTAGGTCTGTTTCGAGCCGACGATGATGGCGCGGTTGTAGTCCTTCATCGCTCCGGCGAAGATCTCGGAGGCCGAGGCGGATATTTCATTGACCAGCACGACCAGCGGACCGTCCCAAGCGACCGAAGGGTCGTTGTCCGGCAGTACGCGGATCTGGCCTTCGCGGGTCTTGACCTGGACGATGGGGCCTTGGTCGATGAACAGCCCGCCCATCTTCACCGCACCCGTGAGGGCTCCTCCGGTGTTGTTGCGCAGGTCGAGCACGATGCCTTCGATGCCTTCTTTTTTCAGTTGGGCGATCTCTTTGGCCAGGTCGTCCGAGCTTTCCCGGCCGTCTTCGTTTTCAAAATTGACGTAGAACTTCGGTACGTAGATCACTCCGTATTTGTGCCCGTCCTTTTCCACCACGGCCGAGCGTACGAAGGTCTCTTCGAGTTCCACCACGTCGCGTACCAGGGGTACTTCCTTGATGGCTCCATCGGCCTGCTGTACTTTCAGGCGTACGGTCGAGCCTTTCTTGCCCCGGATCAGATCGACGGCATCGTCCAAGCGCATGCCGACGATATTGACGTATTCATCGCGTCCTTGGGCCACTTCCAGGATCTGGTCGCCCACCGCCAGCTGTCCGCTTTTGGCGGCCGGCGATCCCGGCACGATGCTGGCAATGGTGGTATAGCCGTCCTTTTGCTGCAAGACGGCTCCGATGCCTTCCAGTTGTCCCGAGATGCTGGTGTTGAAGTCTTTTTCCTCCCGGGGTGCCATGTACTGGGTGTGCGGGTCGAAATACATCGTGAAGGCGTTGAGGTACATCGAGAACCAGTCCTCTTCGTCCAATTCGTCGATCCGCTTGAAGTAGTCCCGGAAGTTCTTCAGTACGGCTTCCCGTGCTTTTTTCTCCAGTTCTTCGGCCGTTTTGGCCACGTAAGTGCTGTCTTTGGAGGCTTTGTCCTCTTCGGTCTTCAGGTCGCTGTACAGGCGGGTCAGCACGTTGTACTTCAGATAACGGCGCCAGCGGTCCATGACCTGAGTCATGTCGCGGGCATAGGTCGTATCATTGGGGTCGAGCGTTTCCTCCACGGTGAAGTCCATCGGGGAGGCCAGCAGCGAGTCCAGCGAGGCGGCAACCATTTCCATCCGGGTCTTGAATACCGAGGTAGCCGAGTGGAAAAACATCGTATCCCCGGCGAGAATCTGGTCGTCTATGTCGTAGCGATAGCGGTGCAGCAAAGCGGAGTCCGCCTGGGTGAAGTAGCGCTTGCCGAAGTCGAGGGTCTTGAGGTACTCGTCGTACACCGATACGGACAGCGAATCGTCGATGGCTTTGGGGTCGTAGTGCCATTGGCCGATGATGTAGGACACCAGTTGGGTGAGGAATTGCGCCTTGTCCGGACGTTCGTCCGAGGCTTGTGCGGCATTGAGCCGCAGGGCGGCTGAAAATCCGACCAAACCGACGATCGTAACAGCCAGCAGATATTTGTAGCGTTTGAGTAAGTTCATTCTTTCTTTTCTCCTTGTTTTGAGGGAAACAAAGCCCAAATTTACTAACATTTGGGCAGGCATGGAATTTTTTTCGTGTTTTTATACTATTATTAGGATAAGGGCAGGGGTTTTTCACAAAATACTCAAGGGGTGAAAAATAATGGCGAAAAACCTTTTGGACGAACCGCAAACTATCCGTATCTTTGCCCCCGTATATAAACATCATACATAACAATCATTAAAACAATATTGGCATGTATCTGACCAAAGAAAAAAAACAGGAAATTTTCGCTCAGTACGGCAAATCGGCTACTGACACGGGTTCGACCGAAGGGCAGATCGCTCTTTTCACCTATCGTATCAACCACCTGACCGAACATCTGAAGAAGAACATTCACGACTTCGGTACGGAGCGCGCGTTGGTCAAACTCGTTGGTAAACGCCGCAGTCTGCTGGAGTACCTCAAACGGGTAGATATCGAACGTTATCGTAAGATCGTCGAACAACTTGGCTTGAGAAAATAAGCGAATCCGTCCGCCGGATCGAAAAAAGAAACGAGCCGCTTTCCGAGAAAGGAAAACGGCTCGTTTCTTTTGAATGGGAAGTTCATCATGAAAAAACATTGGAAATGATACGAAGCCTTTTTCGCAAAGCAGTTTTTGTCCTCGTGCCCCTGTCGTGTTTTGCGCTATCTGCCCAGCAGAGGGACGGGCAGACCGATCGGGACGCGGTGGTGATCGATTATTTCTTTACGGCCCGGGGTGTTTCTCCGGCCTATGCCGAGCGGGTGCGCAGCGGGGTGGTCGAAGGATTTCTCCGGAGGGGACGTCATCGGGTGATCGATGCGCGGATGGTTCGCGAATTGTACCTTGAGGAGGGGATATGGATGAATGCCCTCTGGGGACAACGGGAAACCGCTTGGCAACAAGACCTTAGGAAGAAGCGGATGGGCTCTCTCGGCGGGCGCTACTTGCTCGTGGGGTATGTTTCCCGGGCGGAGCTCTCGCGCCGGGAAGACAGTCGGGAGGTGGATATCGTATTTTCTCTTACGTCCTACGATTTGGCGAGCGGCGAGGTGTCCGATGCGCAGGAATTTCGGCTGACGGGCTCCGGCCGGACAGCGGGGGAGGCAGAGCAGGAAGCTTTCGAGAGTTTGCCGGCCAAGATGGAGTACTATATCGACACGCAGTTCCGTTTTGAGACTTGTGTGTTGCAACTCGAAGCCCCCGATGCCAAGGGACGGTACAAGGAGTTGTACCTTGGGTGCGGAACTTCGCAGGGGGTTCGCAGCGGAGACCGTTTCCTGGTGTATCAGTGGTACGAGGTGGCGGGAAGAGAGGCGGTGAGATTGCTGGGGAAAGTGCGGGTGCGCCAGGTGTTCGGCCCTCAGATAGCGCGTTGCTCCATCTCGAACGGCGCTGAGGAAATTGCCCGGGCTTTTTTGCAGGGGGATTCCTTGCAGGTGGTCAGCGATACGCGGGCTTTGTTTTGAGGCTATCCCTGTCAGGACGGGGGAAAAGTCAGGCGGGCAAGCGCGCGGCCAAAGGCC
>DCEW01000076.1:0-4543 GCA_002314265.1 Flavobacteriales bacterium UBA1820
CTTTTGCTTGCTCGCTTGGACGCGTTATTTGGCTTTCAGGGTAACGACCGACAACACTGGATTGTCCCCCGGCTTGTAGGCTGCCTTTGCCTTTTCAGCCTCGGGACTGAGTGCTGTTGTGTTGTCCGAGAGGCCCAAGGTGGTGTAGCAGTACATCCGGTTGCCCTCGCTGCCCAAGGGGCTGAATACGGTCAGCCCGTCCATGTCGTTGCCCACCGGGATCGTGATACGGGGTTCCAGTGTGCATGCATCGATCACTTTTCCGCTTTCGGGATAGAAGAAAGCCACGTAATTGCGCGAGAGTTTGCTGTAAGTGATCATGGCCACATCGTCGAACGCGTAGAAACCGGTCATGAATACCTTGTCCATCTGGCGGTATTGTTCCTCCAGGGAATAGACAGCCGGTTTTTCTTTCAGCAGACTTTCGATCTGCTTTTGGTTTTCCGCCTCGTTGTCATTGCCGAAATCGGCCAGGTAGAGCGGACGCGCTTCTTTTTCCCCGGCCAGGAATATCGTGTCGCACAAGGGAGCAATGAAGGTCGCGCCGTCTTTTGTCGGGCTGAAGTTGGACCGAAGGCCGATCAGGTACGTGGGATCCAACTCCTGCGGGCGCACCATGTACCGTCCGATAACCCCCTCGGAGAGGTTCATCAGGATCAAGGCAGGAGTGGACCCGGGGAGGTACTTGCTTTTGTTGTAGTTGGTGTTCAGGGCAAAGGTCTTTCCGCCGGTGAGTTGGAAGTTTTCGACGTAGAACAGGGTCGGGGTCTTGGACAGCAGGCTGTCCTGCGGGGAGAATTCCAGGATCACGCGACGTGCTCCGTCCAGGATGTAGATCGTGTTGGTTTCCGGATCGGCCGTTACGTCGTTGAGGAAGGCGTATTGGTTTTCGGCAGTGCCCTTGGAACTGATCTCCCGCACGAATTTGCCTTCGCGGGTGAACAGATAGACGTGTTCCTGGGTCTTGCGATCCATGATCACCAGGTAGTCCTTGGTGGGCACGACTTTCCAGATGTTTTCTATCTTGCAGGAATCGGTCGTTTCCAAGGGAATGTAGGCGATCGAATCTGCCACCCGGGAGAGATTGATCGTTTTCTCCTTGTCCTGAGTCGGCAGGGAGATGGCGTAGAAACCTTCGGCAAGTTCCGTCTTGTTCCCGGAGGAACAGGAAAGTGCCAGCAGCGGCACCAAAGCCGCGAGGATTTTGGGGAGGTATTTGTTCATGGCGATGCGGGTATTGGTGGAAATATCAGATGTCCTCGAATTCGATATCGGTAAAGCGGCTGGTAAGGGCATCGCTCTCCGGTTTTTTCTCGCCACCTTCGTCCGGGGCATCGTACGAAGGTTTTTTGAAGTCTTTTATGTGGCGCTCCGAGATGACTTCGGTGCCTTTTTCCCGCAGGATGAAGTCGGTGGCTTCGTTCAGGAAAGCCCGGAACGCTTCGAAGTCTTCCTTGTACAGGTATATCTTGTGTTTCTTGTATTCGTTTTCTCCCGAGTCCTGACTGAACTTCTTGCTCTCGGTAATCGTCAGATAGTAATCCCCCGCTTTCGTGGCCCTCACATCGAAGAAATAGGTTCGGCGTCCGGCACGAAGTGCTTTGGAAAAGATTTCTTCATTTGCCTGAAATTCGTTTTCTGCCATTTTTGGTTAGGATTTAAGAATGGATGCTTGCACAAAGCTAAAAAATATTTGACACTTGCGCACATTGTGAGGGAAAACTTTCGTGCAAATTAAAAAAAACATTTTTTTATTGCTCAGGACAAATAATAGTATTACTTTTGTGTCCGCAAACGAGGGGGGTGAAATCCCCAGCGAACGTTTCGGTAGCTCAGTTGGTAGAGCAATTGACTCTTAATCAATGGGTCGTGGGTTCGAGCCCCACCCGGAACACGGACAGTCCTGCAAGTCGATGGCTTGCAGGATTTTTTTATGGACTCTATTTTCGGATGGCTGACCGATCGGAGCAGGGAAGAAAAGGATATTTTTTGAAAACCATTCGATTGAACGATTCTTTTTTTACTTTTAACAATCCGATAAACCGAAGTCCCCTCGGGACAAGCGTGTATATTTATCAGGAAAAATAAACAAGAAAACCGATGAAAAAAAGAGGACTGCTGTGGCTCATGGCAGCTGGATGCCTGGCGGCCTGTTCAGAGTCAGCTCCGGAGGAGGAAGTGTTGTTCGCAAACGTGGCGGACGAAAGCGGAGTTGTAAAGTTGTCGGAGGTGCTGTCTTCCCATGCGCTTGTGCCGCTGGAGACTACCGAGGAATCCTTGGTAGGGGAGGTGATGAAAATCGTTAAGGAAAACGGGATGTATTATCTGGCCTGCGATGGAAGAAATATTTTGATGTTCGATGGCGCTGGGAAGTATCGCGGGCAGATCGACCGCGTCGGAGCCGGGCCGGGCGAGTACCAACAAATGGGCGATTTCGATGTTCTGGGCGAGCGGATAGCGGTCTTGGATGCGGACAAGGTGTATTTTTATACTTTGGAAGGCGACTTTGTCCGGAGAGTAGAGCTTCCGTTTATAGCGACTAATATCAAACTTCTTCCAAATGGAAATATAATGCTTAATGCTTCTAGGGAAAAAGAAGCTATTGTTGTGGTAGACACTACAGGAAAAGATATGGGGCGGTATGTGAAGTTTACACAATCATTACGCTTGAGAAAAACAATTCCTTTTATCTTGTGCGACGGTCGCATCTTTTTCCAAAATGGAGCCTATACCGCCGATCTTTGGTGGTACGCAGACGGTAAGGAGGGGACGGCCCGCCTCCTGGACGACGAAAACGCTATCGGAACCCGACAGGAACAGCAGTGGGTGGCGCAGGAAGGGTTTGAATATCCTCAAAACCATACTGAGGCGTTGAAAGTAAATGGATTGACGGCATGTGCCACGCAAATGGCTTTCGCGGCTTTGGCCGGGGATCGGGCTTGGCTGTATGTACTTGATTTCCCATCGGGGCGTGCCGTGCGTTATGGGCTCCTTCCCGGGATGGAAGGGGTATTGGAGGATGATATTACTTATCTGGATCCGGCCGTATCGCTGGGCATGATGACGATCGGGGCTTCTCAGGACGGATTCGTGTCCTTGGTGCAACCCTATCTGCTGGCCGAAGCATTGGAAAACCATCGGAGCCGGGAGAACGAACCGGCCTATGCCGCCGCAAAAGAGTTGCTCGCGCGTGTAGGCGATCCTCAGCAGGCCAATCCCATTTTGTTTGAATTTCGGTTCAAGTGATCCCTCAGCGGAGGACTTCCGCTTTCCGGGTCGAAGCGAAAAGCCGTCCCGAAGGGCTTTGCCGTCCTCTTTTTTTCAAAAAAGAAGCCCAAGGGATGTGCGGCCGATTCACCATTTTGGATTACCTTTATCCCCGTACAACCAAAATACACCGATCTACAACATGAAAAAAACGATCTTTTCCGTGCTTCTGCTGGCCGGCCTGTTGGCCATGGCCGGATGCCGCGACAAAACCCCGGAACTCGAACTGGTAAAAGACGCCTATGGGGTAACCCAGCGCATCAATCCGAATGAAAAATCCGTTTACCTGGTCTTTACCGGGCATTACAGCACCGATGACGACGGGTATTTCGAAAATTTCGACGGCGCAGCGCCTGTTCTGGAGATCCTGGCCGAACACGGAGTGAAGGGTTCGTTTTTCCCCACCGGGAACTGCTTCCGGGTAGATCGTTACCAGCAGGTGATCCGCGACATCATCGACCAAGGACATTACCTTTCCGCGCATTCCGACCGGCACCTTCTGCTTTGTTCGTACGGCGACCGCTCGGTCAATCTGGTTACGGAGGATTCCCTGGCGCGGGACATTCAGGGCATGGAAGCCGAGTTGGAGAAATTCGGGTTGAAGAAAGAGCAATATCGTTGGATGATCCCCCCGTATGAGCATTACAACCAGTTCAGCGCCGACGCCCTGCGTCGCCTGGGGTACGAGTTGGCCAACCCGACTGAAGGCCTGGTGACCGGTTTGGACTGGATGGGACCCGGAGAACCGTCGTACCATTCAGCGCAACAGTTGATGGACAACATCTGGCAGTTTGAACAGGAACACGGGCTCAACGGTGCGATTATCCTGATCCATGCCATGAATTACCCCAACCGGACGGACGATGACCGCCTGTACAATCACTTGGGAGAGATCATCGAAAAGTTGCGAGAAAAGGGATACGATTTCAAAACCTTCCACGATGTGATCGCCGCCGAGCAGAACTGAACGGAGGGAGGGCAAACCCGCGAAGGTTTGTTCTTTTCTAAAAAAGGAAAAAGGCTCCTTTGTCCGCCGAAAAGGAATGTAGAGATTTCGGCGGGAGGAGCCCGATAGGCGGAAAAGTATATTCCTTACAAGTCGCGAGGCTGTCAAACATTTGTTTGACAGCCTTGCAGCTTTTTTACAGGTTCACTTTTTCGGCGAATCCATGCGTGTTGCGAAAGGGAAACGGAATTTTAGGCCGGGGAGAAAACGGGACGAAAGAAGCCCTGTTTTATTCGGATACAAAAAACCGCCCCGGGGAAACCCCGGGGC
>DCEW01000076.1:4576-7585 GCA_002314265.1 Flavobacteriales bacterium UBA1820
GCTACGCGGGCGATGGGCACGCGGAACGGCGAGCACGAAACGTAGTTCATGCCTACCTTGTCGCAGAAGATGACCGAAGAGGGTTCACCTCCGTGCTCACCGCAGATGCCGACCTTCAGGTTGGGGTTGGTCGAGCGGCCTTTCTTCACACCCATTTCTACCAACTGGCCAACGCCTTCCTGGTCGAGCACGGCGAAAGGATCGGTCTTGAGGATGCCTTTCTTGATGTACTCGGGCAGGAACTTGCCGGCGTCGTCGCGGGAGTAACCGAAGGTCATCTGCGTCAGGTCGTTGGTACCGAACGAGAAGAACTGAGCTACTTCGGCGATCTGGTCGGCCGTCAGGGCAGCACGCGGGATCTCGATCATCGTACCCAGCATGTAGTCCACTTTCACGCCCTGTTCGGCAAATACCGTTTCGGCGGTCGAGCGGATGATCTCGGCCTGCTGTTTGAGCTCCTTGACGGTGCCTACCAGCGGAACCATGATCTCGGGTTTGGGATCCAGCCCCTGTTTCTTCAGGTTGCAGGCAGCCTCCATGATAGCACGTGCCTGCATTTCGGTGATCTCGGGATAGGTGATTCCCAGACGGCAACCGCGGTGGCCAAGCATCGGGTTGAATTCGTGTAGGGCGTCTACTTTCTCTTTGACTTTCTCCGGAGTCAGGCCCATCTTCTCGGCCATGTATTTCTGCGAAGCCGGTTCGTTGGGTGTGAACTCGTGCAGCGGCGGGTCGAGCAGACGGATGGTTACACCCAGGCCGTCCATGGCTTTGAGGATGCCCTCAAAGTCGGCACGTTGCATCGGCAGGATCTTGGCCAGAGCGGCACGGCGCTGTTCTACCGTGTCGGAAAGGATCATCTCACGCATGGCGTCGATGCGGTCGCCCTCGAAGAACATGTGCTCCGTGCGGCAAAGACCTACGCCCTTGGCGCCGAAGTTGCGGGCTACCTGAGCGTCGTGCGGCGTGTCGGCATTGGTGCGAACGTACATCCGGGTGAACTTGTCGGCCAGGTTCATCACAGCCTGGAAGTCCTCGTCCAGCGAAGCGGCAGCGGTTTCTACCTTGCCCAAGTAAACTTCACCGGTGGAACCGTTCAGGGAGATCCAGTCGCCTTCCTTGATCACGGTGTCGCCTACCGAGAACTGACGTTTCTGGTAGTCAACCACTACATCGCCGGCACCCGATACGCAGCATTTACCCATACCGCGCGCTACTACGGCAGCGTGCGAGGTCATACCGCCGCGTGCGGTGAGGATACCCTCGGATACGTGCATACCGCGAAGGTCTTCCGGAGAGGTTTCCTGACGTACCAGAACGACTTTTTCACCGCGGTTCTTCCATTCTTCGGCTTCGTCGGCGAAGAATACTACGCGACCGCAGGCAGCGCCCGGGGATGCGGGAAGACCCTTGGTCAGCACCTTGGCAGCTTTCAGGGCAGCCTTGTCGAATACCGGGTGCAGGAGCTCGTCCAGTTTGTTGGGCTCCAGACGCAGCAGAGCGGTCTTTTCGTCGATCATACCCTGTTTGAGCATGTCGATGGCCATCTTGACCATAGCCGTACCCGTGCGCTTACCGTTGCGGGTCTGCAGCATCCACAGTTTGCCGTCCTGGATGGTGAATTCCATATCCTGCATGTCGTGGAAGTGGTTTTCCAGTTTTTCCTGGGTAGCGTTCAGGGCTGCGTAAGCCTCGGGCATAGCCTCTTCGAGAGAAGGATATTTAGCTTTGCGCTCTTCCTCGGAAATGCCCTGCAGTTTGGCCCAACGGCGCGAACCCTCGATGGTGATCTCCTGCGGGGTGCGGATACCGGCTACCACGTCTTCACCCTGTGCGTTGATCAGGTATTCTCCGTTGAAGATGTCTTCACCGGTAGCGGCGTCACGCGTGAAGGCTACACCGGTAGCCGAACGGTCGCCCATGTTTCCGTAAACCATCGACTGTACGTTGACGGCCGTACCCCATTCTTCGGGGATCTGGTTGAGCTGACGGTACAGTACGGCACGCTCGGTGTTCCAGGAATCGAACACGGCGCAGATGGCTCCCCAGAGCTGATCCCAAGGATTGGTCGGGAATTCTTTTCCGGAGCGTTCTTTTACCACCTGTTTGAAGGCAACGACCAGTTTCTGGAGGTCTTCCACATTGAATTCGGTATCCTGTTTGATGCCGCGCTCTTCTTTCAGTTTGTCGATCTCAACTTCGAACGGGTCGATTTCGCCTTTGGCAGCCGATACGCCCATGACCACGTCGCCGTACATCTGAATGAAACGACGGTAGGAGTCCCAAGCGAAACGCGGGTTGCCGGATTTCTCGGCCAGGAGCTTCACGGCATCGTCATTGATACCCAGGTTGAGGACCGTGTTCATCATACCCGGCATGGAAACGCGGGCACCGGAACGTACGGATACCATCAAGGGGAATGCCTCGCCTTTGGAACCGAACTTGGCGTTCATGAGTTTTTCCATGTGAGCGATGCCGGCCTTAACGTCATTTTCGATGAGTTTTACCACGGCATCCTTGCCCTGCTGGTTGTAGATCGTGCAGACCTCGGTGGTGATGGTGAAGCCGGCCGGAACGGGAAGTCCCAGCAGGTTCATTTCGGCCAGGTTGGCACCCTTACCGCCGAGCAGGTTTTTCATGTCTGCTTTCCCTTCGGCTTTTCCATCGCCGAACGTGTAAACATACTTTACGTTGCTCATAATGTGTTTGGTTTGATCCCCGCGTTTTGAAGCCACGGGATGGGTTTATTTTAATTGATTTATTTTTTCAAAATCTCCTGATTTTCAAGCGGTGAAACGGTTTCTTTCCACCCCCGGGAGGTGGGAGCGAAGTTACGCCTTTTTTCCTGGAAAATAAAGTGGTAGCCCTGCTTTTTTTGTGTGGAAACCATAGAAAAAGCGCAAATGGGAAATCGTTGCCTGCCGATATGAAAGGAAATAGGCTATTTGTTACAGAAAAACAGTTTGTTGTGTGTGCCGGAAAAGCGATCGGGAGGCTTTGCCGGAAAAC
>DCEW01000076.1:7605-24033 GCA_002314265.1 Flavobacteriales bacterium UBA1820
GACGAATGTATGCGGAATGTTTTATTTCCGTTTGCGGGAAATAGCGCGTTCGGCCTTCGAAACGATGGCATCGGCATTGAGGTGGTATTTGGCCATCAGTTCGGCCGGAGTGCCCGACTCGCCGAAGGTATCCATCACGGCGACGAATTCCTGCGGAACAGGCCGGTTGCGTACCAGTACCGAAGCGATGCTTTCGCCCAGACCGCCTTTGATGTTGTGCTCTTCGGCGGAAACCAGACAGCCTGTTACGGCGATGGAGTCCAGGATGGCTTTCTCATCGAGCGGCTTGATGGTGTGCATGTCGATAACCTCGGCAGAGATGCCCCGGCCTTCGAGGATTTCGGCGGCCTTGAGCGCTTCCCAAACCAAATGACCGGTTGCTACGATGGTTACATCGCGCCCTTCGGTGAGCCGGAGAGCTTTTCCGATCTCGAAAGGCTGGTCCTCGGGAATGAAGATGGGCACTTTCGGGCGGCCGAAGCGCAGGTACACCGGACCGACGTAGTCGGCGATGGCCAAGGTGGCGGCTTTGGTCTGGTTGTAGTCGCAGGGATTGATCACTACCATACCCGGCAGCATCTTCATCATCCCGATGTCTTCGAGCGTTTGGTGGGTGGCTCCGTCTTCGCCCAGGGTGAGGCCGGCGTGCGAAGCGCAGATCTTGACGTTCTTGCCGGAGTAGGCTACGCTCTGGCGGATCTGGTCGTAAACGCGGGCGGTGGAAAAATTGGCGAAGGTGCCGGTGAAGGGGATTTTCCCGCCGATGGTCATGCCGGCGGCGATGCCGATCATGTTGGCTTCGGCGATGCCTACCTGGAAGAATCTGTCGGGATGCTCGGCGGCGAATTTGTCCATTTTGAGCGAACCGGTCAGGTCGGCGCACAAAGCGACCACATTCGGGTTTTCATTGCCCAAGATGGCCAGCGCGTCGCCAAAACCGCTGCGGGTGTCGTTGTTGCCCAGTATTTCGTATTTTTTCATGTGTGGTGTGCCTTACGTGGTTGGATTAATAGTCTCCCAGGACGGTTTCGGGATTCTGTGCGAGCGCTTTCTCGAGCTGTTCCTTGTTCGGCGCCTGCCCGTGCCATTTGTGGGTGTGCATCATGAAGTCCACGCCGTTGCCCATCATTGTCTTCATGATCACGGCGATGGGGCGTCCTTTTCCGGTCATGGCTTTGGCTTTTTCGAGACCGAAGATCACCTGCTCGACATCGTTGCCGTCGCCGATGTGTACCACGTCCCAGCCGAAAGCGCGGAATTTGTCTTCCAGGTTGCCCAGGGACATCACTTGGTCGGTCGTGCCGTCGATCTGGCAACCGTTGGCGTCGATGGTGGCCACAATGTTGTCCACGCCTTTCGATCCGGCGTACATGAGGGCTTCCCAGATTTGTCCTTCTTCCAGTTCCCCGTCGCCGTGCAGGGTATAGACCAAGTGTTTGTCTCCGTTGAGCTTTTTGGTCAGTGCTGCGCCGATGGCTACCGAGAGACCTTGTCCCAGCGACCCGGAAGCCATACGGATGCCTGGAAGCCCTTCTTTGGTGGCGGGGTGACCTTGCAGGCGGGAGTTCAGCCGGCGGAATGTGGCCAGTTCCGATACGGGGAAATAACCGGTGCGCGCCAACACGGAATAGAGCAGGGCGGAGAGGTGGCCGTTGGACAGGAAAAAGAGATCCTGTTCCCGACCGTCGGGATCGAACGGCACGGGGGTGTGCTCCATGACTTTGTTGAACAGGGCGACCATGAATTCCGTGGCACCGAGCGAGCCGCCCGGGTGTCCGGAGTTTACCGCTCCGATCATGCGCAGGATGTCTCTGCGGGTCTGCGTGCAGAGGTCTTTGAGGGTATATTTGGCTGACATTTTTTGGTATGAAAGGTTGATGTCTTGTCGTGCAAAGGTAGTGCTTTGTTGGCAAATTCCCGCAGGTTTTTTCTCGAAATATCCCCAAGGACGGGCGTGCGCGCCCTTGGGGGCGCGCTTGCGGCCGTAAGGCTGCTCCCGGGCTGCGCCCGGTCGCCCGTCCTTGGGGATCAAGCGGAGCGAGTTTTTCGCCCAATCTTTTGGCTGCAGCACCCCCAGTGCGTATCTTTGCCCGAAAAGAAACCCCGAAGCATGAAGGAAAAGAAAGACCTGCGCATCGTATTCATGGGCACCCCCCCCTTTGCCGTTGCGCAACTCGACGCCCTGTTGAACGCCGGCTATCATATCGCCGCCGTCGTTACCGCCACCGACAAACCCGCCGGCCGCGGGAAGAAACTCACCCCCAGTGCCGTCAAGGAGTACGCCCAAGCACACGACCTACCCCTTTTGCAGCCGGAAAAACTGCGGGACGAAACCTTCCTGCAACAGTTGAAAGCGCTCGAAGCCGACCTGTTCGTCGTCGTCGCCTTCCGCATGCTGCCCCGTGAAGTATGGAGCCTTCCCCCCTTGGGAACGTTCAATCTCCACGCCTCCCTCTTACCCGACTACCGCGGCGCCGCCCCCATCAACTGGGCCGTGATCAACGGAGAAACCCGCACCGGCCTCACCACCTTCCTGCTCGATGAAAACATCGACACCGGCGCCGTCCTCCTGCAGCGATCCCTGGACATCGCCCCCCAGGACGATTTCGGAAGCCTCTACCAGCGCCTGGCCGAAATGGGACGGGAACTCGTGGTCGAAACCGTCGAACAGCTCCGCCAAGGAACCGCCACCCCCCAGGCGCAACCCGCCCAAGCCTCGTCCAAACCCGCCCCGAAGATCTTCAAACCTGACACCCTCATCCGCTGGACGCGCAGTGCCCGCCAAGTCGTAGACCTGGTGCGCGGACTCTCGCCTGCACCCGGAGCCTATACCCTGTTGTGGACCAAAGGCGAACCCCTTACCCTGAAAGTCTACAAAGCCGCCGTAACGGACATCCCCACCGAGGGGTATTACGGACAGGTGCATATCGAGGGCAAACGCCTGCTGGCCGGCTGTGCCGACCGCTTTATTGCATTGGAGGAAGTACAGCCCGAAGGCAAAAAGCGGATGGCCGTAGCGGATTTTCTCAACGGATTCCGCCCCGGGGGGGACGAGCGTTTTTTGTAAGGAAAAATTTCCCCCGTCCGTCGAATTCCACCACACCCGCATCCATCTGCTCCCGCAGCGCCTCGATGGTCTGTTCGAGGCTCATCCCCGTTGCCTCGGCCAGCGCCTTGGCCGAAAGGGACTTCCCGCTCAGGGCCTGCTCGAGGGGAGTAGACCCGTGCAGGCTTTTCAGACAGTTGTCGCACACCCGGCAGTCGTCCGGACGATCCTCTCCGAAGTAGTGTTCGATCCACCGCGCCCGACATCCCCGGGTGCGGAGATAATCCTCCATCTTTTCTACCCGTTCCTTCCGTCGGGCGGCCGACAGCCGGATGGTCCTTTCCAACAGTTCCCCCACCGCCCGGTCGCAGCGCGAGGAGCAGAAGTAGAGCGGGCGGAACCGCTTGGCCGGAAAGTATTCGATCATATTCCACTCGGAAAGCCTCTCGAGCGCTTCCAGAAAATCCTGTACACTCGCCTCGGCCAGGGAAGCCACCTGCTGCGGGTCGATCGGGCACGGATAACTGAAAATCCCCTCGCAACTGCGGGCCAAGGCTTCCAGCGTGCGGGCCGCCACCCCCTGGTCCAGTTGCCGGCATTCGTCCGGCGAGGCCAGAATGCGCACCCGGGGGACGAGGTTTTCGCCTTCCGGAAAGACAAGAACCCCCGTGCGCACCAACATATCCAAAGCCCCCCGCACCTCGGCCTCCGGCAGGGGGCAACGCGCAAAGAAATCCTCGGGCGAAAACGTGTATTTTCCATCCGGGGCCTCGCCTTCACCCAATCCGCAGTACGCGCAGAGCAGCCGGTACACCTTCAGCACCTCTTCCGGGGCGAGCCCTGCCGAACTGCGGCGGCGCAGGGTCGCGATCGCCTTACGGTCGTAGAGGATCACCGCCCGACAGGGACGGCTGTCGCGTCCCGCCCGTCCGGCCTGTTGGAAATAATCCTCCGGGGAAGGAGGGATGTACCGGTGCACCACCAGCCGCACATCCGCCTTGTCGATCCCCATGCCGAACGCATTGGTAGCCACCATCACGCGCTTTTCTCCCTCGATCCACTTGCGCAAAGCCCGCGAGCGGATCGAAGCGGACAAGCCCGCGTGGTATTCTCCGGCCGAGATGCCGTTTTCTTCCAGCATCCGCGCCGTGGCCAGCACCTCGGCACGCGTACCGCAATACACGATGGCGCACCCTTGCGGGTCTTCCCACAGCAGTTCCAGCAACTCGGTGGCGACCGATTCGTTTTCCACCACCTGGTAGGAAATGTTTTCCCGGCGGAACGACTCGCGCACCACCTGGAAATCCTCGGCAAAACGCAGGCTTCGGCAGATATCGGCCGCCGTTTCTCGGGTAGCGGTAGCCGTGAGGGCGATCGTAGGAACGGGGAAGAAATCCCTCGCCCGGACGATCTCGCGGTAAGCCGGGCGGAAGTCGTGCCCCCATTGGGAGATGCAGTGCGCCTCGTCCACCGCCAGGAGCGACACCGGCAGGTAGCGTGCCATCCGCGCAAAACTCTCGGTGGTGATGCGTTCGGGCGTGAGATACAGGAGCTTGAGCGCCCCGTTCGCCGCCTGGTCGAGGCGCAGGGCGATCTCGGAAGCCGGAAGCGAACTGTTGATGCAGGCAGCCGGGATCCCTTTTCGGGAGAGGGCTTTCACCTGGTCTTCCATCAGGGCAATGAGCGGGGATACGACCAGCGTTACCCCGTCGAGCAGCAAGGCCGGTATCTGATAGCACACCGATTTGCCTCCGCCGGTAGGCAGGATGGCCAAGGTATCCCGAGCAGCCAATACCGCTTCGATGGCCTTGCGTTGGGCAGGGCGCAGACTCTCATGCCCCCAGTAGCGGCGTAGGAGTTCATCGGCATCGGCGGTCGTTTTCATCGGTCGGTAGAGGTTTTGGGGGGCTTTGCCAGTCTTTTTCTCCGTTTTTCTGTCGGCTTCATTTCCCCGCCGGAGCGGATCAGACGGCGGAAGTAACGGCCAACTGGGTGAAGACGATCAGGTAGTAGCGCAGCGTTTTCCCGGTGGCCGAAGTAAGCAGTGTTCCTATCCACGAGCAGTGCAGGCTTCCCAGAGCGATCATCACCACGTCGCCGATGACGGGCATGAATCCCAGAAAGCCCAGCAGGAATCCATAGCGATGGGCGTAAGGGTACATCCGATCCAACTTTTCGGGCGGGATCTTCATCCAGCGGCATACCTTCTTGATCTCAAAGAAATACCCCAGGAAGTAGCTGGTCATGCCTCCCAGGGTATTTCCCGCTGCGGCAGCCCAGAGAGCCGCCCAGGGATCGGCGCCGGCTGCCACGACCGCCACCAGGACGATCTCAGAAGCCAGCGGCAGGATGGTCGCCGCCAGAAACGAGGCGAGGAAGAGCCCCCATACCCCGTATTCGGCCAGCAGTTCCATTACAGACGGGCGAGGAATTCCACCGTCCGGGCCTCGATGCCTTCGGGGCTTTCTCCGATGAACTTCTCTCCCATGATGTGCTCGTAGAGTTCGATGTAGCGTGCCGAAATGCCTTCGACCACTTGCGGGGTCATGGTCGGAACCTGTTGTCCGGCTTGTCCCTGGAAGCCTTCGGCCATGAGCCATTCGCGGACGAATTCCTTGGAGAGCTGTTTCTGCGGTTCGCCTTTGGCCTGACGCTCGGCATAGCCCTCGGCGTAGAAGTAGCGCGAGGAATCCGGCGTGTGGATCTCGTCGATCAGGGTGATGACCCCGTTTTGATCCTTGCCGAACTCGTACTTGGTATCCACCAGGATCAGTCCGCGCTGGGCAGCGATCTCCGTCCCGCGTTCGAACAGGCGGTAGGTGTATTTTTCGAGTTCGTCGTAGTCCTTTTCACTCACCAGGCCGTGGGCGATGATCTCCTGCCGCGAGATGTCTTCGTCGTGTGCACCGAGGTCTTCCTTGGTCGTCGGGGTGATGATGGGGTGGGGCAGGCGGTCGTTTTCCTTGAGACCCTCGGGCAGTTCGACTCCGCAGAGAGTTCTCCGGCCGGCCTTGTACTCGCGCCATGCGTGTCCCGAGAGGTATCCGCGGATGACCATTTCGACTTTGAAGGGGTTGCAACGGCGTCCTACCGTAACAGCCGGATGGGGCGTGCCGAGGATCCAGTTGGGCAGGATGTCCGAGGTCAGCTCCATGAAACGGGTGGCGATGCGGCTGAGCACCTGTCCTTTGTACGGAATGGCTTCGGGCAGTACCACGTCGAAGGCCGAGATGCGGTCGGTGGCTACCATGACCAGAATGTCGTTGTCCAGGGTGTACACGTCGCGTACTTTGCCGCGAAAGAGCGATTTCTGTCCCGGGAGGTTGAAGTGGGTTTCTTTCAGAGTGTTGGGTGTCATGTTATTCCAGATTTTTTTGTTCCAAGTGTTTGTATGCGTCGATGATGTCTTTTACCAGCGGGTGGCGGATCACATCCCGTTCGTCCAACTGAACGAAAGCGATGTCCCGGATGCCGGAAAGCAGGCGCAGGGCTTCGGCCAAGCCGGACTTTTGGCGCGGGGGCAAGTCCACCTGCCCCGGATCGCCGGTGATGATGAATTTGGCATTGGGTCCCATGCGGGTGAGGAACATCTTCATCTGCATCGGGGTCGTGTTCTGCGCTTCGTCCAGGATCACGAAAGCACCGTCCAGCGTGCGTCCCCGCATGTAGGCCAGGGGAGCGATCTGGATCACGCCCTTTTCCATATACCCGGACAGCTTTTCTCCCGGGATCATGTCGCGCAGGGCATCGTAGAGCGGCTGGAGGTAAGGGTCCAGTTTTTCCTTGACGTCGCCCGGGAGAAAACCCAGGCTCTCGCCCGCTTCCACAGCCGGGCGGGTCAGAATGATGCGGCGCACCTCCTTGTCCCGCAGGGCGCGTACGGCCAGAGCCACGCTGGTGTAGGTCTTTCCCGTACCGGCCGGGCCGACGGCAAAGAGCATGTCGTGCCGGCGGATGGCTTCCACGATCTTCTGCTGGTTGGGACTGTGTGCCTTGATGGGCTGTCCGGAGGCTCCGTGCAGGATGATGCCTTCCTTTTCCCGGCGGGCGCGTTCCAGGTCGGAGTCACTCTCCAGGATGCGTTCCACGGCCAGCCGAGGCAGCGAATTGTACCGGTGGAGGTAGGCCGTCAGGCGGTTGACCTTTTTTTCAAACTCGTCCAGGACTTCTTCTTCGCCCAGGGCGATCAGGGAATTGCCCCGGCCCACGATCTTGAGTTTTGGAAAATACGTGACCAGCAGGCGGAGATTTTCGTCCCGAGGTCCGAAAAATTCGGCCGGCGAGATGTCCTCCAGGGGCAGGGTACGCTGATTTTCCATGTTTTGTCCGGTTTTCGGCAAGGCGGGTGAAAAGGTTTTTTACAACCCACAAAATTACGCAAAAGTTGCGGTATGATTTCAAGGGGGAGGGTGCTTTTGGGAAAATAAAAATCGGCTGTCGGAGCAGGCGGACATTCCGGGGGAGAAAGTGCGACGGTTCGGCAGGATTTGCTTACCTTTGGACAAAACATACGGACAAAATTTATGAAAATCGTTTCGTGGAACGTGAACGGCATCCGCGCCGTGGTGAAAAAGGACTTTTACGGATTTTTGGACGACTGCGATCCCGACGTATTGTGTTTTCAGGAGACCAAGGCCGATCCGGAACAGGTGCAGCAGGCCCTCGAAAGCATGCTGGGGTACGAACTCTACGCTCATTCGGCCCAGCGCAAAGGGTATTCCGGTACGGCCATAGCCACCCGCATTTCGCCGTTGGCAGTGCATTACGGCCTCGGCCTTGCCGAGCACGACACCGAAGGGCGGGTGATCACCGCGGAGTTCCCGGACTTCTTTCTGGTCAATGTCTATACGCCCAATTCCGGAGCAGAGCTCCTCCGCCTGGACTATCGCCAGCAGTGGGACCGGGCTTTCTACGATTTTCTCAAGAAACTCGAGGCCGACAAGCCGGTACTGGTTTGCGGCGATATGAATGTAGCCCATACCGACATCGACCTGGCCCATCCGGCGGCCAACTACAACAAGGCGGCCGGGTACATGCAGGCGGAAATCGACGGGATGGACCGCTACCTAGCGGGCGGACTGGTGGATACCTTCCGGTATTTCTATCCCGACAAGCGCAACGAGTATTCCTGGTGGAGCTATCGGGGCGGGGCCCGGAGCCGGAATGTAGGCTGGAGAATCGACTATTTCCTGGCTTCGCGTGTGCTCATGCCTCGGATCAAGGAAGCCTTTATCCTGCAGCAGGTTCTCGGCAGCGACCATTGCCCGGTGGGGGTGGTGGTGGAGTAGCGCTTCCGTTTTTTTTGTCGTTGCTGCGGGTGCCCTTGCGTCAAAATGGCGGAGGGGAAGCATTTTCCTTGACTTTTTTGTCTTTTTTCCGGAAAAAATGGCAGTCTTTCACCTCGGCACGGGATTTGCGGACAAGTAGGCAAACGAAAACAAATAACAAATAAATAAAACCCAAACAAATATGGATTTCAACAATTTCACTACCAAATCGCAAGAGGCCATACAGAAGGCCCAGATGATCGCGGCCGAGCGGGGCAATCCCCAGATCGAGAATGCGCACATCCTGGAGGGTATCTTCGATACGGACCGCAGCGTACTGCCTTTCCTGTTGGGCAAGGTCGGCGTGAACGCCGAAGACTTTCACCGGCAGGTGGGGGTCATCCTCAACACGTTTCCGAAAGTGTCGGGAGGCGAGGTGTACCTTTCCCGCGACGCTTCCAAAATGCTGACGGAGGCCCAGAGCATCGCCTCCAAGATGGACGACCAGTTCGTTACGGTCGAACACCTCGTACTGGCCATGATGGGCGGAGAGGATGAAACGGCCAAACTCTTCCGCCAGAACAACATCAAGGAAAAAGACCTGCGTACCGCCATCGAGGATCTTCGCAAGGGCGACCGGGTGACCAAACAGAACCAGGAGGACACTTATCAGGCGCTCGAGAAGTATGCCAAGAACCTCAATGAACTGGCTCGCCAGAACAAACTCGATCCGGTCATCGGCCGGGACGAGGAAATCCGGCGCGTGTTGCAGATCCTTACCCGCCGTACCAAGAACAACCCGATCCTTATCGGAGAACCGGGTGTGGGAAAAACGGCCGTAGCCGAGGGACTGGCACAGCGAATCGTCAGCGGCGATGTGCCTCAGAACTTGCTGGACAAGACCATCTATTCGCTCGACATGGGTGCGCTGATCGCCGGAGCAAAGTACAAAGGCGAGTTTGAAGAGCGACTCAAGTCCGTAGTCAAGGAAGTGAGCGAATCCGAGGGCAGCATCATCCTGTTCATCGACGAGATACACACCTTGGTAGGTGCCGGCGCAGGCGAAGGTGCGATGGATGCCGCCAATATCCTCAAACCGGCTTTGGCGCGCGGTGAACTGCGTTCGATCGGTGCGACGACCCTCAACGAGTACCAGAAATACTTCGAGAAGGACAAGGCGCTCGAGCGTCGATTCCAGAAGGTGATGATCGAAGAACCGGACTACGAGGCTTCGGTATCGATCCTTCGAGGGATCAAGGACAAGTACGAAGCACACCACCACATCCGTATCAAGGACGACGCGATCATTGCCGCCGTGGAGTTGTCCACGCGGTACATCACCGACCGTTTCCTGCCCGACAAGGCCATCGACCTGATCGACGAGGCTGCATCGCACCTGCGGATGGAGATGAACTCCAAACCCGAGGAATTGGACACGCTCGACCGTCGTATCCTTCAGCTGGAGATCGAAGTGGCCGCCATCAAGCGCGAAGGCGACCAGGCCAAGCTTGAATCCCTTGGTGAGGAACTGGCCAATCTGCGGGAACAGCGCAAGGGCGTGGAAGCCAAGTGGCGCATGGAAAAACAGATGGTCGAGGACATTCAGGCTACGATGAAGCAGATCGAGGACTTGAAGTTCGAGGCTTCGGAGGCCGAGCGGGCTGCCGACTACGCCCGGGTAGCCGAGATCCGCTATGGTACCTTGAAACAGGCGCAGGACAAACTGGCTCGTCTCAACGATGAGTTCAAGCAGATGCAGGCCGACGGACGCGCCTTGATCAAGGAAGAAGTCGATGCCGAAGACATCGCCGAGATCGTTTCCAAATGGACGGGAATACCGGTCAAAAAGATGCTGGCTTCCGACCGGGAAAAACTGCTGCACCTGGAGCAGGATCTTCACCATCGTGTCATCGGTCAGGACGAAGCCATCCGCGCCGTATCCGATGCGGTACGCCGCAGTCGGGCCGGGTTGCAGGATCCGCAGAAGCCCATCGGCAGTTTCCTGTTCCTGGGTACTACCGGTGTCGGTAAGACCGAGTTGGCCAAAGCCTTGGCCGAGTTGCTGTTCAACGACGAAAAGGCGATGATCCGTATCGACATGTCCGAGTACCAGGAGAAACACTCCGTCAGCCGTCTGGTGGGAGCGCCTCCGGGATACGTGGGCTACGATGAAGGCGGTCAGCTCACCGAGGCGGTACGCCGTCACCCGTACAGCGTGGTGCTGTTCGACGAGATCGAAAAGGCGCACCCCGATACGTTCAACATCCTGCTTCAGGTATTGGACGACGGTCGTCTGACGGACAACAAGGGCCGCACGGTGGACTTCAAGAATACGATCATCATCATGACTTCGAACATGGGATCGCACCTGATCATGGAGGCGCTCGAAGGGGTTCAGAACCCGGACGAAAAACTGCTGGAAAAGACCAAAGGTCAAGTGTTCGAATTGCTCAAACAGCAGATCCGTCCCGAGTTCCTCAACCGTATCGACGAGATCATCATGTTCACCCCGCTTACCCGCGAGAACGTCAAGGACATCGTACGTTTGCAGATCCGTCGTCTGGCCGGGATGCTGGCCAAACGGGACATCCGCCTGGAAGCCGAGGACAGCGCTCTGGAGGTAATGGCCGATCAAGGGTACGACCCGCAGTTCGGTGCTCGACCCATCAAACGGGTCATCCAGCGCGACTTGATGAACGAACTCTCCCGCCAGATCCTCGAAGGGAAAGTAGAACCCAAGGACGTGATCGTGATCAAAGGTCAGAACAACGCTCTGGTCTTTGAAAACAAGCGGGCATAATCTCCGTTCTTTCATAAAACACCGCCGCAGGTATCCTGCGGCGGTGTTTTTTTTTGTCTGTGTCTGATCTCGACCTTCTCTGCCGAGGAGTTTTGCTCAAGACCGATGTAGGGAAGGGGATGATAGAATTCTCGCTTGGAGGGGTATAGAAGAGATCGGACGCGGGAAAACATACTAATGAGACGTTTTACGACAAGGGCAGGACATGTCGGTGTGTGATACCGGAAGATAGTCGGAGGGATGGACGGGAAAAGCATGCTTTGCCCCGGCCGGTTCAGGGGCTTGTTTAGCTCCGGAGCTTTGGTTAGTCCCGTCCCGCTGTCGTCTGCAAACTTCAGGCGGGGCGGTTTTTTTATGATTGATTTTCGTATATTTGCACAAGGAAAAAAGCCTTTAGGGGCGGACTGGCCGCCCCCGGGGGTGTCAATAGTTGGAAATAGAGATAACTATTGAACCGACCCTCAAAATGAATTTGAATTTAACTTTCTTCATTTTGAAAGGCTTTTTAATGGCTCGCTTTCATAGGCGGAGCCGTTGCCTGCCCCGGTCTTTCCGGGGCTTTTTTATTTTATAAAAGCGTCGCTCCTTTCGTAGGGTCTGTAACCGGAAAGCAAGCGGAAGGAGTCAATCCTGTGTCAGGAGGAATTCGACAGGAGCGGACATCCGGATCGGAGGGATCAGAAGCTTTCGTTGTGAGATGTATTGAACGGTAGCGTGTGGACAAAAAAAAGCCCCGCCGGGATTCCCGGCGGGGCTTATGGTTTAGCGTAGGGTGTTTACGCTATGCTGTGCATTACAGGTTGCGGAACTCGAGGTCGGTCTCGGCTTTGGCAGCCATGGCAGCATCCTGCTGAGCTACTTTGGCCAGAGCAGCTTTGGCCTGGTCGTTCTGTCCCAGACGAGCGTAAGCTACGGCAGCCAGGTAGTTCATGGCAGCGCAGTCGCAGTTGGCAGCTTTGATGGTCTTCAGGGCAGCCTGAGCGTCGCCGTTGAGCAACTGAGCCAGTGCAGCGTTGAACGTGTTGTAATCTTTGGTCATCTGGACAGCCTGAGCGTATTCACCGGCTTTGATAGCCAGTACGCCCTGGTTGTAAACAGCCTCCGGAGTGTCGGACATCTTGAAGAGTTCGAGCGCAGCGCCGTCAGCATTTTCGTTGGCTTTCACTACACCCATGTTGTTCTTGGTGATGGCGTTGGCTTCGATGTTGTAGGCTTTCTCGAAGAGAACCTTGGCAGCAGCCTTGTCGGTAGCCCACAGCACAGCGGCTTCGTTGTTGTAGCCACGGTAGTCGTTCGGGTAGAGGGATACCATGCTCTTGTAGATAGCCAGCTGTTCAGCAGCGTCCTCGGTGAGGGTAGCGGCGTGCATCAGTTCGTTGGCCGTCAGTTTGGACGGATCGTTCTTGGCCAGAGCCAGGATCTGCGCGTCGGTCTTGCCCAGGATGGTGTAGTTTACTTTGATCTCCGTGCGACGCAGCTCGGGAAGGATCTCGTCGCGGATCTCCGTGTAGGTGCTTTCCAGACTCTTGAGGGTCTTTTCTTTGGAGGAGAGCAGCGGTTCGCCGTCCAGGGTGCGTTTGATCATCTCCTTGTCGCTCAAGTTCGAGTTGGCCAGCAAGTCGAAGAAACCGTCCCAGTCGGCGCCTTCACCCTTCTGGGTGTAGAAGTCGGCGGCATCGGCACCGGCGATCTTGGCTTTCTTCACCTCTTTCTTCACGTAGGTGTCGACAGCTTTCGCACGGTCGATGGACAGGTTTTCGTTCAGGGTAGCCTCACCTTCCGGCGATGCGTGTCCGATCAGGTCGATGGAGGTGATCACCAGGTTGGTGTCATTGACCGACTGTTTTACGAATTCGAGCAGAGCCAGGTAGCCAGCGTTCTTGAGCTGTGCGGGACGTACGTACGAGGAGTTGACCAGGAAGTGGATCAGCGCACTCTGCGAGGTCTCCGTGTCGCGGACGAAGTTGGTGGGAGCCAGCGCCGTCATGTAGTCGTTCTGTACCAGCGTTTCGGTAGCGATCACGCCGTTGGCCACCAGAATACCGCCCAAGTCTTTTACCTTGTTGCCTTTCTTGCCCACGATGTTGACCCACAGTTCGGACTTAGCCATTTCGGGCTTGTAGTCGGTCGAAGCCGAGTACGATACGGATTTGCCTTCTGCGTAAGGGATGACGGTGTTGTTGCCGGGGTATTTTTCACCCTGGAAAGTAACCGAAGGGAATGCCGTGTTGCCACCCTCGTACACCAGGTTCGGGGTCAGCTCCAGAGCAGCTTTGCGATTGAACACCTGAGCAGGGAACTGCCCGTTGATGTCATAGCTTACCTTTCCGCCTTTGACTACCAGCGGATCGGGGTTCACAGAATAATAATCCTGTGCCATGTCTTTCCAACTGTTGCAGCCTACGGTAAACAGGGCTGCGGCAGCGGCCAGAGCAATTGTTGCGTTTCTTTTTTTCATATTTGACAAAATGTTTAATTGTTTTTCAAACCCACATACAAATTTATAAAATAATGGACGTCGGTTGCAATTTTAAGTAAATTTTAATTCACATTTTTTTCTTCGGCCTCCATTCTGGCTTGCAAACCCCGTTCAGCGTTGATAACCAAATGATAATGTTTTTCTTGTCGGTTTGGTCTCTCCGGAGGAAAACGGCTTTTTTTAGCAATTCTTTAGCTTTGCGGCCACGATCCGGTCGATTTCTTCCTCCTGTTGCGCCAGTGTCAAGTCGGAATTGTCGATCTCGATGGCATCGGGAGCCTTGACCAGGGGCGAAGTCTCGCGGTGCGTGTCCATGTAGTCGCGGGAGGTGATGTTGTCCAGTACCTGTTCAAAATCGACCTCAGCGCCCTTCGCTTTCAGTTCGTCGCAGCGGCGACGTGCGCGTACTCGCGGGTCGGATACGATGAACAGTTTTATGTCCGCATCGGGAAAAACGACCGTGCCGATGTCCCGTCCGTCCATCGCAATGCCGTTGTGGCGGGAAATGCTACGCTGGAGCAGTACCATGGCCCGCCGCACTTCCGGTACGGAGGATACCAGACTGACGTTTTGCGAGACTTCCATCGAGCGGATTTCGCTCTCCACGTCCTGGCCGTTGAGCAGGGTATGTCCCTGGGCATCGAAACCGATTTCGATCTTGTTCAGGTCGGCGATGAGCAGGTTTTTGAAAAATTCCCCCTCCTGAAGGTAATGCTTCTGCATGGCGTAGTACGTCAGGGCGCGGTACATGGCGCCGGTGTCGATGTACGTCAGGCCGTACTTGCGAGCCAAGGTGCGGGCGATAGTGCTCTTTCCCGAGCCGGATACCCCGTCCACGGCGATGATAGGTTTTCTGTCCAAGATGTCTCTTGTTTTTTGCGGGAAACAAATGTACGAAAAAACGCGGGAGTCCGGTTGGGATTTTTTCAACGATTTTGTCCGCAGGCCACCGCTTGCGAAGAAAAAGAGCCGCGTACAGTTTAAGAAAAAAGGAGGTTTTTTTTCTCCTGGAAAAACCTATCTTTGCTCCATTGCAAAAAAATCAACGGCAATCCGTGTTCAACAAAAGCAAAAACATGTTCAACAAAAGATAGATAACGACTATGGCAAATACTTTACCCCAACCGTTTACGCCTCCCTACGAGATCGATCCGCGTTTTGAAAAAGGCGTGGTGTATTTTTCGATGGAATACGCCATCGACCAGAGCTTGAAGATCTATTCGGGCGGTTTGGGCTTTTTGGCCGGGTCGCACATGCGCAGTGCGTATCAGTTGCGGCAGAACCTTACCGGGATCGGTATCCTGTGGAAAAACGGGTATTACGACCAGCGTCGCAACGCCGATCAGACGATGCAGGTATGTTTTGAGGAGAAGAGTTACAAGTTCCTTACCGATACGGGTATCAAGTTTACGGTGGAGATCAACCATGCGCAGGTGTGGGTGAAGGCTTATTACCTCGATCCGAAGATTTTCGGTACGGCACCGTTGTTCCTGCTGACCACCGACCTGGAGGAAAACGATTTTCTGGCGCGTTCCACCACGTTCCGTCTGTACGATTCCGACCCTCAGGCCAAGATCGCAGCCTCCATAGTCCTGGGGCGCGGGGGAGTCAAATTGCTCGAACAGTTGGGCTACGAACCCGACCTCATTCACCTCAACGAAGCGCACGGGGTGTCGGCCGCTTTTGCCCTGTACGAGAAATACGGCAGTCTCGAAGAGGTGAAGAAGCGCATGGTCTTTACTACGCATACCCCGGAAGAGGCAGGAAATGAAAAGCATCCGTTCGATCTGTTGGCCAACATGAGCTTTTTCGGCCATATTCCCTTGGATGTGGCGCAGCAGCTCTCGGGTGTGAAGGACGGTGTGTTCAACCATTCGCTGGCCGCCCTGCGGATGAGCCACCTGGCCAACGGTGTGTCCAAGCTTCATGGCGAAGTCGCTCGTCAGATGTGGGCGGGCAACGAGGGGATCCCTCCCATTACCCATGTGACCAATGCGCAGAACAAGTCGTATTGGGCCGACTATATTCTCGAACAGGCGCGTGTAACGGGCAACGAACTGTTGCTCACAGCCCGCAAGAATGCCTTGAAAAAGAGCCTTTTCGACCACGTAGCCGATCAATGCGGGACGATCCTCGATCCGCAGGTGCTCACCATCGTCTGGTCCCGGCGCTTTGCCCAGTACAAACGCCCCGATCTGCTCACCCAGGATGTGGAGCGTTTCCACCGCCTGATGGAAAACACCAAGATGCCCGTGCAGATCATCTGGGCCGGAAAACCCTATCCGACCGATTACGGGGCCATCAGCGTGTTCAACAAGCTGGTCGATATGTCCAAGCATTACAAGAACATGGCGGTGTTGGTAGGATACGAGTTGTGGCTTTCCCGCAAACTCAAGCTCGGCGCGGACATCTGGCTGAACAATCCCCGGATTACCCGCGAAGCCTCCGGTACTTCCGGCATGACGGCGGCCATGAATGCGGCAATCAACTTTTCGACCTACGACGGATGGATTCCCGAATTTGCCAAAGACGGGGTCAATTCGTTCATCATCCCCCCTCAGGACTACCGTCTTCCCACGTATGAGCAGGATACGCTCGACCGGAACAACATGTTCGATATTTTGGAAAACAAGATCATACCGATGTATTACGGCGACCGCAAGGGGTGGACGCAGATGATGATGGCTTCGATGAACGATGTGGTACCGTTTTTCGATTCGGCGCGCATGGCTACCGAGTACTACGAAAAGATCTACAATGCTCCGGTGGATGCTCCTGCCGGCGAGTGATCTTTTTTCTTTCGTACGAACGGGTCGGCAAAAGGAGCGGCGGGATA
>DCEW01000067.1 GCA_002314265.1 Flavobacteriales bacterium UBA1820
ATCACGTCGTCGATGTCCGAGCAGTCGCACACGTACTCGCCTTCGCCCTTCTTCAAGCCGTAGCCCACGAACCCTCCGGCGCGGTCCACGTACAGTTTGGTGTTCTTGATAGCGACCTTGGCGGCCTCGATGTTGTCGAAGGTGCGCAACTCGGTGCGCCGCTGGCGGTTTTGCCCGTATTTCTTTTTCAGGTTGCGGAAGTACTCCACAGCGGTACGCACCATGTGGGCCAACTGGTCGGTAACCCGGGCAATCTGTGCTTCGAGATCGGCTATGAGGCGGTCGGCCCGTTCGGCATCGTGGCGGGTGATGCGGCGCATGCGGATTTCGAGCAGGCGCTGGAGGTCTTCGTCGGTGATGGGCGCCAACAGCCTCGGTTCGAAGGGTTTGAGCTTTTCCCGGGTCAGTTCGATGGCCTGCTCGTAGGTCAAGTTGTCGAACAGTTTGTAGATGCGCTGTTCGATAAACAGTTTTTCCAGCGAAGCGGCCTGCCACTGGCCGCGGAGTTCGTCCAGCTGGACCTGCAGTTCCTGGCGGAGCATCTCGAGAGTGCGTTCGGTGGAATAGCGCAATACGTCCGAGACGCCGAGAAAGGCAGGTTTGTCCTCGCGGATGACGCAGCAGATGGGCGAAACGGACACTTCGCAGTCGGTAAAGGCATACAGGGCGTCGATGGTCTTGTCGGGCGAGATACCGGGTGCCAGACGGATGAGGATTTCGACCTTTTCCGCCGTATTGTCGTCGATGCTCTTGATCTTGATCTTGCCCTTTTCGTTGGCCTTGAGGATGGAGTCGATGAGCGAAGAAGTGGTCGTCCCGTAAGGGATCTCGTCCACCACGAGGGTCGAGCGGTCCGCCTGGCGGATACGGGCACGCACCCGCACGCGTCCACCGCGCTTGCCGTCGTTGTACCCCGATACGTCGGCGATGCCCCCGGTGGGAAAATCGGGATAGAGGTCGAACGGACGGCCTTCCAGCACGGCGATCGAGGCATCGATCAGTTCGCAGAAATTGTGCGGAAGGATCTTGGTGGACAGACCGACGGCGATGCCCTCCACGCCCTGCGCCAAGAGCAGGGGGAACTTCATCGGGAAAAAGATCGGTTCCTGGTTGCGGCCATCGTAGGAGGTCTGCCATTTGGTGATCTTGGGATTGAAGACGGTCTCCAGGGCAAATTTCGACAGACGGGCTTCGATGTAACGGCCGGCGGCGGCACTGTCTCCGGTGAGGATATTTCCCCAGTTGCCCTGGGTATCGATCAGGAGTTCCTTTTGTCCGAGCTGCACCAGCGCGTCCTTGATCGAGGCGTCGCCGTGCGGGTGGTACTTCATGGTATTGCCCACGATGTTGGCCACCTTGTTGTAGCGCCCGTCCTCCATCTCGCGCATGGAGTGGATGATGCGGCGCTGAACGGGTTTGAAACCGTCGTTGATCTCCGGCACGGCCCGTTCGAGGATGACGTACGAGGCGTAGTCGAGAAACCAGTTCTCGAACATGCCGTCCACTTTGATCAGGCGTTCGGAGTCCCGGGGAGCGGATTCCCCGGTGGGGGTTGCGGTATTTTCCTGTTCGTTTTCGTTCATTTCGTGTATTCTCCCGTCCTTTGTTCTTTTGTTTTTTGCTTAAAGAGCCGACCCTCCTCTGCCGCTCAATCGTCCTTCCGGGCCTCTCCCGAGCGGGCGGCGGGCGGTACGAGGTCCAACTCTTCGAGCGAAATGCCGTCCTGCTCCACACGCAGGTTGGAAACGATGAAGTCCTGACGCTCCTGGGTGTTCTTGCCTACGTAAAATTCGAGCAGCGAAGGGATGGACATGTCCTTTCCGATGAGCACCGGTTCCAAGCGGATGTCGCGTCCGATAAATCCGGAAAATTCCTCGGGGGAGATCTCGCCCAGACCCTTGAAACGGGTGATCTCCGGGTTGCCCTTCAGTTTGTCCAGCGCGGCGCGTTTTTCAGCTTCGCTGTAACAATAGATGGTCTCCTTCTTGTTGCGCACGCGGAACAGCGGCGTCTGAAGGATGTACAGGTGCCCTTCGCGGATGACCTCCGGGAAAAACTGGAGGAAGAAGGCTATGAGAAGAATCCGGATGTGCATCCCGTCCACATCGGCATCGGTGGCGATAATGATGTTGTTGTAACGCAGGTTCTCGGTGCCTTCCTCGATGTTCAGGGCGGCCTGGAGCAGATTGAATTCCTCGTTTTCGTACACCACCCGCTTGCTCATGCCGTAGCAGTTCAGCGGTTTTCCGCGCAGGGAAAAGACCGCCTGGGTATTCACGTCGCGGGCTTTGGTGATCGAACCGCTGGCCGAATCGCCCTCGGTGATAAAGATGGAGGACTCCAAACGGCGTTCGTCCTTCATGTCCCCGCGGTGCGTACGGCAATCGCGGAGCTTGCGGTTGTGCAGACTGATCTTCTTGGCGCGTTCCTTGGCGATCTTGCGGATGCCGGAGAGCTCCTTGCGTTCCTTTTCGGCTTCCTGGATCTTACGCAGCATGGCCGCGGCCGTCTCGGGATTCTTGTGCAGGTAGTTGTCCAGTTCGCGGGTGATGAAATCCACCACGTACGAACGGATGGTCGGTTTCTCCCCGCCCATCTCGGAGGAGACCAGGCGCGTCTTGGTCTGGTCGCCAAAGGAAGGCTCCATCACCTTGACGCTGATGGCGGCCACGAGCGATTTGCGCACATCGGCCGGCTCGAAGGGCTTGCCCCAGAAATCGCGCGCCACCTTGACGATGGCTTCCCGGAAAGCCGCCAGGTGCGTCCCTCCCAAAGGGGTGTACTGCCCGTTGACAAACGACCAGACATCCTCGCTGTAATGCGAGGCGGAATGGGTGAGCGCCACCTCGATGTCGTCGCCCCGCAGGTGGATGATGGGGTATTCGATGGCCGTATCGATCCGGTCTTCGATCAGGTCCTTCAGACCGTTCTGCGAGCGGTAGGCCGTGCCGTTGAACCAGATGGTCAGCCCCGGATTGAGGTACGTGTAGTTGCGCAGCATGTTCTCCACGTACTCGTACCGGTAACGGTATGGGGGGAACACGTCGGTATCGGCGCGGAAGGTGATGCGGGTGCCGTTCTTTTCGGTGGTGGGCACTATGGGGTCGTCCTGGACCAGAAGTCCTTGACGGAAAAGGGCGCGCTTGCATTCCTTGTCCCGAAAGGAGACGACCTCAAAATAGGCCGAGAGAAAGTTTACGGCTTTGGTTCCCACTCCGTTGAGGCCCACGGCTTTCTTGAAGACGGAGGTATCGTATTTTCCCCCGGTATTCATCACCGAAACGCATTCCACGACCTTGCCCAGGGGAATGCCCCGGCCGTAGTCGCGTACCGTTACGGTGCCGTCCTCGATGGTGATGTCGATGCGCTCACCCTGCCCCATGACAAACTCGTCGATGGAGTTGTCGATGATCTCCTTGAGCAGGACGTAGATACCGTCGTCCGAAGAGGATCCGTCTCCCAATTTGCCGATGTACATCCCGGGACGCAGGCGGACGTGTTCGCGCGGAGAGAGGTTGACGATCTTGTCTTCGGTATAAGCTGAGTTTTGATTTTCAGGCATAAAAACCGTCCCGAAGGAAAATATGCGGATTTTCGGGGCGTTGCGCAAATTTAAGAAATTACGGGGGAAAAGCGGATTTTTTCTTTCGGGCGAAAACGAAAAAATCATAGAAAACATTTGTACGATCCGTAAATGATCATAACTTTGTTTTATCCGAGAAAACACACCGCCCGCCCCTGCGGACGACAACGAGCTAACTAACTACAAGAAAGATTTATGAACAGTTTGGACCAGGTAAGAAGACTTTTCGACATCTCGATTTACCAACGGGATCGGTACGATCTGGACACCGCACTCGCCCACCGGGCGCGCGGCGAATGGGAAAGCATCTCCTCCCGCCAGTACGTCGAACGCATCGACCGGGCAGCACGGGCCCTGGTGGCGGCCGGGATCGAAAAAGGCGACCGGGTGGGCATCATTTCCTCCAACCGCATAGAATGGTGTGTACTCGACCAGGCCATCACCAAAGCCGGAGCAATCACCGTCCCGGTCTATCCCACCCTGTCCAAAGAAGACATGCAGTACATCTTCGAACACAGTGCCATGCGCCTGTGCTTTGTGGCCAGCAAGAACCTCTACGCCAAAGTCGAAAACATACGCCACCTGGTAAACACCCTGGAGGGCATCTATGTCCTCGACCCTTCCGGAGACCTGCCCACGTTGGAAGACTTCCTGCACGAAGGCGACAACCCGGCCCTGCAGGAAACGGTGGACCGGCGCGCCGCCGAAGCGGATGAAAACGACGTGGCTACCCTGATCTACACCTCCGGTACCACAGGCAAGCCCAAAGGGGTGCTGCTTTCCCACAAAAACATCCTGTCCAACGACAAGATCTGCATCCCGCGCATCATCGAGATCGAACGCAAACATGCGTTGAGTTTCCTGCCGATGAGCCACATCTACGAGCGTACGGTCAACTATTGCTACCAACTGTTGGGCTGCAGCATCTTTTTCGCCAAATCGACCGACACCATCGCCACCGACGCCCTGCACGCCCGTCCGTACATCATGATGGTCGTCCCGCGCGTGGTCGAGCGACTCTACGCCAAAATATCATCCAAGGGCGAAGCGCTCAAGGGTTGGCGCAAGAGTATTTTCGACTGGGCAATCCGCCTGGGGATGCGCTACCGGCCGTACGAAAACAGTCTGGGCTACCGGATAAAACTGGCGGTGGCGCGACGGCTGGTCTTCGACAAATGGCGCGCGGCACTGGGCGGCGATCTGCGCATCATGATCAGCGGGTCGGCCAGCCTCGACGCACGCCTGTGCCGTTTGTTCTGCGCAGCGGGCATCGTGCTGAACGAGGGATACGGGCTGACCGAGACCAGCCCGATCGTCTCGACCAACGTTTACCCCAAGCGGGGATTGCGCATCGGGTCCATCGGCCGGCCGCTCGAAAACCTGGACGTGCGCATCGGTGAGGACGGGGAGATCCTGGTAAAAGGGCCGAGCGTGATGCTGGGCTACTACAAGGAACCGGAACTCACCGCCGAGGCGTTCGACCAGGACGGATACTTGCACACCGGGGACATCGGGCACCTGGAGGACGGTTTCCTTTACATCACCGACCGCAAAAAGGAATTGTTCAAGACCTCGGGCGGAAAATACATCACCCCTCAGCCGATCGAAAACGCCTTGATGCAATCCCGGTACATCGACCAGGCGATGGTGGTGGGCAACGGCAAGGAACACCCCTCGGTGATCCTCGAACCGGACTTCGGCGAACTGGCACTCTGGTGCGAACAGCGGGGCATCCCCACGGGAGACCGGACGGCGATGACCTCCGACGAGCAGGTGCTGGCGCTGTACAAATCTCTGGTACACGAAGTGAACAAGAGCTTGAGCAACTGGGAACGGCTCCGGCATTTCCGCCTGGTAGCCGACCAATGGACCACCGAAGGCGGGGAACTGACCCCGACCCTGAAGATAAAACGCCGCCGGTTGACCGAAAAGTACGCCGGGCTGATCGCCGATATTTACCAGGAAGACCTTCTGGAAAACGAGCGACAGGATTGATTCCCCCGCGCGAGATTCCCCCCATTTATCCCGAAAAAGAACGACATGCTGGACTTCCGACTGAAAGTTTTCTACACCGTAGCTTCCGAGAAGAGCTTTACCAAGGCGGCGCACAAACACAACATCACCCAGCCCGCCGTCTCCAAACATATCCAGGAACTGGAACGGATCTACGGGATCACCCTGTTCGAGCGGCGGGGCAGCAGCATCCTGCTCACCGAGGCGGGACGCATCCTTTACGAGCAGGCCAAAAACATCGACGAGATCTACCGCGAGATCGACTACCGTATTTCCTCGCTCAAGGAAGAACACAAGGGCGAATTGCGACTCGGGGCTTCGACGTCCATCGCCCAATACGTCCTGCCGGAAGCCATCGCACGGTTTTACAATTACTACCCGGCCATCAAGTTGAGCCTGATCAGCGGCAACACCGAACAGGTGGAGCAAGCTCTGCTGGACAAGGAGATCGACCTGGGCTTTGTCGAAGGTCTGCCGAGCAACCACTTGTTGCACTACACCGAATACATGGACGACGAACTGGTGCCCATCACGCGCAAGGGGGGCTTGTACGCGACCCGGAAATACTCCCTGGAGGACATCAAGGAATTGCCTTTGGTCATGCGCGAGGATGGGTCGGGGACGTTGGACATCCTGCGCAAGAAACTGCTGAGCGAGGGGCACATCCGGTTGGACAGCAGCCTGAACGTGATCATCAAACTGGGCAGCACGGAGAGCATCAAGGCTTTCGTGCGGCAGACGGACTGCATCGCGTTCATTTCCAAACAGGCACTCAAACGGGAAAGCGACTTGTACGACCTGGAGATCATCTCGATCCGGGGGTTGGAACTGAAACGGAAATTCTACCGGGTGTCCCTGCGGGGCGAACTTTCCGGCAACGCATCCCTGTTTATCAAGCACTTGCAGGGGTGATTCTTCCACGCACAAGGGGCGGGCAAGCG
>DCEW01000002.1 GCA_002314265.1 Flavobacteriales bacterium UBA1820
GAGCTTTTTTTGTCGCTTGCCCGCAGCGGGACTTACAATCGGAACAGCACGCCGGCCATTACGTTCGAGCCGACTTCGAGTTTCACGGCAATGTGGCTGGTGATGTCGTACGAAGCACCCAAATAACCACCTCCGTTAAATTTGGTCTTCCCACCGAACTGTACTCCCATCGTGGCGCTCAAATACACGTCAAACGGTCCTGTCTTGGAGGGCGTGATGGCATTGAGCAAGTGAAAGTTGGCACGGGGGCCGACATACATCTTGAAATCATCGTCGAAAAGCAGGTTTACCTGGCCGCCCACCGAGATGAAATCGGCTACGCCATAATCGTAATTACCCTGAATACCGAGTATGTTGTAAGTATTGAACCCGGAAGTGATCCCCACGCTGAGTTGGGAACTTCCCTTACCTTGAAATGCCTGCGCATTGACCGTCATCCCGGCCAACAAGGCAAACAGCACCACAAACAGACCTTTTTTCATGATTCTTTTATTTTGGTTATACAGTTCCAGACAAATGTAAAGAAACCCCCGGCATATTCCTAATGCCGGGGGCTATTTTTTTTCAACTCAAAAAAAAGGAACTCACAATTTGATCATCTTCCTGTCCCGATCGAAAAAGCGGTACTGAAGATACCGGTAGGCATCGCGCGGAACGATCCGGATCCACCGCTTGTACTTGAACAGCCAGGACAGGCGCGGCGAAGGGAAACCCTTGGTCAGGTACGCCGCCACGAACGGATGTGTGTGCAACGAAATGCCATGGTAACCCGCTTTGGCCAACTGTTCGATGCTGTCGGCGATCTCGCCCAGGATGTTGATCGGGGCGTGGATCGTCCCGGCCCCTTCCGGATCGGGTTCCGAAGTTTCTATGTCGGTGGCCGGCCGCACCCGCTGACGGGTGATCTGTACCAGTCCGAACTTGCTGGGAGGTAATACCTTGTGGCGGGCCCGATCGGCCTTCATGAACTCGCACAGCTTTTCGTAGAGCGCTTTGCGATGCTCGCTCTTGACCATGTCGATGAAATCCACCACGATGATACCACCCATATCGCGCAGACGCAACTGACGGGCGATCTCCTTGGCTGCCACCAGATTGACTTCCAGCGAATTGTTCTCCTGGTTTTCCTTGGCATTGAGGCGGTTTCCGCTGTTCACGTCGATCACGTGCAGGGCTTCGGTGTGTTCGATCACCAAATAGGCGCCTTTGGTCATCGGCACGCTGCGCCCGAACGAGGTTTTGATCTGGCGGTCAACACCGTACTTTTCAAACACCGGCACCTTGTCCGTGTGCATCTTGACGATCTTGTCCCGGCCTGGAGCGATGGTATCGAGGGTCGAGACGATCTCCAGAAAGAGCGATTCGTCGTCCACCACGATCGAAGTGAACGAATCATTGAACAGATCGCGAAGGATGCCGCTCACGCGGTCCTCCTCGGAAAGCACCCGGGCTTTGGTCTTTTCTTTCTTCAAATGGGCGTACATCGTTTCCCATTTCTTGACCAGGGTGTCGAGATCGGCCTTGAGTTCTTCAGCCGACTTGCCCATCGAATTGGTCCGGGCGATGAGTCCGAAACCCTTCGGACGCATCCCTTCCAGAACCATGCGAAGCCTGTCCCTTTCGTCCTTGCGACGGATCTTCTGCGAGATGGCTACTTTTTCATTGAAAGGCACCAGGACCAACATCCGCCCGGGGATGGACAGTTCGGAGGTCAGTCGGGGTCCTTTGGTCGAGATGGCCTCTTTGGTGATCTGAACCAGGATGGGCATTCCCTGGGTGAGGACATCGGCAATCTTCCCGTCTTTGGTGATATTGCCTTCGGCTTTGAACCGATCGAGCATGGCGGTCTGCTGGCCGCCGGATTGTGTGTTCCTAATGTATTTGAGCAGTGACTTGACCTGAGGCCCCAGGTCGTTGTAGTGCAGGAAGGCATCCTTGGGATGCCCGATGTCGATAAACGCCGAGTTGAGCCCGGGGATTATCTTGCGCACTTTCCCGAGATAGATGTCCCCTACCGCGAAGTCGTTCTGGGAAGTCTGGGTCTGGTACTCCATCAACTTCCCGTCTTCCAGGATGGCAATGTCTACCTCGGACGGCTTTGAATTGATAATAAGTTCAGTGCTCACAACAAATCATTGTTTGGAAATGTTACCGAACGGATCCCGAAAGGTCCGTCCGTTGGATTGTAGAAATACTCTGCTCGCCTGCCTGCCGATACGGCTACCCAAAAAAGTGCAAAAGCATCCTTAACGCCTTAAGGATGCTATTGCCGACTTTCCTGCCGTAGCCCGCAGGCCGTTCGCAAAAGAAATACGAATTATTTCTTTTTGTGGCGGTTGAGTCTTCTCCGTTTCTTACGCTTGTGCGTAGCTACTTTATGTCTTTTACGTTTCTTACCGCTAGGCATAGGTCTACTGATATTAAAAGGTTAATCACTCTATGTTTAGAGCCTCCTGCCGGGCAGGAGGTATCTGTTGTCGAGGGTTATTTGGTCTTGACCGACTTCTTGACCGACTCCACGAACATCTTGGAAGGCTTGAATGCCGGAATATTGTGTGCCGGGATCTTGATAGTGGTGTTCTTGGAGATATTGCGACCGGTTTTCTCTGCACGGCGCTTGATGATGAAGCTACCGAAACCGCGGAGATAAACGTTCTTTCCGTTTTCGAGAGAATTCTTCACCTCTTCCATAAAAGCCTCGACTACAGCCTGTACCTCGGCTTTTTCCACGCCTTTCGCCTCCGAAATGTTGGATACGATATCTGCTTTTGTCATTTTGGGTATATTTTAGGATTAATGATTGACCGTTTCGTAATTGGTGGTGCAAATATATGATTTTCTGATGTGTACACAAAGCAAAACAAAAGACATTAACATTGTTTTTTTACCCGCTGTAAATTACGTCGTTACCCCTCCCAGAAGACCTTTCCAAAGGCCTTGCCCTATCTCCAAAAAAGCTATCTTTGTATCCTTGTAAATCAACTGCCTATCCGATCCCGATGAACGACATTCTCAAAGGTTTTTCAAAACTCTCCCGGGAGGAAAAGACCCGCCGCATCCTGGAAGCCTTTTCCTCCGATCCGCAGCAGGCCGCCCGAACCCTTCACAACTACCTGCACGCCGACCCAGCCTTGGAGGCCCTGCACGAAGGCTTTGCCGAAAACACCCTGGCCAACTACTACCTGCCGTTCTGCGTCGCCCCCAACTTTCGGATCAACGGGCGGATGTATGCCGTACCGATGGTCATCGAGGAGAGCTCCGTGGTAGCCGCTCTGTCCAAATCGGCCGCCTTCTGGGCCGAACGGGGAGGCTTTTCGGCCCGCACCCTTTCAGCCGTCAAGAAAGGACAGATCCACCTGCTCTACACCGAAGGGAAACCGGAAACCCTCTCCGAATTTTTCCTCCGCATACGCCCGCAACTGCTCGAAGCCACCGAGCCGCTGACGGAAAAAATGCGCGCCCGAGGCGGGGGCATCACTTCCCTGGAACTAAAGGACTGCACCGACCGGATGGACGGCTATTACCAGATAGACCTCTCGGCCGACACGCGGGATTCGATGGGAGCCAACTTCATCAACAGCGTACTGGAGGCCATCGCATCGCGCTTTAGGACCCTTGCCGAAGCGCATTCGCTGCCGGGCCGTCTGGAAATCCTGATGAGCATCCTGTCCAACTACACCCCCGACTGCCGGGCCGAAGCCGTCCTCGAATGTCCGGTAGAAGAGATGGCCATCGACGGTTTTTCGGGCGAGGATTTCTGCCGGCGTTTCGTCGCTGCGGTACACATCGCCTCCCTGTCGGTTTCGCGAGCCGTTACACACAACAAAGGCATCATGAACGGCGTGGACGGTGTGATCCTGGCCACGGGAAACGATTTCCGGGCGGTGGAAGCCTGCGCCCACGCCTATGCGGCCCGCTCGGGAAGGTATGCTTCGCTCACCCAGGCCCGGGTCGAGGACGGGAAGTTTCGTTTCTCGATCGACCTGCCGATCGCCGTGGGCACTGTCGGGGGGCTCACCCGCCTGCATCCGCTCTCGGCCGTAGCCATGGACATCCTGGGACATCCCGGTGCCGAAGAGTTGATGCAAGTGGCCGTCTGCGTGGGGCTGGCGCAAAACTTCTCGGCCGTACGCGCGCTCATTACCTCCGGCATCCAGCGGGGCCACATGAAAATGCATCTGGGCAACATCCTGCGCTCGCTCGGGGCAACTGCCGAACAGATGCACGCAGCCGAGGCTTACTTTGCCGAGCGGACCGTGAGCCACCGGGCGGTGGAAGATTTTTTGAAAAACTCGTCGAAGTCCGATCGATAATTTCCCCGCCCTTCGCTCCACCATATCCGTTGCGGAAGGTGGACGGGTTCTTATCGCCCCTCCCCATCCCCACACACTTTTTTCCTTTTCCCAACTCTACAAAAAAACGCCCGGCCTGGAAATTCCAGGCCGGGCGTACCGGTTTTATCGGACAAAGAAAGGATTACTTACCCTCCTCCATCTTCTTCTTGAGTTCGACCAGCGCATCGAGATCGCCCAACGTGGGTTTAACCTCGGGAGCCTGTTCGAGGGCAGCAGCCGCAGCCTTCTTGGATTCGCGGGCAGGACGTTCTTCCTCGGCCTTGTACGTGGCGGTGTGCGACACGACGATGCGTTTGAACTCCTTGTTGAACTCGATCACTTTGAACTCGGCTTCTTCGCCTTTGACAAGGCTCGTGCCGTTTTCCTTGACCAAATGACGCGGCGGGCAGAATGCCTCCAGACCTTCGGTTCCTTCAAAGCCTACCGTGGCGCCCTTTTCGAACACTTCGCGTACCACACCCTTGTGCAGGGTACCTACGGCAAAGGTCTTCTCATAGACATCCCACGGATTCTCGGTGGTCTGCTTGTGGCCCAGGGACAGACGGCGTGCTTCGGTATCGAGTTCCAGCACAACAACATCCATCTTGTCGCCGATCTTGCAGAATTCGGAAGGATGTTTGATCTTCTTGGTCCAGGAGAGGTCGGAGATGTACACCAGTCCGTCGATGCCTTCCTCCAGTTCGACGAACACGCCGAAGTTGGTGAAGTTGCGCACCGTACCGGTCTGACGCGAACCTACGGGATACTTCTGCTCGATGTTGGCCCAAGGATCGGGGGTGAGCTGCTTCATGCCCAGAGACATCTTGCGCTCCTCGCGGTCCAGCGTCAGGATGACGGCCTCTACCTCATCGCCTACCTTGACGAAATCCTGTGCGCTGCGCAGGTGCGTAGACCAGGACATTTCGGATACGTGGATAAGGCCTTCCACACCGGGCATCACTTCTACGAACGCTCCGTAATCGGCCAGCACGACAACCTTTCCTTTCACTTTGTCGCCCACCTTGTAGGTTTCGCTCAAAGCGTCCCAAGGATGCGGCTGGAGCTGTTTGAGACCGAGCTGGATACGGGTCTTGTCCTCGTCGAAGTCCAGGATCACCACATTGATCTTCTGGTCGAGCTGCACCACTTCCGAAGGATGGTTGATGCGACTCCACGACAGGTCGGTGATGTGGATCAGTCCGTCCACACCGCCCAGATCGACGAATACACCGTACGAGGTGATGTTCTTGACCGTACCTTCGAGTACCTGACCCTTTTCGAGCTTGGAGACGATCTCCTTCTTCTGCTCCTCGAGGTCGGCCTCGATGAGGGCCTTGTGAGAGATCACCACGTTCTTGAAGTCGTTGTTTATCTTGACGATCTTGAATTCCATCGTCTTTTCCACGAACTGATCGTAATCGCGGATCGGTTTTACGTCGATCTGCGAGCCGGGCAGGAAGGCCTCGATGCCGAACACATCGACGATCATACCGCCCTTGGTGCGGCATTTGACGAAACCGTTGACGATCTCGCCCGATTCGTACGCTGCGTTCACGCGGTCCCAAGCCTTGATGGCGCGAGCCTTCTTGTGCGAGAGCACCAGTTGGCCGTTCTTGTTTTCCTGACGGTCCACCAGGACTTCCACCTTGTCGCCTACGGCCAGTGCCGGATTGTAGCGGAACTCGGAAGCCGAGATCACACCTTCGGACTTGGCATTGATGTCCACGATCACCTCGCGGTCATTCTTTGCCACCACCGTACCTTCGACCACTTCGTGTTCGTTCACACCGCCCAGCGAGTCGATGTAGAGCTGCTGCATCTTGTCATGCTCGGCTTTCGATACTTCGGCTCCGGATTCGTAAGCATCCCAGTCGAAATCCTCGAGCGGGTGTACGTTTTTCGTTTCTTCTGACATAAAAATTTGCGGGGGCACGCCCCCTGAAAAAATACTTGTATTCCCTTGGCGCCGTCCGGAATCCACGCAGGCACGCCCCGGGAAGGGTTTTACCTTTTGATTGCGCCTCTTTTGCCTTCCGGACTCCCTGCGGCAAAAGAGGCGACAAAGATACGATTTTTTTTCCTCTGCACGAATATTTTACGCTTTTTTCTTCCGCTCCATTTTCCCGTCCCCTCATCGGGCCCTGCGCCGGAAATCCGACGGGGTCATCCCGGTCTTTTTCCGGAACGAGGTGGCAAACTGGCCGGGATTTTCGAAATGCAGCCGATAGGCGATCTCCGAAATGTTCAAGTCGGTCGCCGAAAGCAATTCCTTGGCCCGAAGGATCTTCTGCTGCAACATGTACTGAGCCGGAGGAACGCCCGTATATTGGCGGAACATGCGCCGAAACCACGAATACCCCAACCCCAACCTGCAGGCCACCTCCTCGCACGAAAGATCGCCTTCGCAGCGTTCCTTCATCATGATACGCGCCTGGTTGATCTTGTCCACCACGTACGTATTGTTGGTAAAGGCCTGGTTTTTCCGCTTGTAGTACACCGCCCCCAGGATGTGCAGGACGATACCGGAGGACATCTGCTGGCAGCCGCTTTTTTCCCGTTGGGCAAAGCCCAACAGGTCTTCGTACAGACCGACCACCGTCGCACTGACTCCGATATGGATCAGAGGCTCTTCGCGGGTGAAAAACCGCCCGCGAAACAGCGCATCGACCGCCTCTCCCCGAAACCCGACCCAATATTCGTCCCATCCGGTGGAAGGGTTCGGCCGATAGTCGTGCCATTCGTCCGGGAACAGCAGCATCATCGTCCCGGCCGAGACCTTCTGCCGCCGGGAGGAGGCCGACGAAAAATACCCGTCGCCCCGGGTAATGTAAACCATCTGGTATTCCCCCAACACCCGGCCGCTCTGCGGCTTGAAATCGTAGCCGTCCGGATGGCGCGACAACGGGTAACTTCCCCCCGGAGGCACAAACTGATACCCCACGGTGGTTACCACCATGCCCCAGCGTTCGTCCTGCGAACCGACCGTAAGGTAATGAAGATCTCCCAGCTGCCGATTTTCCATGTCAAAAATGAAACATTAATTGTCATTTTGAAAAGCAAAAATAGGCAATCCCGCCCATATATTTGTCTCCGTAACTCACAAATAACTTTCCTATACTATGGACAAAGGCAATTTTCTGGCCTTCGACCTGGGGGCCACCAGCGGACGGGCCATCCTCGGGACCACCGACGGTGTCAGATTTGAAATGAAAGAGATCCACCGCTTTCCCACTACGCTGCTGACCCTGCACGGAAAATACTACTGGGATGTTTTCTCCCTGTTCGAATCCCTGAAAAAGACCTTGTTCCTTTGCGCCCGCGAAGGAAGGAAGATCGATTCGATCGGTATCGACACCTGGGGGGTGGACTTCGGCCATATCGCTTCGGACGGGACAATCCTGGGACTGCCCCGGGCCTACCGCGATCCCTATACACAGGGGGCTCCCGAAGCCTTTTTTCGGGAGGTCCCCCGCGAGGAAGTCTATGCCCTGACCGGCATCCAGATCATGGACTTCAACAGCCTCTACCAACTCTACTGCCAGAAAAAGGAGGATTTCGCTCCGCTCAAATACGCCGACAGGATCCTCTTCATGCCGGATCTGCTGGCCTACATGCTCACCGGAAATTCGGTATGCGAATACACCGATGCTTCGACTTCGCAGCTGCTCAACCCGACCACCAAGCGTTTCGAACAGAAACTGCTCCGCGCAGCCGGCGTTTCGCCGTCGATCCTGCCCCAAACGGTCGTCATGCCGGGCACGGTGGTAGGTACCCTGACCGACGACTTGGCCGAAGAAACGGGATTGGGAAAGGTACCCGTAGTCGCCGTGGCTGGCCACGACACGGCCTCGGCCGTAGCGGCTGTCCCGGCTTCGAATCCCGGATTCGCCTACCTGAGCAGCGGAACGTGGAGCCTGATGGGCATCGAGAGCGAACACCCCGTCCTCTCCCAGGAATCCTTCCGAATGAATTTCACCAACGAAGGCGGAATCGACGGGACGATCCGCCTGCTCAAAAACATTACCGGCATGTGGCTTCTGGAACAATGCCGCAAAGAATGGGAAAAACAAGGCCGAACGTACACCTATCCGCAGATCGTCGAAATGGCGCAAAGCGAAACCGGATTCTCGACCCGGATCTTCCCGGACGACCCCCGATTTGCCAACCCCCGTTCCATGCCGGAGGCCATCGCGGACTATTGCGCCGAAAAAGGCCTGCAAGCCCCGCAAAGCGACGCACAGTTCGTACGATGCATTTTCCTCAGCCTGGCGGCCCGTTACCGGGAAGTGTTGGATATGCTGCGCCAGTTGTCCCCCGTGCCCATCGAAAAACTGCACGTGATCGGGGGCGGTTCGCAAAACGACCTGCTCAATCGCCTTACCGCCAACGAGATCGGCATTCCCGTGGTAGCCGGTCCCTCGGAAGCCACGGCCATCGGCAACTGTCTGGTACAGGCTATGGCGGCCGGATGGGTAAAAGACCGCTGGCACATGCGGCGCATCATCGCCGAATCGTTCCCGCTGAAGACCTTCTACCCGGAAAAAGAATAACCAACTACCGAATAAAACAACACAACGACCATGAAAAAACAGACGATCGAACAAGCTTATCAGATCGCCCGCGAGCGGTACGCCGCCCTGGGGGTAGATACGGACAAGGCGATGGAAGCCTTGGGAAAAATATCCATCTCGCTGCACTGCTGGCAGGCCGATGACGTTACCGGATTTGAAAACCAGGGCGGATCGCTCACCGGCGGTATCCAGGTAACGGGCAACTACCCCGGCCGGGCACGCAACATCGAGGAATTGCGCGCCGATATTCTGAAGGCGGCCTCCCTCATCCCGGGACACCATCGGCTGAACCTGCACGAGATCTACGGCGATTTCGGCGGGAAAAAAGTAGATCGCAACGAGGTAACGCCCGAACATTTCGCCAGCTGGATCCAATGGGGAAAAGAAAACGGAATGAAACTGGACTTCAACTCCACGTCGTTCTCCCATCCCAAAAGCGGCGACTTGACCTTGGCCAATCCGGACAAAAGCATCCGGGACTTCTGGATCGAACACACCAAACGCTGCCGGGCGATCAGTCAAGCCATGGGATTGGCACAGGACGATCCCTGCATCATGAACCTGTGGATCCACGACGGCAGCAAGGAGGTACCGGCCAACCGATTGAAATACCGCCAGATCCTGAAGGAATCGCTGGACGAGATCTTCGCCACGCCCTATTCCCACATGAAGGACTGCATCGAAGCCAAACTGTTCGGCATCGGTTTGGAAAGCTACACCGTCGGCTCGTACGATTTCTACCTGGGCTACGGTGCCAAATACGGAAAGATCGTTACCCTGGATACGGGACACTTCCACCTGACGGAAAGCATCGCGGACAAGATCTCGTCCCTGCTGCTGTTCACCCCCGAGATCATGCTGCACGTAAGCCGCCCCATCCGGTGGGATAGCGACCATGTTGTCATCCTCTCGGACGAGCTGACCGACCTGGCCCGCGAAGTAATCCGCAGCAAAGCCCTGGACCGCGTCCACATCGGTCTGGACTACTTCGATGCCACCATCAACCGGATCGGAGCCTACGTCATCGGCACACGCGCCACACAAAAAGCCTTCCTGATGGCTCTGCTCGAGCCCTCGTCCACCCTTCAGGGATACGAGGACACGGGGCGCTACTTCCAGCGCCTGGCTCTTTCCGAAGAGCTCAAATCCCTGCCTTGGCAAGCGGTCTGGGACATGTTCTGCGAGCAGCAAGGCGTTCCGGTAGGCGAATCGTACATTGCCGAGATCGAACGCTACGAACACGAGGTAACTTCCAAACGCTAACCGCCTCTTGCGGCTTTTGTCCCCCGGGGGACAAAAGCCGCAAGCATAAGGAAGGCGTTCCCAATTTTTTCCCCGGCCACCTCATCGAAACGAAAGCAAAGAGAAACATACTACGGACATGGAAATACTGATAGGACTCTTGATCATTGCTGTGGGCAGTTTCGGACAATCGAGTTCGTATGTCCCCATCAAGAAAGTAAAAAACTGGAGTTGGGAAAGCTTTTGGCTCACCCAAGGCATCTTTGCCTGGCTGGTATTCCCCTTCCTGGGGGCGCTGCTGGCTATTCCCGAAAACATTTCGCTGGGAACCCTGCTGGGGGCCGGTGGTGCCACGGGAGCCGTCATCTACGGAATGCTGTGGGGCGTAGGCGGGCTGACATTCGGGTTGAGCATGCGGTATTTGGGCATTGCCATGGGACAGAGCATCGCGCTGGGCACCTGCTCGGCTTTCGGGACACTGCTTCCAGCCGTATTCGGCGGAATGGACCTGCTGCACGGAGAAGGTTTGATCCTTCTGATCGGCGTTGCGGTAACCATCGCCGGCATTGCCATCATCGGTTATGCGGGCAGTCTTCGTTCCCGCAACATGAGCGAGGAAGAAAAAAAGGCCGCCGTCAAAGATTTCGCCTTGACCAAAGGCCTGGCCGTAGCCCTGTTGGCCGGTGTGATGAGTGCTTGCTTCAACCTGGGACTCGAAGCGGGCGCTCCCATTCAGCAGGCGGCCCTGAAAGGCGGTGCAAACGAACTTTTTGCCCTCAATCCGGTCATCCTGCTGGTAACCATCGGCGGATTCCTCACCAATGCAGCCTACTGCATCTTCCAGAACATCAAAAACAAGACCGGGGGCGACTATTTCCACGTATCCCCCGGTGTGTTGGGCAACAATCTGATCTTCTGTGCCTTGGCTGGCCTTTTGTGGTACTCCCAATTTTTCGGACTGGGCATGGGAAAGAGTTTCTTTGCCGACTCGCCGGTCATGCTGGCCTTCTCGTGGAGTATTCTGATGTCGCTCAACGTGATCTTCAGCAACTTCTGGGGTATCGTCCTGCACGAATGGAAAGGAGCGGGAAAACGCGCGGGAGTGGTTCTGTGTCTGGGACTGCTCGTGCTCATTTTTTCGCTGATGCTGCCCAATCTATTGTAATCCGCACGAATACGAATCATTTTTTCATCCCATGAACACGATAAAAAACAACGAAAAACTCTCGGCCGAGATAGGCCGAATCGCCGAAGTGGCCGGTTATCTGTGGCAACGCGGCTGGGCCGAATACAACGGCGGAAACATTTCGGTCAACCTGACACAATCCCTGAGCGAACAGGAAAAGGAACTACCCGGATCGGCCCCGGAAGTCGAACTGCTGGAGGCTGTTCCCGAATTGGCCGGGGAAGTGTTCTTCGTTACCGGCACCGGAAAACGAATGCGCTACGTTGCCCAGGAACCCCTGCACAACGGAGCTCTGATCCGCATCTCGGAAAACGGGAAATGCTACCGGATCATCTCTGCGGAGCCGGTTCGCCCCACCTCGGAACTTCCCTCCCACCTGCTGATGCATGCGTTCATGAAACGATCCGGACGGGGAGGAAAAGTCGTTCTCCACACCCATCCCACGGAACTGGTGGCCCTGACCCACTCCCGCCGTTTTCTCGACTCGACCGAAATTACCCGTACCTTGTGGTCCATGATTCCCGAATGCCGCATCATCGTGCCCCTGGGACTGGGCATTGTACCGTACGAGATCCCCGGCACGCTCGATCTGGCTCGGGCGACCATCCGACGCCTGGAACAACACGATGTCGTCTTCTGGGAAAAACACGGCATCCTGGCCACCGGAGCGGACATCGTGGATTGCTTCGATGTGATCGACACGCTGAACAAATCCGCTCAGATCTACCTGTGTGCACACCAGGCTGGTTTCGAGCCGGAAGGCATGACCCGGAAACAACTCGATGACCTGGTTCCTGTGTTCAATATCCCCAAAGGCCATCTCGACATCTGACATACCTTCTATCCTATCCTTTATGAGAACATTGTTACTTTCCCTCCTGTCCCTGGCAACGCTGAGCATCTCGGCTCAACAGCGCGACGAACGCGTGCGGGACTACCTGCCGCCGGTGCGTATCGTTTGGATGCAGGGAGACATCAGCGGCCAAGACAATCTGCTGGAACCCAGCGATGGCCAGTCCGAAATGTCCTCCCGCCATCTGTGCCGGATGAAAAGCTCCCAAGGGCAGCAACCGGCCATCCTGTTGGACTTCGGGCGCGAAATCCACGGGGGAATCCGCCTGGTAACCGGGATGCCTGCTTCGCAAAAACCGGTAAACGTACGCATCCGCCTGGGTGAATCCGTAGCGGAAGCCATGAGCGAACCGGGCGGAAAGACCAATGCAGGCAACGACCATGCCATGCGCGACTTCCCGATGCAATTGCCTTGGTTGGGGGTTGCCGAAGTCGGCAACTCGGGATTCCGCTTCGTGCGCATCGACCTGCTGGACCCCGACGCGGAACTCATCCTGCGGGAGGTAAATGCCTGCTTCATCTACCGCGACCTGCCCTACCTGGGATCGTTCCGGTGCAGCGACCCGCTTTTGAACCAAATCTGGAATACCGGCGCCTACACCGTCCACCTGAACATGCAGAACTATCTCTGGGACGGCATCAAACGCGACCGCCTGGTTTGGGTGGGCGACCTTCACCCCGAAGTAACCACCGTCGCGACCGTCTTCGGCCCGCACTCCATCGTGCCGCGCAGCCTGGACTTGGCCCGCCAGACCACTCCCCTGCCGGGATGGATGAACGACATCGGGTCGTATTCCCTCTGGTGGATCCTCATCCAGCGCGACTGGTACCGCTACTACGCCGATCTGGACTACCTGAACGAGCAAAAGGAATACCTCTCCGGTCTGCTGAAGCAGGTACTTTCCACCCTGGACAAAAACGGACGGGAACACCTGGGCGGAGGCATGCGTTTTCTGGACTGGCCTTCAAATGAAAATCCCGATGCCATCGATGCCGGCCTCCAGTCCCTGACGGTCATGGCTCTGCAAGCCGGAAGCGAACTGTGCCGCCTGCTGGGAGACCAGGAACTGGCCCAGCAATGCGATCTGGCGCAAAAGAAAGCGCTGAAAGAGGCCCAAAAACTGGGTCGCAGCTTCTTGAAAAACCATGACGGTTCCCGAAAGGGCGACAAACAAGCTGCCGCCCTGCTGGCCCTCTGCGGCGCCGTACCGCCGCAGGACGTGGTGGAGGTCCTCACCCACAACGGTGCGGCCAATTTTTCGACCTTCTACGGGTACTACATGCTGGAGGCGTTGGCCATGGCCGGAGAATACCAACAAGCCATGGACCTGCTCGGCACGTATTGGGGCGGGATGCTCGAACTGGGTGCAACGACCTTTTGGGAGGACTTCGATCTGGCCTGGATGGAAAATGCCGCCCGTATCGACAGCCTGGTCCCCGAGGGAAAGACAGACGTCCACGGCCAATACGGGGCGTATTGCTACGTCGGCTTCCGCCACAGCCTGTGCCACGGCTGGGCTTCGGGACCGACGTCGTGGCTCTCCCGGCACGTATTGGGCTTCTACCCGGCAGATGCGGAAACACTGGTCATCGAACCGCATTTAGGCTCATTGGAGTGGGCAGAGGGATCCTTCCCCACGGCCAAAGGAGTGGTACAGGTCCGCCATGACAAAGGTCCGGACGGCCGGGTGAACACCTCGGTCAAAGCGCCGGAGGGACTAAAAATCATCGTAAAAAAACCGACCGAATTATGAAAAGATTGCGCAAATATCTTGCGACAGCGCTGATCCTCTGCTCGCTGACGCTCCCGGCCCAGAACGACTCCACCTGGGTCGGACAATGGATCACGGCCGCCGACTGCCAAAACACCCCCAATACCTGGATCATCCTGCGCAAGACGGTGTCGATAGACCAGGTACCCGAGCCTTTCGAAGCCCGCATCGCGGCCGACTCCAAATACTGGATGTGGATCAACGACTCACTGGTGGTATTCGAAGGCGGGCTCAAACGCGGACCGAACCCCGAAGGGACTTACTACGACGTGGTGGATCTCTCTCCGTATCTGAAAGAAGGGGAGAACACCCTTGCCGTGCTGCTGTGGTATTTCGGCAAGGACGGCTTCAGCCATAAATCCAGCGGAAAAGCCGGATTCCTGTTCGATGCACGCAAAGACGGAGTGAGCATCGTCTCCGACCCCAGTTGGCAGGCGACCGTTTACCAGGCTTTCCAGCACACGGGCAAACCGTATCCCAATTATCGCCTGCCGGAGAGCAATATCCGCTACGATGCCCGCTTTGCCCTTCCGGGATGGAACACGACGGCTTTCAAAGGGCTTCTTCCCCCGGCCGAAGTCTTGGCCAAAGCCGGAGAGAAACCTTTCGGCCTTCTGGTCGAACGCCCCATTCCGTTGTGGAAAGACTACGGACTGCGGCCCTATGAACAGGTGCGCCGTGCGGGCGATACCTTGATCTGCCGCCTGCCCTACAATTGCCAGATGACGCCCTACATCGAGCTGGAAGCCCCTGCCGGAGACACGATCCGTATCCAAACCGACAACTACCGCGGAGGCAGCGAAAACAATGTCCGGGCCGAATACATCACCCGGGAAGGACTTCAAGCCTACGAAAATCCCGGCTGGATGAACGGGCACTACGTGTGGTACATTCTTCCCGATGGGGTCGAGGTCAAAAAGGTGGCCTTCCGCGAAACGGGATACGATACGGAATTTGCCGGGTCGTTTACATGCGACGATCCTTTCTTGAACGAACTGTGGAAAAAAGCCGCCCGCACGCTGTACATCACCATGCGCGATACATACTTCGACTGCCCGGACCGTGAACGCGCCCAGTGGTGGGGCGACGCGGTCAACGAACTGGGGGAAGCCTTTTACGCCCTGTCCCCCTCGTCGCACAAACTGGCGGCCAAAGGCATCCGGGAACTGGTGAACTGGCAGCGGGACAACGGCGTACTCTATTCGCCGGTACCGGGTGTGGGGACCAGTGAGCTTCCTTTGCAGATGCTGGCTTCGATAGGCTGGTACGGATTTTACACGCAGTATTTCTACAGCGGCGATTCCTCTTTCGTAGCCGAAGTCTATGAACCGGTACACCGCTACCTGCATCAGGTATGGCAGGTGGGCGAAGACGGTCTTCCCCTGCTGCGCAAAGGCGACTGGAACTGGGGCGACTGGGGCGAAGACATCGACATGGGAGTGCTGACCACCTGCTGGTATTACCTTGCGCTGAAAGCCGAACGGGAATTCGCCACCATGCTCGGTCGCAGAGAAGATGCCGAAAAAGACACCCGGATGATGGAGAAGATCGAAAAAGCCTTCGACGGAGCCTACTGGACGGGAAGCGTATTCCGCTCCAAGGAATACCAGGGTGCAGACGATGACCGGGCACAAGCCATGGCCGTGGTATCGGGACTGGCCTCTGCGGACAAATACCCGGCCTTGACCGAAGCCTTGAAAAAGGAATACCACGCCAGCCCGTACATGGAAAAATACGTGCTCGAAGCCCTCTTTGTCATGGGTCAGCCCGAAGCAGCCCTGCACCGCATCCACGAACGATATGCCAAAATGATGGGCTACAAGGATTATACAACCCTGTTCGAAGGATGGGGCATCGGAGCTGAAGGCTTCGGTGGCGGTACGATCAACCATGCCTGGAGCGGCGGACCGCTGACGATGATGAGCCAGAAGGTCGTCGGCATCGAACCGACCTCCCCGGCTTTCGAGACTTTCCGGGTAGCCCCGCAACTGGGCAAGCTGAAGCACGCCGAAGCCTCGCTGGTTACTGCGGACGGCAGCCGGATCCGGGTTGCCGTGGAACAAGACGAACAAGGGCGGATGACCATCCGCCTGGAAGTCCCGAAGGGCAAAAAAGCCCAAGTGGTATTCCCCGACGGGAAAACCCGAAACGTGGGAGCAGGCACCCATAAACTGACCGGGAAATAAGATCCCGGGGGATCTCCGCCGGTCGCTACCAAGCGTTTTTTGCCCGCCGGTGGGACATGAAAAAAATTGCACATATGACCGCCAGGGCGTAAATTTGTCGCTCGATTAGCGAAAAAAACAAAGACCGAAAAATATGGAACTCTCCCCCCTCACTGCGCTCTGTCCCCTGGACGGGCGCTACCGCACCACCGGCGAAACGCTGGCTCCGTACTTTTCCGAATACGGCCTGATACGCTACCGCGTACAGGTGGAAGTAGAATACTTCATCGCCCTGTGCGGACTGGGTGCGCAGCTGCCCCAACTGGCCGGCGTACCGGAAAGCGCATTTGCCGATCTGCGCCGCCTCTACACCGACTTTTCCCTCGAGGACGCCCAACGGGTCAAGGAAATCGAAAAGACGACCAACCACGATGTAAAAGCGGTCGAGTACTTCCTCAAGGAGCAGTTCGCCCGCCTGGGGCTGGAGCGCTACAAGGAATTCATCCACTTCGGCCTTACCTCGCAGGACATCAACAACACGGCCATCCCCCTGTCCCTCAAGCAGGCCGTGGCCGAAGTCTACCTGCCGGAACTCCACGGACTGATCGAACGGCTGGAAGAACGGGCCTCGGAGTGGGACGACATCCCGATGCTGGCGCATACGCACGGACAACCGGCTTCGCCCACCCGGCTGGGAAAAGAGATCCGGGTGTTCTCCCAGCGCCTGCACGTTCAGGTGGAGATGCTGGAGAAACTGCCCTACGGAGCCAAGTTCGGCGGGGCGACGGGCAACTTCAATGCCCACAAGGCTGCTTTCCCGGCTGTGGACTGGAATGCTTTCGCCCGGGACTTCGTCGAGGGAACCCTGGGGCTGAAACGTTCGTACCCCACCACGCAGATAGAACATTACGACCTGTGCGCCGCCCTGTGCGACAACATCAAACGCATCAACAACATCCTGATCGACCTGGATCGGGACATGTGGACCTACATCTCGATGGAATACTTCCACCAGCAGATAAAAGCCGGTGAAGTAGGTTCGAGCGCCATGCCGCACAAGGTAAACCCCATCGACTTCGAAAATTCGGAAGGCAACCTCGGGGTGGCCAATGCCCTGTGGGTGCACCTGGCCGGGAAGCTACCCATCTCGCGGATGCAGCGCGACCTGACCGACTCTACCGTACTGCGCAACCTCGGCGTTCCGCTGGGACATTCCCTGCTGGCGATCCGCTCGACGCTCAAGGGCCTCAACAAACTGATCGTCCATCGGGAAAAGATCATCGCCGATCTGGACAACAACTGGGCGGTAGTGGCCGAAGCCATCCAGACCGTACTGCGGCGCGAAGGCTACCCCAACCCCTACGAGACGCTCAAAGCCCTCACGCGGACCAATGCCAAGATCACCAAGGAAAGCATCCGGGAATTTATCGACACCCTCGATGTACCCGAAAATGTCAAAGACGAGCTCCGGGGCTTCTCTCCCCTGAACTACACCGGATACTGACCACCCCAACGGACCGGGACTGCCAAGGACATAAAACAAGCCCGAAAAAGCGCCTCTTTCGAGGGGCTTTTTCGGGCTTTGCTTTATCGATTCCGGGAACAAGACAGCCCCGGCAAACCTTTACCCGCGGGAGGATTCCTCGTCCCGGGGAAGCACGCCGTCTTTCCACGCTACTTTCTGCACCGGAGTATGCGCCATTCCGACGATCTCCCGGTACAAGTCCGGCCGACGCGCCTGAAGGTAACGGGTCCCTCCGGCCCGTTCTATCTTGTCTTCCGTAAGCGTGGCCAGGCAAAAATCATCGCCCAAGGCCCGGCACTCAACCACCACGTCCCCGAATGGGTCCAGGATCATCGAACAGCCGTTCTTCACTTCGTGGTAATCCATCCCTATCGGATTGGAGAAGACGACATACACCGCATTGTCATAAGCGCGCGAAGGAAGCCATTTCATCAGCCAGGCACGACCCTTGAGCCCATCGAACTCCACCCGGAGCGAAGTGGGATCGGTCTCCCTGTTCCGCCACAATTCCGGATCGACGTACCCGGCTCCCGGCCGCGGCGAAGGCGTACACATGGTCACGTGCGGCATGAAGATGATCTGCGCCCCCAGCAGTTTGGTAGCCCGGACATTTTCAAAGATGTTGTTGTCGTAACATACGAGAATGCCGCATTTCCAACCCTTCAGATCGAACACCACATACCGGTCGCCCGGAGTGAGCGCCGGATGGATAAACGGATGCAGCTTGCGGTATTTTGCCTTCAGCCCCGTACCATCCACACAGATATGCGCCTTGTACAGGCGGCCATCGTCTCCCCGTTCGAAGAATCCGGCCAGCAAAGCCACCCCCGTTTCGCGGGCTATCCGGATCAGTTCCTGCGTGGAGGGACCGTCGGGGATGGGTTCCGCGATCCGGGCAAGCTGGTCGCGGGTCAGGTCCTTGGCAAAGGTATACCCGCAGACCGAACACTCGTGAAAGGCCACCACGTCCGCCCCGGCCTTCCCGGCCAAGGCGCACATGCGACGGATAACCGACAGGTTGTAGGCCTTGTCGTTGTCGCGCGCTTCGAACTGGACCGAAGCCACCTTGATGTTTTCCATCCTGTTCTCCTTGGCCAGAGGCTACTTCTTTTTCCCTTGGTTGGCCACCGCTTCCATCAGACGCTTGATTTCCTCGGGATCCCCCAGGAAATAGTCCTTTTGAAGGCGGAGGTTGTCGTCAAATTCGAAGACATACGGCACGGCGGTAGGGAGATTCAGGCCGACGATGTCCTGGTCGGAGATTCCCTTGAGGTGCTTGATGATCCCGCGCAGACTGTTGCCGTGCGCCGCGACGATGATCTGGTCGGCTACCGCGAGCGTGGGGAATATCACACAGTGCCAATACGGCAGGATGCGCTCGATGGTATCCTTGAGCGACTCGGTGCGGGGCAACTCGGCATCCGGCACCTGACGGTAACGGGGATCATGCCGCGGATTGCGCGGATCGTCCTCCGAAAGCGGCAAGGGTGCCACGTCGTAGCTCCGCCGCCAGATGAGCACCTGCTGATCGCCGTATTGGGCCGCCGTTTCAGCCTTGTTCAGGCCCTGAAGCTGGCCGTAGTGCTTTTCGTTCAAACGCCAGGATTTCTCGACCGGGATCCAGTCCTGATCCATCCGGTCCAGCACGCAGTTCAGCGTCTTGACGGCCCGTTTAAGGTACGAGGTGAAGGCTTTCTCGAAGACGAAGCCTTCCTTTTTCAGCAGATCGCCGGCACGACGGGCTTCCTCGATGCCCTTTTCCGTCAAGTCCACATCCGTCCAGCCGGTAAAACGGTTTTCCTTGTTCCATGCGCTTTCGCCATGGCGCAGCAGTACGATCTTTTTCATGCGATATATATGTATTAGATTTTTGTTGTTTCTTTCCTGTTTTCGTCTCTTTGCCGGTCAGTCGTCCTAGTCCCCCTCTCCGGGATTCCCCTGGGACCCATCGCCCCGGCGGGTAACCAGTACTTTGTCGATCCGTGCCCCGTCCATGTCGACCACTTCCATCTCCAGACCCTGCCAGAGAAAACGCTCGCCCGTCTTGGGCACGTGCTGGAGTACGGCCAGGATCAGACCGCTGATCGTCTTGTAATTGTGTCGGGAAAACAAATCTTCCATCCCGAGCGTATCGAGCAGTTCGTAAAACGGGCATTGCCCGTCCACCAGCAGCGACCCGTCTTCCCGACGGACGATCGGCTGCTCGCCATCCTCCTGAGGTATGCCGCCCAGCAAGCCTTTCACTACGTCTTTGAGGGTAACGATGCCCTCCACGCTGCCGAATTCGTCGATGACGATCCCGCACTTGAGTTTCGAGGTCTTCAGGGTATCCATCGCCCGATAGACACTCATGTTTTCCGGCAAGTATTCCGCCGGGCGCATGATCTTTTCGAGCTGGAATTCCGGATCGGAAGCATGGGCAAACAAGTCCTTGAGATGGATTACCCCCACGATCTCATCGAGCGAGCCGTTGCACACCGGATAGACGTTGTACACATGGGTGCGTACCAACTCGCGCAGGTACTGCGCATCCCGGCGAATATCCAGCCATACGATGTCGCTGCGGTGAGTCATGATGGAAGCGATGTCCATGTCGCCCAGCGAAAACACGCGTTCGACGATCTCGTGTTCCACCGGGTCGATCTGCCCGCCTTGGGCGCTTTGGGCCACGACGGCTTTCACCTCCTCTTCGGTAACCACATCGTCCTTGCGATCCCGCAGCCCCAACATCCGCGATACGGCCGAGGTACTGGCCGAGAGCACCCATACGAAGGGCGAAGCGACCCGCGAGAGGAAATCCATCACCGGAGCGATGAGTTTGGCGGCACTCTCCGACACGCTGAGCCCGATGCGTTTGGGCACCAGTTCGCCGAAGATCAAGGTGAGATAGGTCACCAGGATGACGATAAGGGTCTGGGCGATCCCGAGGCTGTACGGTGCCAGCGGTTCGATGTGGGCAATCCACACGGCTACGTATCCGGCGAGCATCTCCCCGGAAAAAAGTCCCGTCAGGATACCGATCAAGGTGATGCCGATCTGGATGGTCGAGAGGAAGCGATCGGGGTTTTCCGCCAGACGCAAGGCCGTACGGGCCGGTTTGTTGCCGTTCTTGGCGTCGATCTCCAGACGGGCACGCCGCGAAGAGATGATGGCGATCTCCGACATGGAAAATACGCCGTTGAGCAAGATGAGTCCGAGAATGATGAATATTTCCATACTTGTTTTTCTTCCGAATGACAATTCCACAGAATCCCTATACACCGGAATGCCAAAGGTCAAAAATAGTGAAAGCCGAGCGCAGCGGCAAGGGGAAAAACAAAGTTTTCATCCCAAACCGGTGCCGAGGCGCATCCTGTTTTTATCCTCCCCCCTTTTTCCCCCGTAAAAAAGCCCCGGCCTTCGTTATTTTACCGTAATTTCATCCCCGCCATTGGCCTTTGTCCCGAAAAATAGCCCTACCTTTGTACATAAGGTAACTCAACAACACATACGAGCCATGAAAATAGCCTTGGGCAGCGACCACGCAGGCGTGGACTACAAAAAAGCCATCGTAGAACACCTGCGCAGCAAGGGCATCGAAACCCTCGATTTCGGACCTTTCACCACCGACGCGGTGGATTACCCCGATTACATCCACCCCGTAGCCCGCGCTGTGGAAAGCGGCCAAGCAGACCTGGGCATCACCCTTTGCGGGTCGGGCAACGGCGCCGCCATGACCGCCAACAAACACGCCGGCATCCGCGCCGCCCTCTGCTGGACTCCGGAGCTGGCTTCACTGGCCCGCCACCACAACGATGCCAATGTGCTGGACATCCCCGCACGTTTTGTCAGCCTGTACCAGGCCCTGGAGATGGTGGACGTATTCCTGGCCGAGCCTTTCGACGGGGGACGGCACCAACGCCGCATCGAGAAGATCCCCGTAAAGGACTGATGCGCCCCTTGCGCTCGTAAAGCATTCAAGAGCATGAAGAGAAAGAAAAACGAAAGCAGGAAATCCCTGCAGGAAAAGAAAAAAAATCGGGACTTCCTCGGGCGGAACACCCGCCGGGAACGCCGCAGCGAAGAGCGACACGGTGAAAAACGCCGCAGCGGAGAGCGCCGCCGCCCCCGGGAAGAAAAGGAACACAACCCCTTGGGCGAATTTGAAATATCGGTTCTGGGCGTATTCCACAAAAACCCCTCGGCCGTCTACAACCCCAAGCAGGTAGCCTCCCGCCTGGCCAAACACACCGGCAAGGACGTCTCCGCCCCTCAGGTGCAGCAGGCACTCGACACCCTGGTGGCCCGGGAACAACTCCTGCAACCCGAACCCGGACGTTACAAAGCCGCCCCGCAGTCGCAGTACATCGTCGGCACGATGGACTTCACCTCCTCGGGAGCCGCCTACCTCGTCCCTCAGGACAAGGAAAAATACACCGACGACATCTACATCCCGGCTTCCGCTACCGGCAAGAGCCTGCACGGGGATACCGTGCGGGTGTATGTCTTCCGCCGCAAAACCGGCCGTCGGCCCGAAGGCGAGGTCGTCGAGATCATCTCCCGCGCCAAGACGCAATTCGTCGGGCGGCTGGAACTCTCGGACCACTTCGGATTCGTCATCCCGGACAACAACCGCATCAGCATCAATTTCTACATCCCCAAGGAAGGCATCGGCCAGGCGCACGACGGCGACAAAGTCGTGGTCGAAATCGCCCAATGGCCCGACAAGGCCCACAACCCCGTCGGCCGTATCCTCGACATCCTGGGACGTCCCGGCGAACACGAAGTGGAGATCCACTCCATCCTGGCCGAATACGGGCTTCCGTACCGTTTTCCGCAGGAGATCGAAGCCGAAGCCTCCGCCCTGCCCATCGAAATCACCGAGGAGGAGATCGCCCGTCGGCGCGACATGCGGGACTCGACGACCTTTACCATCGACCCGGCCGACGCCAAGGACTTCGACGATGCCCTTTCGCTCGACAAACTGGAAAACGGCCACTACCTCATCGGGGTGCACATCGCCGACGTTTCGCATTACGTCAAGGAAGGTACTGCGCTGGACGACGAAGCCTACGACCGCGGTACTTCGGTGTATCTGGTGGACCGGGTGGTTCCCATGCTGCCCGAGATCCTGAGCAACAACGTCTGCTCCCTGCGTCCGGACGAAGAGAAGCTCACCTTCTCGGCCGTCTTTGAAATGGACCAGGAAGCTCACGTGAAAAACGAGTGGTTCGGCCGTACGGTCATCCGCTCGAACCGCCGCTTCACCTACGAGGAGGCTCAAGCGGTGATCGAAGGAGCGGACGATCCGCTGCGCGAAGAGATCCTCATCCTGGATTCCCTGGCCAAGAAGATGCGCGAGCGGCGCATGGCCGCCGGAGCCATCGCATTCGACCGGGAAGAAGTAAAATTCACCCTCGATGCCGACAATGAACCTACCGGGGTATTCTTCAAGATATCGAAAGACGCCAACAAACTGATCGAGGAATTCATGCTGCTGGCCAACCGCAAGGTAGCGACCTTCGTAGGCAGCGAACTGCGCCACGATCCGGTGTACCAAGGCGTTGCCCCGACGTTCGTCTACCGCGTCCACGACGATCCGAACCCCGAAAAACTGGCTTCCCTGGCCGGGATGGCACGCAAATTCGGCTACAAGGTCCTCACCAAAGACCGCCAGTCCATCTCCCGTTCGCTCAACCGGATGCTCACCGACGTTCGGGGTCACCGCGAGGAAAACATGCTCACCACCCTGGCCATGCGTTCGATGGCCAAGGCGGAATACTCGACTGACAACATCGGGCACTACGGCCTGGCTTTCGAATACTACACGCATTTCACCTCGCCTATCCGCCGCTATCCGGACGTGATGGTCCACCGCCTGCTCCAACGCTATCTGGACAAGGGGAAAAGTGCGGACAAGGAAAAGTACGAGGAATCCTGCCGATACGCCTCCTCCCGTGAACGCATTGCCGCCGATGCCGAACGCGATTCGGTAAAATACATGCAGGTCAAGTACATGGCCAAGCAGGTGGACAAGGAATACAAGGGCGTCATTTCGGGAGTTACCGAATGGGGCATCTACGTGGAGATCATCGAAAACAAATGCGAAGGCATGGTGCGCCTGCGCGACCTCCGGGACGACTACTACTCCTTCGACGCCAAAAATTTCTGCGTGGTGGGCGAGAACAGCCACAACGTGCTGCAACTGGGCGACGAAGTGATGGTACGGGTCAAGAACGCCGACCTGGAGCGCAAACAACTGGACTTCGAGTTCCTCCGCACGGCCGAAGAAGGCGACTGAACTTCCAAGAGATGGAACAGGCAGACTACGGCAGCGACACGTATTTCATGCAGCGGGCCTTGGACGAAGCCCGTCAGGCTGCCCGGGCGGGAGAAATCCCGGTCGGTGCCGTCGTGGTGGCCGCCGGACAAATCATCGCCCGGGGGCACAACCTGACCGAAACCCTGTGCGACGTAACCGCCCATGCCGAGATGCAGGCCATCACCGCAGCGGCCGGGCACCTCGGGGGAAAATACTTGCCCGACTGCACGCTGTACGTAACCCTCGAACCATGCTCCATGTGCGCCGGGGCCTTGTACTGGGCGCAACTGGGGCGACTGGTCTTCGGAGCGGAGGATCCCCGCAGAGGGTACCGGGCAATGGGTGGTCGGTTGCATCCTAAGACCGAAGTAACGAGCGGGGTTCTGGCGGGGGAGTGCAAGGAACTTCTGGATGCTTTCTTCCAGAAACTGCGCTGAAAACCAGCGTCAAGCCCATACAAACAAGGTCGGCCGNNCGGCCGACCTTGTTTGTATGGGCCTTTGCTATCCGGCTTTCCGTCCCTAACCGGGGAATTTTCGAACATCAAAAAAGAAAAAAATTCCCATTTTGTCGGATATATTTAAATTTTTTTTACATTTGTTCCAACTACAGATTCTACAACTACTTATCTTCCGCAAAAGGGATGAAAAAATACTGCCTGCTACTTGCCTTGCTGCTGGCCTGCGGTACGGCATCGGCCCAGAAAACCCCTTACCAAGGGGAAGTTGTCGTCAACTACGGCCTTGGGGTGGGAGACATCCGGCTTTCGAGAGAAGGGGTGTTCCTGATCAACGGTTTTCGCTTCAACCCCTACTTTTCTGCCGGGGTGGGCATCGGACTGGACCATCTCTACGCAGGAAAAGAAGAATCTTACCTGTCGCTCCCGCTGTTTGCCGATCTAAAATTTTATATCCCTCTCTCACCTAAAGTCGATCTGCTCGCCTGGTTCGATGGCGGATATTCTTTCGGTTTGAAGGGCGAGAAATTTTCAGGGATCGACGTAGACATCCAGGGGCTTATGATTTCTCCGGGGTTGGGAGTAAACATCAAGAGCACGGAAAGGATCTCGCTCAACATCGGACTTTGCTACATCAACCAGAAATGCACCCTGTCCTACCAAAACGAGAAAGCCTCCGCTCCCGTGAATGCCATCGGCATGAAGATGGGTATGACCTTCTAAACCGACGACGCCCTTTCACCTTTCAGGATCCGACACTCATTTTTGTCTGACTGTTTTTCTTAATACTCACTTAACCTTACTCTAAAACATGAGAAAGCACTTTTTACTACTCGCCTTGCTGCTGATGGCCTGCGGCACGGCATCTGCCCAAAAAACACACTACCAGGGGGAATTCCAAGTAGGATACGCTTTTGGTATCGGTGACAATAAAATAGACCGATTAAGTATCCACATGATCAATGGTGTTCGCTTCAATCCTTATCTCTCAACCGGTATCGGGATCGGTATCGACTATTATGACGACCATGGAACATCCATGTTTTCTTTACCCTTGTTCGTCAATCTGAAAGGATACATCCCCCTTTCAAAAGGGGTAAGCCTTTTCGCTTCATTTGACCTGGGATATTCCGTCGCCCTGAAAAACGAAGAAGCCAGTGGGAAAGTCGATTATGTCAGCTACAACGCCAAAATGGGCATGAAAGGCCTCATGCTTACCCCTGCAATCGGAGCCAGTTTCAAAGTGGCCGAGCAAAACGCCATTTATCTTAGTGTCGGCTATGACATAAAAACAGCAACCTTGGATGTTACAGCTTTAGACCAAAAGGCCAGCTCAACACTCAAATGCAATGCCATCGGGATAAAAATGGGATTTACTTTCTGAACGGAACGGAATCCTATATCCAAACAGCCCCTGCCGAAACGGCAGGGGCTGTTTTGTCTGATTGAAGCAAACCTTTATATTTTTTTATTCCAGTCATTTTTCTGCTGACACCGGGACATAATCGGGGGAAAACATATCCCGCTGCGGGAAAGCTTTGACCGTGGAAAGAGCCCGGCGCATCAAGTCCTCGATCTTTTTGGGGAACTTGGACCCCGTCCACGAACTGGTATTGGTAATAAAGACCCAAGTATAACCATCGCTTTGACGTTTGATCATCGCCGAAGTACCCGCAAACGAACCGGAACGCGTCCAGTTGCCCTTGCCGAAGGTATTGATCCATCCGATCGGCATCCGCCCCCGTACATTTCGGGTCATGTACTCTACCGAAGAATACTTCAGGATGTCGGGCGTAGCATCGTTGCGGCCATCCATCGCACTGACCACCCGGGCCACTTCCACCGCCGAAGCCACCCACGCGCCCGCGCCGAGCAAGCCCCGAACGTCGTTCCCGCCCCGGGACTTGAGCACCGAACGCCCGCTACCGTCGCACGCCAGCGACAGTTCCGCATTCGAAGGCTCGTAGTAGCTCACCTCGTGCGGGTACTTCTGCTCGGGGAAATTGTACGCCAAGTGAATGTCATAACATCCCGCCGGACGGAAAACAGCTTCCTTGACATAGCTTTCGTAGTCGCGTCCCGAGACGCGTTCGATGACCTCGGTAAGGATCAGATACCCCAGGTTGGAATACGAATACCGCTGTCCCGGCGCACTGCCCAGCCTTCGCGAAAGGGCAAAACGGATCATCGTCTTCTTATCCGGAGGAGGTGCCACCTCCATTTTCCGGGCAATGTCCAACGGGTAGAACATCGGATCGCCGGCTGCCAGGGAAAATCCCGCTTCGTGCCGCAGGAGATGCTCGACCGTAATGCGTTCCATGCGCTTGTCCTTGGGAGTGCCATAGAGGCTATCGGGAAGGATACCCTCGGGGCCGAACACCCGGTCCGAAAGGCTCAAACGCCCCTCTTCCCGCAGCTTCATGATGGCTGCCGCGGTGAACAGTTTGGAGACCGAAGCCACACGCAGCACATGCGATACCTCCATCGAATCGCCCTTCTCGGCATCGGCCCATCCGAATCCCCGGGCATAAACCAGCCTTCCGTCCTTGACAATGGCTACCGAAGCGCCTTGTATTTCCCACTTGCGCAGGAAATCCCGGATGAGCTTTTCCATCTTCCGGGTAGTCGGAAGATCGGAATCGGCATTCGATATTTTTTGATTGACGGCGCGAAGGTCGGGCGTTTGCTTCACATCCTCGGGGATGTCCTCGGGCGGGGATGTGGTGGCCCACGAGAGAATCAGAATGAAAAAAAACAGGGAAAGAGACACCCAAAAGGCTTTTTTATAACGCAAAGCCCGGTAACGGTCCCCTATAAAATCCCGTATGTCTCTTGCTGTTATCACGTGGTTGACATCGTTCTCCTCGTTCGTCCAAAGCCTGCCCCACTTCCGCGGGCACCTTTCTGGTCCCCTTCTCGACTTCCTCGAGCACCTTTCTCGCCGCCTGCCCGACTTCGGACACCATATTCTTTCCCCTCTCTGCGACTTTCTGCCCGATCCGGCAATCGTTCTCCCAAGGCGCCTTCGGCCGCCCCTCTTCCGGAGAGGGAGTGTTATTTATCCGAATGGGAAGCGTACATCTTCATGGCCGTAAGCGTGTTTTTCATCAGCATCGCAATGGTCATCGGACCTACCCCACCGGGGACGGGAGTGATGTAACTGCACTTGGGAGCCACCTGTTCGTAGTCCACATCGCCCAGCAACGCAAAGCCCGATTTCTTGGAAGCGTCCGGACGACGGGTAATGCCCACGTCGATCACCACGGCGCCTTCCTTGACCATATCGCCTTTGATAAAATGCGGGCTGCCGATGGCCGCTACCAGAATGTCGGCCTGCCGGGTGATCTCCGCCAGATTTTCGGTGCGCGAATGGCAGATGGTTACCGTGCAGTTGCCCGTGGGGTACTTCCCAACCAGCAGCAGCGAAACGGGGATGCCCACGATGTTACTGCGGCCCACCACCACGGCACGTTTGCCTGAAGTGGCGATGTCGTAACGGCGCAAAAGTTCGATGATCCCGGCCGGAGTGGCGGGCAGCAGAACGCCCTGTCCCATGGCCAAACGCCCCATGTTCACCGGGTGGAATCCATCCACATCCTTTTCCGGACGGATGCGCTCGGTAACCAGTTTTTCATCGATGTGCGCCGGCAAAGGCAACTGGACGATGAACCCGTCCACCGTCGGGTCGTTGTTGAGTTCGTCGATCTTGTTGAGCAGTTCGCCCTGCGAGACTTCCGCCGGATACTTGATCAGCGAAGAGCGAAACCCGATCTCCTGGCAAGCCTTTACCTTGGCATTTACGTACGTGATGCTGGCGCCGTTGTCCCCCACCAGGATCGCTACCAGGTGCGGAGGCCGGTGTCCGGCCGAGACGATTTGTTCCACTTCGCGGCGCAGTTCCTCCCGAACCTGTGCCGAGGTTTTCTTTCCGTCGAGTATCTCCATCGTATATCGCGTTTTATTTTTATTTGTTCAAAAAAAGCACTCACATCGGTCTGCGGCCGCCCATTCCGCCCATCATCCGGGCCATGGCGCCACCACCTCCGCCCTGCATCATCTTCATCATCTTTTTCATGTCCTCGAACTGTTTCATCAGGCGGTTCACCTCGTCCACCGTCCGACCCGACCCACGGGCAATGCGCACCTTGCGCTGGCCGTTGATGATCTCCGGATTGCGGCGTTCCTGAGGGGTCATGGAACAGATAATGGCTTCCACGTGCTTGAACGCATCGTCGGGAATATCCACGTTCTTCAAGGCCTTGCCCACCCCTGGGAGCATCCCGAGCAGGTCCTTCATGTTGCCCATCTTTTTGATCTGGGCGATCTGGGCCAGAAAATCGTCGAACCCGAACTGATTCTTGCGGAACTTGCGCTCCAATTCCTTGGCCTTGGCCTCGTCGTACTGGGCATTGACCTTCTCCACCAGGGTAACGATGTCGCCCATGCCCATGATGCGGTCGGCCAGACGCTCCGGATGGAACACCTCGAGGGCATCCATCTTTTCTCCCGTGGAGGAAAACTTGATGGGCTTGTTGACCGTTGCCTTGATGGAAAGCGCCGCACCTCCGCGCGTATCGCCGTCGAGCTTGGTAAGCACCACGCCGTCGAAATCCAGGCGGTCGTTGAAAGCCTTGGCCGTATTGACGGCATCCTGACCGGTCATCGCATCGACCACGAACAGGGTCTCCGAGGGATGGACAGCGGCATGCACGCGGGATATCTCGTCCATCATCTCTTCGTCCACCGCCAGTCGTCCGGCCGTATCGACGATCACCGTATCGAGTCCGTGCTCGCGGGCATAAGCGATGGCGTGCTGGGCAATCTCCACCGGGTTTTTGTTCCCGTCCTCGGTGTACACCTCCACGCCGATCCCTTCGGCCAGCACTTTCAACTGGTCGATGGCCGCCGGACGGTACACGTCGCCGGCTACCAGGAGCACCTTGCGGTGTTTTTTGGTCTTCAGGTGCAGGGCCAGTTTTCCGGAAAAAGTCGTCTTACCGGAACCCTGGAGACCGGCGATCAGGATCACGGCCGGTTTGCCTTCCAGATTGACCTCGACGGCACCTCCGCCCATCAGCTCGGTGAGCTGGTCCTTGACGATCTTGATGAACACCTGCCGCGGATTCAGGGAGGTATGCACCCTCTCGCCGATGGCGCGTTCCTTGACCCGATCGGTAAATTCCTTGGCTATCTTGTAGTTGACGTCGGCATCGACCAGCACCCGGCGGATTTCCTTGGCTGTCTCGGCGATCTTGATTTCACTGATGCGATGGTCGCCCTTGACCACTTGCAGGGCGCGTTCCAGTTTTTCGCTTAAACTCTCGAACATATCGGTTTTCGGGGTCTTATGTTTTCAACAAAACGCATTGAACGAGCACAAAGGTACGGATTTTTTGCCGCCCGGCCTCTCCCCCGCACGGACAAATGTCCGCCGAAAGGGGAAAAGGCCAAAATCCCGCCCCACCACCGGAGCAAACCCCGCAAAATGCGTACCTTTGCCCTCGATGAAAACTCCGCAGACCGAACAACAACCCGCCGTCGCCTTCTACACCCTGGGGTGCAAGCTGAACTTTGCCGAGACCTCCGCCATCGCCCGCACGTTCGAGGCGCAGGGCTACCGCCGGGTCGAATGGGAAGACGACGCCCAAGTGTACGTGATCAATACCTGCACCGTCACCGAAAATGCCGACCGCCGCGTGCGCAGCCTGGTGCGGGGAGTGCTGCGCCGCCGCAAGGACGCTTTCGTGGTGGCGGCCGGTTGCTATGCCCAGGTCAATCCGGAGGAAATCCGCCGCAGCGTCGGGGTGAGCCTGGTGGTGGGCGCGGCCGACAAATTTCGCATTCCGGAGCTGCTTCCCACAGACCCTCGCCGCACCCCGGCCCAAGTGGTACGCACCGACCTGACGGAGTCCGTCCCCTACCACGGGGCCTATTCCCTCTCGGAACGTACCCGGGCCTTTCTCAAGATCCAGGACGGCTGCGACTACCGCTGTACCTACTGCACCATTCCCCGGGCGCGGGGCGGCTCGCGCAGCGAGCCGCTGGAAAGCATCCTGGAGAGCGTCCGAACCATCGTCGCGAGCGGCATCCGCGAGATCGTACTCACCGGGGTCAATACCGGCGACTGGGGGCGCACGCAGGGGACGGGCGAGACCTTCTTCGATCTGGTGCAGGCCCTCGAAGGGGTCGAGGGCCTCGACCGGATCCGCATTTCCTCGATCGAACCCAACCTGCTCACCGACCCCATCCTGGAATTCATCGCCCGCAGCCGGAGGTTCGTTCCTCATTTCCACATCCCCCTGCAAAGCGGTTGCGACCAGGTGCTGCGCCAGATGCGCCGGCGCTACCTCACCCCCCTGTACCGCCACCGGGTAGAACGCATCCGGGAACTGATGCCCCATGCCTGCATCGGGGCGGATGTGATCGTGGGATTCCCCACCGAAACGGACGAGTATTTCCGCCAGTCGTACGACTTTATCGAATCCCTGGACCTTTCCTACCTACACGTGTTCACCTACTCCGAGCGGGAAAACACTCCTGCAGCCGAGATGGGCGTGAGCGTTCCCCCGGCCGTCCGGGCGGCCCGCAGCCGGGCTCTTCACCGCCTGGGCGAAAAAAAACGCGCTGCATTCTACCTCCGCCATCAGGGACAGGTGCGGGAAGTCCTGCTGGAAAGCGAGAACAAAGAGGGATGGATGTTCGGCTTTACCGACAACTACATCAAGGTTCGGCTTCCCTACGACCCGCATCTGGTGGGTACCCTGCAAGCGGTGCGACTGGGACCGCAGGTCGAGGGCGGTCTGCTGGACGCCAGCCTCTTATGATTTTTTTCATGCCGACCGATTAAACCTTTTTCCAAACTTTCCGTCTTTTAATCAGAAAACCGCAGCGCGAGGATGGGTGAAAAGAAAACACCGAAGACTTACTCCGACGGGGACATTGTGGAACTTTTCGCCCGCGACCGCCAGAAGGCTTTCAAAGCACTCGTCGGCCAATACGCCCGTCCGCTTTACGGCTACATCCGGCGTATGCTCGTCGATCACGACGATACGGACGACGTGCTGCAAAACACGCTGATCAAAGCGTGGGAGAACATGGGTTCCTTGAAACAAAGTGCGGCTTTGCCTGCCTGGCTCTACCGGATCGCCACCCACGAAACGATGGATTTCCTTTCGGAACGGGCTCGCCGGCAACATGTACCGCTGGACGGAGTGGATCTTGCCGCCCCTGAGGAGATCGAACAAGCGGTCGAAAGCGACGACACGCTTGGGGCACGAACCCTCGCGGCCATCCAATCCCTGCCGAAGGTACAGCAAGCCGTCTTTACGATGAAACATTTCGAGGGGCTCAAATACCGGGAGATCAGCCAGATCACCGGGACATCGGAAGGGGCTTTGAAAGCTTCGTACCACATCGCACTGGAAAAGATCAAGGCTTTCCTGCGCGAAAAACCAGCGAACGACTAACGCATTCTCGAACATGAAAGAGTGGACAGATGAACTGAAAGACCCTGTTTTCCGGATACCGGAAGGGTATTTCGAAAAACTGAACGACCGCTTGGACCAGCGGATCGCGTCGTCCCGTCAGATGCGGGGGCGGACTGTCCGTATGCGCGTGTTGCGCTGGGCGTCCGCTGCGGCGGTCATCGCCGCTCTGGCCATTGGCATCGGCCTCCATCTGCACACGCAGGCGAACAGCAATCCTCAGATCGCCTTGAGTGGAGAAGAAGCACGCGATATCGCCAATGAATACCTCTCTGCCCTCGGATGCACCCACGAGGAAAACGAATCCGACAAAGAACCGATCGAGGAATGGCTGGAACCTTCCGAGGAGTCGGGCATCATTTACATAGAACAGAACAACATCTACGCCGTAGATGGCGCTTCGGTCGAAGAGTACATCTGCGATCATTACAATCTCATGGAACTGGCCACTTTGTGAGGGGGTAAACACTATTTTTCATTCATTCTGATCAATTTTCCTTTTTTCAACGAAAAAAAACGATGAAACGATACATTCTCATCTTGTCTCTCGGACTGTGTCTGAGTCTGGGAGCGCAAAATCCCCCTGCAAGAGGCGTCGCCGACGAAAAGGACCAGGGGCGCGAACTCCGCGAAAACCTCCGGAAGGCCACCGAAGCATTCATGGCCTCCCCGAATTCCAAAGAAGCCGAAAACAACTTTGTCGAAGCTCAGAAAGCCGTCTTTGCCCATCAGAAAAACTTGGAGGCACAGCGAATAGCCCGGGCAAAAAGAAATGGCAACGAAGCATTCCTACAAGCAGAAGCCCGCTACAAAGCTGCCCGGGAGCGCCTCGAAGGAGCGAAAAAGGCATTTGAACAACAACCCTCGTCCACCGCAGCGCGCAATGCTTTCGTAAAAGCCCAGAAAGCCGTCTTCGAGGCACAGAAAGCTATGAAACCCCTCATCCTGGTGGATGGAAAAGAACGGCCGGATCTCTCCGGCTTCGACAAACGGGACATGAAGTCCTTTACCGTACTCAAAAATCCGGAGGACTTGAAGCCCTATGGGGAAAAAGGGAAGAACGGCGTGGTACTGATCGCCACTTACGGCGAATCGGCCGGAAAAGCCACCCTCGAGCAAATGCGCATGCGGTATCTCCTGCGCGCCATCGGACTGAAAGAAAAGCAAGAGAAAACTTTTGAAAAGATCTACAATTCCTACACCGGACAAGCCGAAGCCCTGCGGCAGGAAAACAAAACGCTCGCCGAAAAAGACACGTGGCAGAATGCCTTGGAACAGATCCTGAAAAACAACATCGCCATCGAACAAAAACGCTACGAAATGTTCCGCAGCCTCAAGAGCATTCTTTCGGACGAACAGTTGGCCAAGTTGTACCGCGCCGACCTGCGTTTTGCCCGGGAAATGATGACCCGAGGCAATGCACCGACCCCTCCTGACGACCCGGTCGTGGGCAAAAAACATCCTGAAGGACCGCAAAACCCCGGCAAAGCTCCCGTCGGAGCCAAGAAAGGAGGCCCGGCACCGCATGTAGCAAAGAAATGATTTTTGGCTTTTTTATTGTGCTGTTATAGATGTTTTGGAGGCAAAGGGAGGGCTCGGCGAAAACCGAGTCCTCCCTGCGCTTTTTTATACCGATCGAACGAGCCATACACAGCCCTAATAAAATCTTTGCTCTTTACGACTTTGCCTTCTTTTGCTATCTTTAGGCAGGAGGCGCCTCGGCAAACCTGAAGGGAAAAACTTCGTTTCCCCTCTCGCCTTTACACTCGGCTTTCTCTATCTTTGGATAAGATAGGAGGCCCCTCGGCAAATCCCTCGGGGAAAAACTTCATTTTCCTCTCGCCTTTGCAACCGGCTTTCTCTATCTTTGGATAAGATAGGAGGCCCCTCGGCAAATCCCTCGGGGAAAAACTTCATTTTCCTCTCGCCTTTGCAACCGGCTATCTCTATCTTTGGATAAGATAGGAGGCGCCTCGGCAAATCCCTCGGGGAAAAACTTCATTTTCCCCCGAGGGTTTGCACTCGGCTTTCTCTATCTTTGCCCATCGAACCAAACCTCCTCGAAATATGTTGTCGATCATCGCCGCTATGGCCGTAGGAGTGGCAGTGGGATACGCCTTGCGCCGCCACTTCCGGACAAAATACCTGAACCGGGCGATCCTCGGGACAGTAGCTCTGCTGCTGTTCCTGATGGGGGTGTCGGTCGGCGGTAACCGAACCCTGCTCGCCGGGCTGTCTTCCCTGGGGAGCGACGCGCTCGTATTGGCCATAGCCGGCACCTTGGGGAGCGTATGGGTCGGGACATGGGTCTATCGGAGGGCTTTCAAAAACCGGACGGACGCATGAAATCCAGCCTGGCAATCATCGGATGTTTCCTGCTGGGCTGTTTGGCTGGTTACGCACAGTGGCTGCCGCAAAGCCTGGGCGAAGGCCGGTGGAGTACGGCGGTGCTCTTTCTGCTGATGGGTTTGGTCGGCATGAGCATCGGGAGCAACCCGCGTTTGAAAGAGATCGTGCGCAGCATCGGGTTTCGGAGTCTGTTGGTGCCCCTGTCCACCATCGCAGGAACCTTGATAGCCACAGCCTTGGTCAGTCCGCTGCTCTCCCGCTGGAGCGTTACCGAGTGTATGGCGGTAGGCAGCGGGATGGGATATTACTCCCTTTCCTCCCTACTCATTGCCGACTTGAAAGCCGCCGAACTCGGGGTTCAGTCAGCTTCCGCCTTGGGAACGGTTGCCTTGATAAGCAACCTCCTGCGGGAACTGTTTACTTTTCTGGGGGCACCCTGGCTGGCGCGGACTTTCGGCCCGCTGGCTCCCATCCATGCCGGAGGAGCCACTACGATGGACTCTACCTTGCCGGCGATCGTGGCCGCCAGCGGGCCGTCCTGGGCTTTGACTTCCATCCTCCACGGTTTTCTGACCGACCTGTCGGTACCCTTTCTGGTGACATTCTTCTGCAAGTGGTAGCCTTCTCTCCACCCGCCCTGCGAAGTGATCTTCACACGAGCCGGCAAACGACGCATCAACCGCACTTGGAATGGCCGCAGCTCTTGCAGATCAGACAGCCATTCTCGTAGATCAAACCGTTCGGGTCCCCGCACTCGGGACATTTCTTGTCCGCTGCGGCCGTCCCGTTGGGAATGTAACGTTTCAAGGCACGCAACACGCCGTTCTTCCACGTATTGAGGTTCTCGTCGTAGAGGTGCAGGTTGCCGATGAGTTCTACCGCATAATTGAGCGGCATCCCGTGGCGAAGCACCCCGGAGATCAGGATGGCGTAGTTCCAGTATTCTTTGTTGAACGAACGGGAGAGGCCCTCGATGGTCGTACGGTAACCTTCCTTGTCGGTGTATTGGAAGTCGTAACGCGAATTGCCTTCTTCGTCCTTTTCCTTGATGATCACACCTTTTTCCACGTACGAAGGCAGGTTGAACGCATCCTCCATCCGGCCGGTAAAGATCTCGTAAGGACGGCCGTCCATCATACCGATCACGGCCAGCCATTTTTCGTATTCGTTCTGGAAACGCACCACGTCGGCCTCCAGGCGTTTCGGACGGCGGATCAGGTCGCGCTCCATCTGACCGGCTCCCTTGACAGCCTTGGCCTCTGCCTCCTTCTTGTCTTTCGCGTCGGAGGCTACCAGCACACCCGAGCGCGAGCCATCGCGATAAACGGTAATGCCCTTGAGGCCTTGCTTCCAGCTCTCGAGATAGATCTCGCCCACTCGCTCCACACTCACGTCGGAAGGCAGGTTAATGGTCGAAGAGATGGAATGTGTGGTGTATTTCTGCACCAAAGCCTGCATCTGCACCCGTTTGAACCAGTCGATCTCCCCGGCGGTGGAGCCAGCATACGGAGAGAGGGAAATATCGTCCAGTCCCGTTACTTGCTTCCACTTGGCCAATCCCGGGTGGAACACCTCGAACTCCTCGAAAGCGTCGCCCATGTTGTCCACATAGTCGGCCTTTCCTTCATTGCCTCCACCGACAATCTTCCGGCGACGTTTGTACGAAAGCATGAATACTGGCTCGATGCCCGAGGATGTACGGGTAAGCAGGCTTATGGACCCTGTAGGAGCTACCGTCGAAAGCGAAATATTGCGGCGGCCTTCCTTCATCATTCGCTGGTAAATCTCGGGGAATTCCTTTTCGAGCATCTGGACAAACTCGGAAGTATTTTCCCACTTGGGATCAAAGCCCTCGAACGCTCCGCGCGTAACCGCCATGTCGATCGACGAATCGAACTCTCCGCGCAGTTTGGTACGCATGATCCGATCCACCGCTTCAAGCGCTTCGAGTGAATCGAACTTCAGGTTCAAGGCTGCCAGCGTATCGGCCAGCCCCGTAAAGCCCAAACCGGTACGACGGCCTTTCTTTCCCGTATTGTACAACAACTCCCACAACTCGCGTTCGTTTCGTTTGATCGTATCGGGTTCCGGATCGGCAGCGATCTTGGCCAGGATATGGTCCACGCATTCCAACTCGAGGTCCACCAGGTCGTCATTGAGCCGCTGGCCCTCGTAAGCCACTTTGTAAAAAGCATCGAAGTCGAATTCCGCCTTGTCCGTAAAGGGATGCTTGACGAACGAATACATGTTGATGGCGATCAGGCGGCAGGAATCCCCCCCCTGCATGGCGATCTCGGAGCAAGGATTGGTCGATTCGTTGCGGTAACCGGGATAGATCGACGAAGTGGAATACCGATGCTGGCGATCCCAGAAGATGATCCCCGGTTCGGCCGTATTGTGTGCCGAAGCGATGATCTTGTTCCACAACTCACGCGCTTTGATCGTCTTGTTGTATTTCGGGTCGGGATTATCCAACGGCCAATGCTGCACGTATTCGGTATCGTTTTCGACAGCCTGCATGAATTCGTCGGAGATACGCACCGACACGTTGGCTCCCGTTACCTTGGTCAAGTCCTGTTTGATCGTGATGAAATCCTCCACATCGGGATGGGCCACATCCATGGTAAGCATCAAGGCTCCCCGGCGGCCGTTCTGCGCCACCTCGCGCGTAGTGTTGGAAAAACGCTCCATGAAGGACACCGCACCGGTGGTCGTCCCGGCGGCATTGGATACGACGGAATTTTTGGGACGCAGCCCGGAAATATCCACCCCCACTCCGCAACGGCGTTTGAACAGTTGGGCCAATTGCTCGTCGGTGTGGAAGATACCCCCATAGGAATCGATCACCGAAGGCACCACCACGCAGTTGGACAAGGAGGCAATGATCTCCTTGTTGCCCAGAGCCGTCATCACGCTCCCCTGCGGGACGATGTAACGAAAACGGTCGAACAACTCGAAGATCTCCTTTTCGCCCATCTCGGAGCGCGTCTGTCCGTAAGTCGAAAGGCGTGCCTTGTCCTTGGCCGGATATTTCTTCTCGATCCGGGCAAATTCCCTGGCCATGCGATGATGCATGTCGGCCGGCGTTTTTTCCAACAGACGACCGTCCAGATCCTTGAGCGCGTACTTCTTCGCCCAAGTGGTTGCCGCCAGTTCATCTCCGTCGAAGTACTTCAAGGCTTCTTTCAAAACCTCCTCGTACGGATACGTTTTCTTTTTTTCCGAAGGCGCGCCCGCCTCCCCTGTCGAATTTTTCATCACACAGATTGTTTTTTTGAGGTCCGCCGGCTGATCGAATTTTTCAACGGACCGTTGCCGAAATTTATTTATGGTCTTTGTTTTGCTGTTACAAATGCCTACCTTTACCTGTCTGAAAAAAGGACGGCCGCGGAAAGGAAAAAAACATCTGTCGTTCCGCTTGGACAAATGTAATACCTTTTCCTTTCGCTTGTATTTTTTTTTAATTTTTTTCCTAAAATTAACTTTTGCTACTTACTCAACACACTATAAAACAATCAAATAAGCAAAACAGCAAGAAAAAAAATTTTTCAGCATCAAAAATTTTTTTTCAAAAATAAAACAGCCTTTCATTTTTTATTTTCAAAATATTTTCTTTTCAAACGCCCCTCCCGAAAAGCAAACGAAGCATTTCTTCTCCCCCAAGAAAAAAAACATCTTTTTTCGTTTTCTTCCATCCTTTTCCGCCGGGCAAAGCAACCTCGCAACACCGCGCCCCTTTTCTCGTTCTTTTTTATAAAAAACCGACGGATTCCGGCAGAGTCAAATCCGAAAACGGCTTTTCCGACTTTGCTGCCATCCGGCTTTCACTGCCTTGCCATAAGACAGGAGGCGCCTCGGCAAAACCCTCGGGGAAAAACTTCGTTTTCCCTCTCGCCTTTGCCCGCGGCTTTCCGTATCTTTGCCCTAACAAAAAACATCGACCCGATGCGCGCCACCCTGGGCAAAAACCAACGGCTGAAAAGTTCCAAACAGATCCGCGAAATCTTCTCCGGGCGAAAAAGCGTGGCGGCACCGCCGCTGCGCATCCTCTGGAGCGAGATACCGGGCGAAGGAGATCCCTTGGCTGCCTTTTTCGTGCCCAAGAAATACTACCGGCATGCGGTGGAGCGCAACCGGATCAAACGCCTGATGCGCGAGGTGTACCGCACCGCACGCCACCAATACCTCAGCGGACACCCCCACAGAGTTGCCTTCATCTTGCTGTGGACCGGACACGAGGTGCCCGAGCTGGCGACCGTAAAAAAACGGATGGACAAAGCTTTTGCCCGCTGGAGGGAAGAAATAGAGCGAGAAAACGAAGTATGCAAATAGACATCTACACCGACGGCTCCTCGCGGGGCAACCCCGGTCCCGGCGGCTACGGCATCGTGATGCGGGTACACGGCACGAACTACGAAAAGTCCTTCCAACAGGGATTCCGCCTGACGACCAACAACCGGATGGAACTCCTGGCGGTGATCGTCGCGCTGGAAAAACTGCAAACCTCCGGCCATCAGGTGCACATCTATTCGGATTCCCGCTACGTGGTAGATGCCGTGAGCAAAGGTTGGCTCGACGGTTGGGTCAAAAAAAACTTCGCCGGGAAAAAGAACCCCGACCTGTGGATGCGTTACCTGCGCGCCGCCCGAGGCCAACACATCGTCTTCCATTGGATAAAGGGACACAACGAACACCCGGAAAACGAACGCTGCGACGCCATGGCCGTCTCCGCCGCCACAGCCGATGCCGCAAAACTGGCTCGCGACACGGTATTTGAAAACGAATACAAGCTATAACCCCTACCCCGAAACCGAAAAACCGGCCATGAAAACAAACTCCCGCCGCATCCTCTCGACCGTGAGCGTAGTGCTTCTCGCCCTGATCGTCGTCTATCTCGCCGGCCCGCGGCCCGAGCCCCCCGTACTTTCCACAGAATTTCCCACCGTACCCGGGTCGCTGGAGTCGATTCAAGACAGCCTTTCCCGCGCCGAAAAAGCAGCAGGCAACGTCAAAAAGGACAACGAAGGCCGGATCTTCTGGCAAGGAGACTCGCTGAAACGCACCGAATACGTCCTGCTGTACCTGCACGGATACAGCGCCTCCCGGTTGGAAGGGGAGCCGGTTACCACCGACTTTGCCGCCCGGTACGGGGTCAACCTGTACGCGCCCCGTCTGTGTGCCCACGGTCTGGACACGCCCGAACCGCTGCTGGAGATGACGGCGAATTGCCTGTGGGAAAGCGCCAAGAACGCCTTGGCTGTGGCGGAAAAACTGGGGGAGAAAGTGATTGTGATGAGTACTTCCACCGGCGGCACCCTCGCCTTGACCCTGGCTGCGACCTACCCGGAAAAAATCCATGCCCTGATCAACATCTCGCCGAACATCCTCCCGGCCAACCGCGGCATCGGCCTGATCAACGGCCCTTGGGGTCTGCAAATAGCCCGGGCGGTGATGGGCGGAAAATACATGCCCGTGGATCCCAATGCGTCCCATCCGGAAGCCTGGAGCGAAGGCGCCCGCCTGGAATCGGCCGTAGAGTTGCAATCGCTGGTCGAAGCCACGATGACCCGCCGGACCTTCCAACGGGTTACCGCCCCGAGCCTCACCCTGGCCTACTACAAGGACCGGCAGCACCAGGACGGCACGGTTCGGGTGAGCCGTATCCGGAAAATGGTTTCCGAACTCGGCACCCCGCCCCAGGAAAACGTGTACGTGGAACTTCCCGAGGTAGGAGTACACCCGATGGCCAGCGGTATCGTATCCAAGGACATCCCGGCGGTGGAAGAAGCTATTTTCTCGTTCTGCGAACAGGTCCTTGGACTGCGCCCGCTCGCCTGCTCCCCGCAGGTCGAAACCCAGTCCTGCGAAGGATAGGAACGAGCCCCCCCTTGCTGCACAAACGCATTTTCTCAGCCAAAAAATTTCCGCTTGCACGGACATGAGCGGACTTGCCCCGATGGATTCCTTTGCGGGACACTTCGTTTTTGGAAAAGCTACAGCAGGAAAACCGCCCCGGGCACCCTACGGCATCCCGATCTCGGCAGGCGAGACATACCCGTTGAGCAGCGCATAAAATGTAAGTCCCGATACGGTCTTGATCCCCGTTTTGGCCGAGATGTTTTTACGATGGGTGAGCACGGTGTTGAAACTGATGGACAACCGCTCGGCAATCTCTTTGTTGATAGCCCCCGAAACGACCAGACGCAAGACCTGTATTTCCCGGGGTGTAAGATTCTTATTTTCCTCACCCTCTCCTGTGGAATCGTGTCGGCCAAAGAAGCCTTTTATCACCTCGACCATACGGTGCTGATCGGCAGAAGTATCGAGCAGGCATTCTCCCTCCACCCCTTGGCCCGCACCTAAAGACAAGCGGACGAGTTTCCGCGCAACGATGCCCGCAAAGGAACCCATCGCTTCCTCTTCGACGAAATACATATCGTAGTCCTCGTGCCGCACCCATTCGCCCGAGGTGGCGTACAGGTCGATCTCCATCGGAGGAAAATACGAGACCAACAGGTTTCGCAATCCTGCGGCCCGCAACGTGTCGCGGCAACAGATGGCTACCCGACGGATCCTACGCATTGTCTCTCCCGGTGTTTTTGCCACCGCGCTCCATCGCATGAACCATCGGGATAAGTATCCGGTGGCGGATCCGCTCGTGCAGGCGCATGTCTTTTTCAAAAGCCGAAACGGCAAACAATACGGCGTAACACAAGTTCGGGTCGTACGTTCCCCGCAAATGCCGCACCAATACGCTCTTTATGTCGTGTAACTGTTCCCAACCGTATTCCTGATCCGCCGCACCCTTCTGCACGGGCGACATCGAACGCAAGTCGGCCTGAGGGACGGAACGGCACAGACGGAGTACATAGGGAAAAAACTCATTCTCGTCCCGCTCCATCCGCTCGCAGATGCGTGCCTTTGCCTTGGAAAATGCATCGCCCACCAGCGCGAGTGCGGGGTTTTCCCCTCGTCCCGAGGCGATGAACCCCTTCAAATGCCGCTCAATGTTGGGCAATTGAAACCGGCGGTAATACGCATGGGTCTTGCTCAGATAATCGACGATCTGTTCGGCATGAAAAGCGGCGAACTGCTCCTGCGGGAAATACCCTTCGTTGAGAAAGGTATTGAGCACCATCAGGAAAAAAACGGTGTCGATGCCCTGCCGGACACATACTTGTTCTACCGTACTCTCGCCCAAACCGAGCGGGATGCCGAAACGGTCGAGCACCGGCATGAGAAAGGGATGGTCTTCGAGAATCCCAGCCAAAGGCATATCGCGGTATATCAGCAGCATAACAATTCTTATAATATTTACCGTCCTCCCCCACCCCTGCATCCCCCCTTGCACAGCAGCGCCGGTGGTGTTGCAGCCGAGATCTCCCGGCGGGTAAAGATAGGAAAAGGTCTGCATCGGGACAAATGCGAAAACGCGGTTTTTATCGAGGCTTTGCGCCTGTCTTTTTGTAACTTTGTCCAACATGAAAAGCGTCGATATCCTCACGGGAGACATCACCCGTCTCACTTGCCAAGCCATCGTCAATGCGGCCAACAACCGCCTACTGGGCGGCGGCGGAGTGGATGGAGCCATTCACCGGGCTGCCGGGCCGCAGCTGCTGGAGGAATGCCGCACCCTCGGAGGATGCCCTACCGGGGAATGCCGGGTAACGAAAGCCTACCGCCTCCCCTGCCAACTGGTATTCCACACCGTAGGACCCGTATGGAAAGGCGGCGGAGCGGGCGAGGCGGAACTCCTGGCCGCCTGCTACCGCAACTGCCTGGAGGAAGCCGCCCGACGGGGCGTAACGAGCATCGCTTTCCCCGGCATCAGTACCGGTGTTTATGGCTTCCCCAAAGACCTGGCCGCCCGGATCGCCATGCGCGAGATCCGAGCTTTCCTCCAGCGGCCTTCCTCCGTCGAGAAAGTGCTGGTAGTCTGCTATCCGGCGGAAAACGAACGGTACTACCGGGGGCTTTGACCCGCTTTTTTCACATAAAAACGAAAAACGAAATACGATGGAAGAAAAAATCACGGTAAGGGATGTCGCTGACGCACTGGAAGAATTCGCCCCGCGCACCTACGCCGAAGGATTCGACAACACCGGGCTGCTGGTAGGCGAGCCGCAGACCGAGGTAACGGGCATCCTGGTGGCGCACGACTGTCTGGAAGAAGTAGTCGCCGAAGCGCAGGAAAAAGGATGCAACCTCATCGTCGCCTTCCACCCGATCATTTTCTCGGGGCTGAAAAGCCTGACGGGACGCTCCTATGTAGAACGCGCCGTCATGCGGGCCTTGCGCGCCGGGATCGCCATCTATGCCGTGCACACCGCCTTGGACAACGCCTTCCACGGCGTAAACGCCGGGATGTGCGACGCCCTCGGGCTACAGCACCGCCGGGTACTCGACCCGCAAAAAGACACCCTGCGCCAACTCACCACGTACGTCCCCACCGCGTATGCCGAGAGGCTGCGGGAGGCGCTCTTCGCTGCTGGGGCAGGAGGCATTGCCCCTTACCAGGCGTGCAGTTTCAACGCCGAAGGCACCGGCACTTTCCGTGCCCTCGACGGGGCGGCTCCGTTCGTGGGGGAGATCGGCGAACTGCACCGCGAAGCGGAGACGATGGTTCGCGTGGTCTTCCTGCGCCACCTTCAGGGAGCGGTCGTGCGGGCTTTGCAGGCGGCGCATCCGTACCAGATGCCGGCCTACGAGATCACGGCCCTCGAAAACGGTCCGGGGAAGATCGGCATGGGGATGATCGGTACGCTGGAGCAGCCGATGAGCGAGATGGATTTCCTGCACCTGCTGCGCGAACGCTTCGATGCCCGGGGGATCCGCTACTCGGCTCCGACGGGCCGGAGGGTCGGCACGGTGGCGGTGTTGGGCGGGGCGGGCAGTTTTGCCTTGTCCCAAGCGATCGCCCAGGGGGCGGATGCGTACGTGAGTGCAGACTTCAAATACCACGATTTTTTCGGTGCCGAGGGACGCATCCTGATAGCCGACATCGGGCATTTCGAGAGCGAGCGCTTCACAAAAAACATTTTACACAACTATTTAATGAAAAAATTCACTATTTTTGCAGTCCGTTTATCGGAGATCAATACCAACCCTATTCATTATCTGCAATAATATGGCCGAGAAAGAATTAACGGTAGAACAAAAGCTGCGTACCCTGTACGACCTCCAGCTCATCGACACCCGCATAGACCAGATACGGGCCATCCAGGGAGAGCTTCCGCTGGAAGTGCGGGAACTCGAAGACGAAATAGAAGGCCTGACCACCCGCCTGGAACGCTTCGTCCAGGAAAACAAGAACTTCGAGGAACAGGTCAAGACCCTCAAACACACCATCGTCGAGGCCAGAGACCTGATCGCCCGATACGAAGAACAACAAAAACACGTTCGCAACAACCGCGAATACGACTCCATCAGCAAAGAGATCGAATACCAGACCCTCGAGATCGAGCATGCCGAAAAGCTGATCCGCGAATCGGGTGCCAAACTGGAAATGCAAAAGTCCCGCATCGAGGAAACGGAAGCCAAGATCGCTTCGCTCAAGGAGCACCTGGAGACCAAAAAAGGCGAATTGGATAACATCCTGGAGGAAACCCGCCGCGAACACGACTCCCTGCAGGAAAAAGCCGACCAGATCGTCACCCAGATCGAACCTCGCCTGCTGCTGGCCTACCGCAAGATCCGCGAGCGGGTACGCAACGGATTGGCCGTAGTGTCGATCGACCGGGGAGCTTCCGAAGGGTCCTACTTCACCATTCCCCCGCAGCGGCAGATCGAAATCGCCATGCGCAAAAAGATCATCGCCGACGAGAACAGCGGCCGTATCCTGGTCGATCCGGAATTGGCGCGCGAGGAACGCGAAAAAATGGAAGAGATCTTCAACAAGATCCTCGAATAATTTTCCCCAAAACCGTCCGCTCACTCACATGCGGGCAAGCAAAAAGCCGGAGGCAATGCCTCCGGCTTTTTGCTTGCCTGCACGCCTGCGAACCGCCCCTTACGGCAAACGGTCCAGGAACTCTTTGACGATATAAAACGAATACGTGCTGGCCACCCGCGCCAAAAACTTGGGATAGTCGCGCGGCGAATCGCCATCGGCCGTATCGGAAATCGTACGCATCACCGCAAAGGGCACCCCGTGTTCCCAGCACACCTGAGCCACCGCCGCCCCCTCCATCTCCACGGCGAACATATCGGGCAGATCGGACACGATCCGTTCCTTCACCGAAGCCGTCTTGACGAACTGATCGCCCGTAGCGATGTTCTTGCGGTGTACCAGCACATTCTGCAGAGCGAACTCCTCGACATCCTCCCGGGCGATATACTCCCCGATGTGCGCCGCAAAATGACGGGCTGCCTCGGCCAGCAGGTCGCTGGTACGGCCATCGGTCGGTATCCCGTTCGGTCCCACCAAAGGCACGAAATAACGCGGTTTGAACGGCGAAGCATCCACGTCGTGATGGTACAAACGCTCCGCTACCACGATGTCCCCTACCCGCGCCCGGGGGTCCAGTCCGCCGGCCACCCCGGTAAACACCACCAGGTCCGCAGCGAACACATTGATCAGGTTGGCGGTGGTAGAGGCCGCTGCCGTTTTCCCCCACTGGGAAAAGACCAGAACCACTTCCCGGCCGAAAAGCCTTCCTTCGATGTATTCCCGCATCCCGAGCGCAGTCTTCTTCTCCACCTCGACCGCCTGCAACAGGCGGTCGAATTCCTCGTACATGGCACTGATGATTCCTATTTTCATGCTTTCTCGTGTTGATTTTCCCGGCAAAGGTAACGATACGCCCGCAACCCTGCGGCAGGGCGCGGGACAAAAGTATGAAAAACCGCCTTTTCTTTAGCCCAACTTTATTATTTGCAAGGTTTTGCGCCCCGGATTTTTAACATAGACTTAACAGCGAAACAGGCCTTGAATTGCGAATTTCGTGTATCGGAAAAAACATAGAAAAAAAGCATAGAAAAATGGAAGAATCGAACAATCCGGTCGACATCCGCGCCCTGGGAGAAAAGATCGCCCAGGAGAGCGCATTCGTTAAACTGCTCACCAGCGAGATCAACAACGTCATCGTCGGACAGAGCCAAATGATCGAACGGCTGATGATCGGCCTGCTGGGCGGAGGACACATTCTGCTCGAAGGTGTGCCAGGACTGGCCAAGACCCTGGCCATCAATTCGCTGGCCAAAGCCGTGGACGGCGACTTCTCCCGAATACAGTTCACCCCCGACCTGCTCCCGGCCGATGTGATCGGTACGATGATCTACAACGTCAAGGACGGCGACTTCTCCATCAAGAAAGGCCCGGTATTCGCCAATTTCGTCCTGGCGGACGAGATCAACCGTGCCCCGGCCAAAGTGCAGTCCGCCCTGCTGGAAGCCATGCAGGAACGTCAGGTGACCATCGGCGAGGAAACTTTCCGTCTGGACGACCCCTTCCTGGTAATGGCCACCCAAAACCCCATCGAACAGGAAGGTACCTACCCGCTTCCGGAAGCCCAGATGGACCGTTTCATGCTCAAGACCGTCGTCAGCTATCCCACCAAGGAGGACGAGCAGCGCATCATGCGGCGCAACACCCGTCCGGAAGGCTCCAAAGCCATCCGACCGGTGGTCTCGCTCGATGACATTCGCCGGGGTCGAGAAGCGGCCAAGGAGGTCTACATGGATGAAAAGATCGAACACTACATCCTCGACATCGTCTTTGCCACCCGTTTCCCCGAGGAGTACAAACTGGACAAACTCAAACCCCTGATCGCCTACGGTGCTTCTCCGCGAGGCAGCATCAACCTGGTTACCGCATCGAAAGTGTACGCATTCCTGCGCGGACGGGCCTACGTCATTCCGGAAGACGTGCGGGCTATCGCGCCGGACGTCCTTCGCCACCGCATCGGGGTTACCTACGAGGCCGAAGCCGAAAACGTACACACCGAAGAGATCATCAACACCATCCTGAACGAAGTACAGGTACCCTGACCGGGGGAAACGACAAGGAGGTTTCCGCCATGGATGTCAAGGAAGTACTCAAAAAAGTCCGCAAAGTCGAGATCAAGACGCGCCGCCTCTCGGACCACGTCTTCTCGGGCGAATACCACAGCTCGTTCAAGGGACGGGGCATGACCTTCAGCGAAGTGCGTGCCTACCAGTTCGGCGACGACGTGCGCAACATCGACTGGAACGTAACGGCCAAGACCCACCAGCCCTACGTCAAGGTCTTTGAGGAAGAACGCGAACTGACCATGATGCTGGCTGTGGATGTATCCGGTTCGCAGTTCTTCGGTACGGGCGATGCAACCAAACGGGAGATCGTCACCGAGATCTGCGCCACGCTGGCCTTCTCGGCCATGGGCAACAACGACAAGGTGGGGCTGATGCTCTTTTCCGATCGGGTCGAACTGTTCATTCCCCCGGGAAAAGGGCGGATGCACATCCTGCGCATCATCCGCGAGCTGATCGAGTTTCAACCCACCAGTCCCCGCACGAACATCGGCGCGGCGATGGAATACCTCTTCGGAGTGCTCAAGAAGAAAGCCATCGTCTTTCTGGTTTCGGACTTCATCGACTCCTCGTACCGCGAAGCGATGACCATACTGGCTCGCAAACACGACTTGACCGGGATCCGCATTTACGATCCGGCCGAGGCCGAACTCCCCGACGTGGGCCGGGTGCTGATGCGCCACGACGAAACAGGACGTTACATCTGGGTCAATACTTCTTCCCGCTCGGTGAGGGATTCGTACCGCGCGCAGTACCTGCGCCGGGTAGGTTACTTCGAGGATACGCTCCGCCACTGCGGGGCCGGTTCCATCAGCACAAGCACCAAAGAAGACTATGCAAAAAAATTACTCGGTTATTTCCGCATGCGATAATCTGCTGCGCAAGGTTCTCCCCATCCTGCTCGTCCTGGCGCTCCCTTGGGCTGCCGCGGGCCAATCGACCCCGCCTACCCTGACCTGGAGCACCGACACCACGCGCATCCGCATCGGCGAACAGATCCACCTGGGACTCGAAGTTCGCGCACCGAAGGACGCGCTGGTCGATTTTCCGGAGCTCCGTTTCCAGAGCGACAGCATGGAAGTGGTCGGCCGCTCGAAGATCGACACCTCGTACAAACGGGATGAGGCGATCTACCGGATCACCTACCGCCTCACCTCGTTCGAAAAGGGGAAATACCTCGTTCCCGCCATCGAAGTAAAAGCCGGGGAATCCATCCTGACCACCGACCCGTTCCAGGTTCAGGTCTCCACCGTAGAGGTGGACACCCTCCGCCAGGCACGCTACGGGATCAAAGACATCCGCACCGACCGCTACACCGCGGGCGAGGTCTTCCGCAAGTATTACTGGATCCTCATCGCCCTGGCCGTCGCCGCCCTGCTGGCATGGGAAATCTGGCGCATCGTCAAACGCCGCCGCGAAAACCGCCTGCCGCCCGAGATGCTGCTGTCCCCGTACGAGCGGGCAAAGTTCCGCCTGGATCGTCTGGACCGGGAAAAACTGCTGGAGAAAGGACAAGTCAAGGATTTCTACATCGCCCTGACCGACGTGATCCGCCTGTACCTGGACGAGCAATACGGCATCCCCGCCCCGGAAAGCACCTCGGACCAGACGCTGCGCGACGTACGCAAACTGCCGCTCACGCGGGAACAGTACGGCAAACTGCGCGACCTGCTGCTGGATGCCGACTTGGTAAAATTTGCCAAGATGTTCCCCTCGGCACCGGAAAACGAGCGTTACCGCCAGTACACCGAGGAACTCGTCGAATCCCTGCGCCCCGCCGAGGCTCCGCAAGACACCCCGCAGGCGCAGCAGCAACAACAACGTAAAGAGGAGGAGAAACATGTCGGAGACTAATTTCGAACTGGTCAACAAAGGGTTCTTCTGGCTTCTGCTGCTCATTCCCCTGTTGGCAGGGTATCTGTGGTGGCGCGGCAACCGGTTGTACCCGTACCTGAAAATATCGAGTATTCGCGGTTTCGTGCTGGCCGAAGACTGGGTGTCGAAAACACGCCCCGTGCTGTGGGTTCTCCGTCTGGCGGCCATCGCCTGCGTGATCGTAGCCATGACCCGCCCGCGCGGAGTGGAAGTGAGCACCCAGACCCGCACCGGACTGGGCGTGGACATCGTCATGTCCATCGACCTCTCGGGATCGATGCTGGCACGCGACTTCAAACCCTCGCGTCTGGACGCCTTGAAGAAAGTGGCCACCGAATTTGCCGAAGGCCGCACGGGCGACCGCATCGGCATCGTAACCTACGCCACCGAAAGCTTCACCCAGACTCCGCTCACCACCGACAAGCGCATCGTGGTCCAGACCATCCAGGGGCTGCGGCAGGGTCTCATCGGCGAGACGACCGCCATCGGTCTGGGATTGGGAACGGCCATCAACCGCCTGAAAGACTCCGAAGCCAAGAGCAAGGTCATCATCCTGCTCACCGACGGAGTAAACAACGACGGATTTGTCGATCCCCGCTCGGTAGCCGAAGTAGCCAAAAAACTGGGCATCAAGGTTTACACCATCGGCATCGGCACCAACGGACTGGCGGACTACCCCCGCTACCGCGACCCGAACACCGGGCGGATCTACTACCAGAAAGTCCCGGTGGAGATCGACGAAAAACTCATGCGCGAGATCGCTGCCACCACGGGCGGGAAATACTTCCGCGCTACGGACGAAAACAAGCTCAAGGAGATCTACAAGGAGATCGACTCGCTGGAAAAGAGCAAAGTGGAACAGACCAAGTACTACAACTACGACGAGATGTTCCGCTCCTGGCTGTTGGCTGCCCTGCTGCTCTTCGGGCTGGAGATCGCCCTGCGCGGCACGCTTTACAAAGGAATCGTATAATTCGTGAAAGATAAAGGCTGAAAAATGTACGAACTGGACAGACCTGCCTACCTGCAATTGTTGTTGCTCGTCCCGCTGCTGTGGGGCTTGTTCGCCTATGTGCTGCACTACCGGCGCAAGAAACAGGACGCGCTGGCCACACCCCGCATCCTGATGATCCTCGCTCCGTACAAGAGCACGGCCGCTCTGGCTTGGAAAACCATTCTCTATACCCTGGTTATCGTGCTGCTGACCCTCGCGCTGGTCAATCCCCGCATCGGCACGCAGATCGAAAAGATCAAAGTACAAGGCTCCGATGTCGTTTTCGCCCTCGACGTTTCCCTGTCCATGAAGGCGGAGGACGTCGCTCCCGACCGTCTGGAAAAGGCCAAACAGATCATCTCGCGCACCATCGACCGCTTGGGAGGCGACCGGGTGGGCATCATCGCCTATGCGGGCAGCGCCTATCCCCTGCTGCCCATCACCAGCGACTATTCGGCAGCCAAGATGTTCCTCGCTACGGCCGACCCCTCGATGGTTTCCTCCCAGGGGACCTCGATCGGCGACGCCATCGCCCTCTCCTGGCGGTATTTCGACGACCCCACGGTCAAAAACAAACTGCTGGTCATCCTCTCCGACGGTGAGGACCACCGCGAAGACCTCAACGCGGTGGATGTGGCCAAAGCCTCGGCGGAAAAAGGCCTGCGCATCTACACCGTCGGCATCGGCACGCCGGAAGGTGGCCCCATCCCCTTGCGGGAAAACGGCGTAGTTACCGGATACAAGAAAGACATCGAAGGCAATGTCGTCGTTACCAAAGCCGACCCGCAGATGCTTTCCGAGATCGCCCAGGCAACCTCCGGAGACTACATGGACGGCACCTCCACCGAAGCGGTCGTCGATCGGATCACCGACCTGCTGGGCAAAGGTCCCAAGAACGACTACGGCGAAACGGAGATCGTCCAATACAAGGACCGCTACCAGTGGTTTGCCAGCGCTGCCCTGCTGCTGCTGGTGCTGGATACGCTGCTGGGCTTCCGACGCAGCCGCCTGTTGAGCCGTTACAATCTCTTCGGAGAAGAAAAACCGTTGGAAGAGGATTAAAAGAAGAGCTTAAAAAAAGCATGACGATGAAGACCAAACACCCATTTTTCCCCATACCCGGCACCCTGCTGGTTCTTTTCCTTGCCCTTTCGGCCGCTTTCCCCGCCCAGGGGCAGAGCCGGAAGGACATTGCCAAAAAAGACCTGCTCAAACAAGGAAACCGGATGTACAAACGCGCCGAATACGACCGTGCCGACTCCCTCTACGCCCAAGCCGTCGCTTTGGACACCACTTATGCCACCGGTTGGTACAACCTGGGCAACTCCCTCTACCTGGGCGGGGATGCCGCCCAAGCGCAGGCCGCCTGGATGAAATCCCTGTTCAACACCCCGCAGGACGACCAACGTGCCCCCGTACTGTACAACCTCGGCGGAGTGGAAATGGACAAAAAGAACTACGCCGAAGCCATCAAACTGTACAAAGACGCCCTTCGGCGCGACCCCTCGGACGAACAGGCCCGGTACAACCTCGCCCTGGCCCAACAATTGCTCAAAGACCAGCAGCAAAACCAGTCGCAGAACAACCAAAACCAGAACAACAACAATAACAACGACAACAACCAGAATAACCAAAACCAGAACAACAATAACAACAACAACCAAAACGACCCCAACCAAAACAACAACAATAACAACAACAACCAAAACGACCCCAACCAGAACAACAACAATAACGACAACAACCAGAACGACCCCAACCAGAACGACCAAAACCAAAACAACAACAACAACAATAATAACCCCAACCAGAACGATCCCAACCAGAACAACAACAATAACAACAACAATAACAACAACGACAACAAGCAGAACGACCAAAACCAGAACAACAACAATAACAACAACCAGAACGACCAAAACCAGAACAACCAAAACCAAAACAACAACAATAACAACCCCAACCAGAACAACCAGAACCAGAACAATCAGGGAGGGGGTGGTTCTTCCGGTCAGCAGGCACCGCAACGCTTGTCCCCTTCGGACGAGCAGATGCTTCGCGCCATCGACCGACAGGAACAGAACACTCAGGACAAACTAAAGGGGGACAAGACCGAAGGAGCCGTCATTCATACGACCAAAGACTGGTAATCGATCGTCCTTGCACATTTTCCACATACCGCTATGAATATCGACAAAGCATTTTTCCCATCGTTGCACCTTCCCTCCGCCGCCCGTGGACGGGTCCTTGCCCTGCTGGCCGTCATGGTCCTGGGGATGGCTCTCCCGGCACAGGGGCAGGATAGCCAGCAACCCGTTACGATCACCGTTTCCAAAAAGAAAATGGCCGTGAACGAAAACCTGGTGGTCGAAATCTCCACTTCGCTGCCTCTGGATCAGGATCAGTTCGCCGGCCCGGCTTTCGAGGATTTCGTCGTGTTGGGCGGTCCTCAGTTCATGCGGAGCATGGTATCGAGCTATGTCAATGGCAAAGGGCGCACCGAACAGAAGACCACCATCTCCTACCTGGTGCAACCCAAACGCGAAGGCACCTTGTACATCGAACCGGCGATGGTCAAATCCAAAGGCCAGAAATACCAGACCGAGCGCATTGCCATCGAAGTGGGAAAAGCTATCGAAGGCCAGCAAAGCATCCGGCAGATGTCCAACCCTTCCACCTCGGCACAACAAAACATCCACCTGGTCGCCGAAGTATCCGACACCCGCCCCTATGTCGGAGAACCCATCACCGTTACCTACAAGCTGTACTACCGCATGAATATCGGTCGGCTCTCCGTCACGCAGGTCCCGAAATTCGATACCTTCTGGACACAGGTCTATACCGAAGACGACCTTCCGGAAAACAAAACCGACCAGCGCGGCTACTACAAAGACGAACTCTACCACGTCATCACGTACCACAAGGTACTGCTCATTCCCCAAAAGGAAGGCCGACAGACAATCCCCTCCCTTTCGCTCAGCATGCTGGTAGAGGTCGGTACCGGCCAATACGACTACTGGGGCGATGAAATCACCCGGACAGCGCAACACTCCGTGGCCAGCCAACCGATCCAGGTAGAAGTCCGTCCGCTTCCCCGCGAAGGACGCCCGGACAACTTCAGCGGCGGTGTGGGACAGTTCTCCCTGAAGACCGACCTGTCCAAATCGAAAGTAAACACCGGGGAATCCTCCACCCTCAACCTCGAAGTGCGCGGAACGGGCAACATCACCCAGATCCGCATGCCGGAGCCCACGTTCCCTTCGGAGATCGAACGCTACGACCCGAAACTCCAGACTTCGACCGCCCTGGGCCCCAACTCCCTGCGGGGTTCGCTCAGCGAACAGTTCATCCTCATCCCCCGGGTAAAAGGCCAGTACACGATCCCGAAGATCGAATTCTCGTATTTCAACCCCGACACCGGAAAATACGTCACCCTCTCCTCGGATCCGATGACCCTCGAAGTATCGGGCGACGACATTGCCAACCACTCCATTTCCCAAAAAGCACGGCAGAACCCCGCCACCTCCACCAAGGAGGATGTCGATTACCTCAATACCGACATCGGCTTTATCCGCCTCTCCACGGACCTGCAACCGGCTTCCTACCGGCCTTTCTACCAGCGTTTCTGGTTTTCGCTGCTGCTCCTGCTGCCGCTGATCGCCATTCCCGTGGCACTGGGCAAACGCATCTACGAGGCCTCCGTCGACCGGAATTCCCCGCAGGCAAAAGCCAAAAAAGCCGCACAAGCAGCCCGTGCACGCCTTTCCCGGGCTAAGAAAGCCTTGGATCGCGGCGACTATCCCGCTTTCTACTACGAGATGGAAAAATCCCTTTATAGCTTTATCGCCAGCAAACTCAAGCTCGCCCGCAAGGACGCCTCCATCGACCGCATCCGTCAGGAAGTCCTCGCCCGCGGAGCCGACCCGGCCACGGCCGACGAACTGATCGGCGCGCTCGAAGCCTGCAACCAGGCCCGCTATGCCGGATTCAACCCCGCGCAGAGCGAAACGGACTACCAGAACGCCACCCGCGCCATCGTGAACATCAACAAATGCATCAAAGGCTGACCCAAAAACACCCTGCCATGAAAAAAATCCATCTCGTCAAAAAGATATTCCCCCTGCTGATCCTCTCGGCATTCATCGGGCTGCCTCTGGCCACCGCGCAGGCACAAACCCCGCAAGCCCTCTTCCAGCAGGCCAACCAAGACTACCAGAAGGGCGACTACCTCCAGGCCGCCACCAAATACGATTCGCTGGTGCGGATCGGTTACCGCTCGGCAGCCCTGTACAACAACCTGGGCAACTCCTACTACCGCCTGGGACGGGTTGCCCCGACCATCCTGGCCTACGAACGGGCCGCCCTGCTCGCCCCATCCGACGAGGAAATCCGCCACAATCTCTCCCTGGCGCAGAACATGACGGTGGACAACATCGTTCCCTTGAGCGAATCCCTCTCCGCCCGCCTGACCGATGCCCTGACCCAAGCACTCCCCATCGGAGCCTGGAGCGTACTGGCCGTCGTCTTTGCCTGGAGCGCCATGGGGCTTTTCCTGCTGTTTCTCTTCGGACTGCACACCGGCACCAAACGGTGGAGTTTCTACGGATTCCTGCTCTCCCTGGCTCTGTGCGCGCTCTCGTACGGCTTGCGCCGGCACGGAGAAAACCAGTTGCACAACAACCCGTATTCCATCGTAACGGTAGCCAACGTAACGGCCAAAAGCGAGCCGAGCGCTGCCGGGGGCGATGTCTTCTCCATCCACGAAGGCACCAAGGTGCGGGTGATGGAAAGCCTGAACAAATGGGACAAGATCCGTCTGGCCGACGGGAAAATCGGCTGGATTCCCTCCGAAGCCGCCGAAAAGATCTGACGATTGTTCCTCTTTCTCTCCCTTCCCTGCGGCAAACGGTTTTTTGCCGGCATCGGGGACAGGGGTATAAAAAAGCGGCCGCCCTTTCC
>DCEW01000019.1 GCA_002314265.1 Flavobacteriales bacterium UBA1820
CCTCTCCGTTTGCGGGGGCAAAGGTAATCCCTTTTTCCTTCTCTATCCAAATTTTTTTCAAGGTTTTTTTGAAAAAATTTTTCAAGACTTTCGGGCTGCCCCATCCCTGTTCGCCGTTTGCGGAACGCGATCCTTTTCCGGCGAAGCAGGACTACAAAGATACGGTAAAGCGACGGGAAAATCCAAGCGTTTTCCGGAAAAAATTTCTCATTCGACCCGCACCCGCGGGATCGCATCCATAAGTCGCTGGGTATACGAAGATTGTGGATTTTTATACACCACATCCGTCCGGCCATATTCGACGATACGTCCGCCCTGCATCACGGCCAAGTGGTCGGACATGTACTGCACCACACTCAAGTCGTGGGAGATGAACAGATAGGTAAAGCCGAAATCCTCCTTCAGATCGTTGAGCAGATTGAGCACCTGCGCCTGCACGGAGACATCGAGCGCCGAGACGGATTCGTCGCAAATGATAAACGAAGGCTGGAGCACCAATGCCCGCGCGATGCCGATACGCTGGCGCTGTCCGCCGGAAAACTGGTGAGGATACCGCGTGGACACCTCGGGCGAGAGCCCTACCTTTTTGAGCAAGTCGGCGATGTACTCCCGGCGCTGGCGGTCGTTGTCCAGAATATGGTGTACCTGCATGGGTTCAATCAAGGCTTCGCCCACGCTCAACATGGGATTGAGCGAGGCAAAAGGATCCTGGAAGATGATCTGGATCTCACGCCGGAGATTTCGGATCTCCTTTGAAGAAAGGCGGGTGATATCCTTTCCCCGGTAGAACACCTCGCCTTCACTCGGCGGATCGAGCATCAAGATGGCGCGCGAAAAAGTACTTTTTCCGCAACCGCTCTCCCCGACCAGCCCCAAGGTTTCACCTTTATATATGTCGAGGTTCACTCCCTGCACCGCCCGGGTAAGGTCGGCTCCGTTGCGGAACCACTTGGACACCCCGCGAATGCGCAAAAGCGGCGCACGCTGCTCCACTTCGGCTTCGTGGGTGATGATCTGTTCCTCGGTCAAGGGAGCACCTTCGGGCATCCGCCCATCGACGAAATCCGCTACCACCGGCAGACGGTTGACTTTCCGCCCGAGTTGCGGACGGCAAGCCAGCAGTCCCTTGGTATACGGAGAATGCGGGGCGAGAAAAATATCCCGCTTGGTGCCCTGCTCCTCGATATGCCCCCGATACATCACCAGCACATCGTCAGCGATCTCGGAAATGAGCGCCAGGTCGTGCGTGATGAAGATGATGGCCATATTGGTGGTCCGGCTGATCTCGGAGAGCAGATTGACGATCTCCTTCTGCACCGTTACGTCGAGTGCAGTGGTCGGTTCGTCGGCGATGATCACATCGGGACGGCAGGCGATGGCCATGGCGATGACCACGCGCTGTTTCTGTCCGCCGGAGATCTGGTGCGGATAGGAATTGTAGATGCGCTGGGGATCGGGCAGTTTGACCTGTTCGAAGAGCTTGAGCACTTCGGCCTTGCGCTCGGCGGCGCTCATCCGGGTATGGATCTTGAGCACTTCCTCGACCTGCGCACCGCAGCGCTGCACGGGATTGAGCGCACTCATGGGTTCCTGAAAGACCATCGTGATGCGTTCGCCCCGCAGACGGCGGAAATGTTTCTCGGGCAAGGTGGTCAGGTTTACCACCCGGTCGCCCTGGCGGAAAAGCACTTCGCCGCCGCTCACCCGCAGGTTGGGATTGAGCAGGCCGGTAATGGCATAGCACGTGATGGACTTTCCGCTGCCCGACTCCCCGACGATACCCAGCACCTTCCCTTTTTCGAGGGAAAAGCTGATGTTCTCCACCAGAGGCCGTTGCTCGCCGTCCTTGACCGCGCTGATGCACAGATTGTGTACTTCCAGTATATTCTTTTCGTTCATCACGTTCGCATACACGTCTCGAAGGCACAAAATTAGATAAGATAAACGTACCAAACATGACATTTTTTTATAAATTTGTTAATTCCATATACAAAATCCTCCGCCCCGGTCGGCGGATCGGAAAAGCATTCCTGACACGAAAAAAACGAACGGACCGATGAAAGAAATCGCACGCAAAGACCTGCAGAACTACATCGAAAACGAAAAAGAGCGCATGCTCGACGAACTCTTCGCCCTGTTGCGCATCCCCTCCATATCCGCGGTAAGCGCCCACCGGGACGACATGCGCCGCATGGCGGATGCCCTGGTGGCCAAACTTCTGGCCTCGGGTGCCGACCGGGCCTGCGTGATGGAAACCGGCGGCCATCCGGCCGTGATGGCCGAAAAGATGCTCGACCCCGCCCTGCCTACGGTACTGGTGTACGGACACTACGACGTACAACCGGTCGAGCCGCTGGAACTGTGGAAGAACCCTCCCTTCGACCCCATCGTCCGAAAGACCGACCTGCACCCCGAAGGGGCGATCATGGCCCGGGGAGCCAACGACGACAAAGGGCAGATGTACATGCACGTGCTGGCCTTCGAATACATGATGCGCAGCGGAACCCTGCCCTGCAACGTCAAATTCCTGATCGAAGGCGAGGAGGAAGCCGGTTCGTCCCACCTGGATGCTTTCGTGCGCGACCATGCCCGAGAGCTGGCCTGCGACGTGGTACTGGTTTCCGACACCACGATGGCGGGCAAGGATCAACCCTCGGTAATGACCGGCCTGCGCGGGCTTTCGTATTTCGAGGTAACGGTCAAAGGCCCCTCGCGCGACCTGCATTCGGGACATTTCGGCGGAGCGGTGGTCAATCCCTGCACGGCACTGTGCGAAATGATCGCCGCCCTGCACGACGAGGCGGGACGGATCGCCATCCCGCATTTCTACGACGACGTACAGGAAGTTTCCCCGCAGGAACGCCAGCAGATGAACGCCCTGCCGCTCGACATGGAGCGCTACAAAGCCAACGTGGGCGTATCGGAGGTAAACGGCGAAGAGGGCTACAACACCCGCGAGCGCGCCACCATCCGCCCGGCGCTCGACATAAACGGTATCTGGGGCGGATACACGGGCGAAGGTGCCAAGACGATCCTCCCGGCCCAAGCGCACGCCAAGATCTCCATCCGACTGGTGCCGAACCAGGATCCCGAAAAGGTCAACCGGGCCTTTGTCGAGCACTTCAAGAGCTTGGCACCCCGAGGTGTCGAGGTAGAAGTCGTCCCCACCCAAGGGGCCTACCCGTACGTTACCCCCGTTTCCGGACGCGCCTACCAGGCGGCGGCCGAAGCGCTGACCGAAGTGTACGGCCGTCCCACCGTGCCGGTGCGCGGGGGAGGCAGCATCGGCGTGGTGCCGATGTTCGAAAAATACCTGGGACGCAAGACCATCCTGATGGGATTCGGACTGGACACCGACGCCATCCACTCGCCCAATGAAAACTACAGTCTCGCCCAATTTTACCGGGGTATCGAATCCATCGTACTGTTCTACCGAAACTTCTGCCGGAAATGATGCGCATCGTCGTCGAGATCGCCGCCCAGCGGCTCACTTTGTACCAAGGAACGGACCCGGTGCGGAGCTATCCCTGCTCTACCTCGCGGTACGGCGCCGGATGCCAGGAAGGGTCGAACCGCACCCCGATAGGCTTCCATGAGGTAGTCGAAAAATACGGCGACGGTGTTCCCTTGGGCGGGGTGTTCGTCTCCCGTGTCTATACAGGGGAGATCGTCCCTCCTTGCCTGGAAAAGATCCCTTCGGGACAGGACCTCATCACCACCCGCATCCTCCGCTTGCGCGGGGTGCAGCCGGGGATCAACCAAGGAGGCAAGGTGGACAGTTACCGGCGTTACATCTACATCCACGGCACACCCGAGGAGGGACTCATCGGCACACCGGCTTCGCACGGGTGTATCCGCATGACCAATGCCGACGTGGCCGACTTGTACGAGCGCGTCCCGATAGGTACCCAGGTCGAGATCTTTTGAAAGATTCGCTATTATTGTTAAAGGTTCTCTAACCAACGTTTCCTCTCCCGACACGGTTTCCGTCCCTCCCTACGGGAGGGCATTCCCCTGAGCCAAAGCAGCGAGCACTTCGTCGGGACGGCGGCGGGAGAGGTCCAGCCAAAGTCCCTGCAAGCCTGCGGCACGTGCCCCTTCGACATTCTCCAGCGTATCATCCACAAAGAGGGTCCGGGCGGCGTCGAGGCCGTTTTCCCGAAGCACCCGTTCGAAGAGTGCCCGCTCGGGTTTGCGCAGACCGGTATCCTGACTGTAATACACCCGTTCGAAGAGTTGTTCAAAGGCATCGAGATCCATCCGGCGGCGCAAACGGTCGATGTGAATGGGGTCGGTATTGCTCAAAAGAAACAGGCGATAACGTTTTCCCAGACGTTCCAGCAAATGCCACCGCGCGGGGGGCACCTGGCGGAGCATCGCGCACCAGGCTTCTTCGACCTGTGCGGTGGTCGTGCCGGGAGGAAGGTAACGTTTGAGAAATGCTATGTACTGTTCCCGGCCTACTTTTCCCCGCTGGAAATCCAAATTGACGGCCGTGAGTTCGGGCGGGACTTTTTCGAGTCCGAGAGCTACAAAAGCCTCGTAGGTGGCGCGTTCATCCAAATCCAGAAGCACTCCGCCGAAGTCGAGGATCAGGTTTTCGATCGTTTCCATGGGCCGGGTCCGGTAGGCTTTTTCCGCCGGACATTATTTGCAAGGTAGTGAAAATTGTCGTAATATTGCACGTCTTTTTCGCGCACAAAGCACGCTCTTTTGCACGAAAGACGGTCCCTTAGCTCAGTTGGTTAGAGCACCTGACTCATAATCAGGGAGTCGTTGGTTCAAGCCCAACAGGGACCACCGACGGGCAAGACTTGCTTGCCTTTTCCAAAAACAAAGCCGCCGGAAATCCCTTCCGGCGGCTTTTTCATTCCTATTCCAAAGAACAATCCTTCATTCGAGGACACTTTTTTTGCTTCCCTCGACCCGTGCTGCTCCCCTAGCATCCATTGTCTGCTGGGAAAAGCACCTTGGGAAGCGACACCTCCGCCCGGTCAGATCCCGAACAGTTCTGCATACTGCCCCGTCACGTAGTCCTCCAACCAAGCGTACAGCTCGTTCATCTGCTTCACATCCACCTTACCGGAGGCATACCAGCCGTCGATTACCTGCTGCGAACGCTCAAACACGGTCTGCTCGACCCCCTGGAGCAACTGCATGCAGCCGGTTCCCTGCGGATTGAAGATGAGTTCCCAACGGAAATAGTCGGACGTTCCACCACCCTGCCGGCACGAGAAGATCCGGTTGCGCAGGGTCATCGCCTTGTCGCACAGCGGGGAAACACCCGTTTCGGGATCGCGCAGGACCATCGGAGGCATCTTTTCGGCATTCTTCACCCACAGGGGTACGGCTACCGCAGCCGGAGGGTAGTTCAAAGCGGTCCACATGACGGTCAAGTCGGGGTTTTCCCCTTTCTTCACTCCCTGCACCACCACGGAACTGCCGGTGCTGCGACGCGGGATAAAATCCTTGTCCACGAACCAACCCGTAGTGCGGGGCGTATGGTACGCGCCATCCTTCAGGTCGATGCCCATCATCTGGTTCTTGAAGCAGCGCGCCAAGTCGGAAAACATCCACGCCGGCGTGATCTGACCCGTACCGGCCGCGCGCATCAGCTCGACGTCCTCGTTCATGAAACGGACATAGCCCATGCCTTCGTACAGCTCGCCGGAAAACGAAAAGTTCGTCCGGGCAATGTAGCCCATCGGCGCGTCCTTGGGATCGTTGGCGTCGAACATCACATAGTCGTAATACCCCACCTCGAACATCGCGGCGCCACCCTGTGCGTCGATTACACCGAAGTTGGCTTCGATCCCGCTGGGCTTGGAGAGCGTATCGAGGAACACCTTGAAATCCTCGATGGAACCGCACACCTCCAGGGCGCGTTTCATCACCCGGCCGTTCGCCTCGCCGCGCTCCTCTCCGGGCTGGACTTCCACCAGGTTGTATGACTGGGTGTTCATGATGGCAAAACCGGCCGTATTGGTTCCGATCCAGATCTCCGTCGGATTGTCCACGCTATTGACGATACCGATAAAAGCATACTTTTCGCCCGAGAAGTACTTCACGGCATTCTGCACATTGTCCGTATCGCGGTTTTTCCACAGGAGCGGACGGCCGTCGGGAGTAACTTTTCCGGAAACTACCGCCGAGGTACAAGCCTCCGCGGGGTTCGATACGCCGATCATCAGCGCAAGGGCGAGCGCAAAGGCGCAAAAAGTGTGTTTTTTCATCGGTTTTCTGTATTTAGTTATCTGTTTCTTCTTTCTGCTCGGTTCTTCCCCCCCTTTTTCCCATTCAGACGGGAGGGGAAAAAGGCCTCTCCCCGCCCCTGCACCGGGGCAGGGAAAACGATGGGGTTAAATGTAGTGAAAGGCGAGCGCAACGGCAAGGGGGAAAACGAAGTTTTCGCACCGTGCCGGGGCCGAGCCGCATCCTACATTATGAAAATGTAGTGAAAGGCGAGCGCAACGGCCGTGGGGGAAAACGAAATTTTCCCATTTGACGGGGCCGAGCCGCATCCCCGTCCCCCCTCTTGTCGTGAAACTCCCGGCTGGCCGAGAGGAGCCAATCCCCCGAGAGGGATCACAGACCTTTCTTGCGCAGCTTCCAAGCCCACACCGCAAACCACACGGCAGCTATCGCTACACAAACTCCCCCTAAGGTATAGGACGTATCGGCCGCCCAGGAAAATCCTTCCGGAGCGATGAATAGATAAGTGGTGCACACCGCCGTCATGAACAACGCCGGAATAAGGGTGATCCAGTAGCATTTTCCCTCGCGGAACAGCCATACCGTTACCGCCCAGAGAGTGAATACGGCCAAAGTCTGGTTGCTCCAGGCAAAGTAACGCCAGATACGCGCAAAGCCGTCCGCATCGCTCATACTGTACACCAGGATGCCGATAGCGGCCAGGAACATCGGAACGCAGATGTACAGGCGTTTCAGCACGCTTTTCTGGTCGATCTTCAACGTATCGGCCACGATGAGCCGCGCCGAGCGGAACGCCGTATCGCCCGAGGTAATCGGAGCGGCGATCACGCCCAACATGGCCAGAATGCTGCCGAAGGAGCCCAGCCAACCGACCGTGATGTCATTGACGACCACGGCCGCATTGGACTCTGCGAAACCTTCCCGATGGAAGAAATACGTTGCTGCGGCCGCCCAAATGAGCGCCACGATGCCCTCGCACACCATCGCTCCGTAAAAGATGGGGCGTCCCTGACACTCGTTGGTCATGCAGCGGGCCATCATCGGGGACTGGGTGGCATGGAATCCGGAGATCGCTCCGCAGGCGATCGAGATGAACATGATGGGGAAGATGGGCAAGCCTTCCGGTTGGGGGTTGGGCATGCCTTCCCACAATTCGGGCAAGTCCGGACGGTGGACATACAACATCACCATGATCCCTACCGCCATAAACAGCAAGGCGGCTCCGAACACCGGGTAGATCCTCCCGATGATCTTGTCGATGGGCAGCAGGGTCGCCAGAATATAATAGGCAAATACCACCACGATCCAGAACGTAACATCCAGATGTTCCGGCGTGAGCCGCGCCAAGAGTTGCGCCGGGCCGTCCACAAATACCGCGCCGACCAAGACCATCAGCACGACGGTAAAGACGACCATGAGTTGTTTGGCATATTTTCCCAGACACATCCCGATGAGTTCGGGAAGGCTTTTCCCGCCGTAGCGCAGCGAAAGCATCCCGGCGGTATAGTCGTGCACCGCCCCGGCGAAGATCGTTCCCAGCACGATCCACAGATAGGACGACACGCCGAACTTGGCCCCCAGGATGGCTCCGAAAATGGGCCCCAGACCGGCGATGTTGAGAAACTGGATCATAAAGATTTTCCAACGGGGCAGCACCACATAATCCACGCCATCGGGACGTTCCAAAGCCGGGGTCGTCCGCCCCGGGTCGGGTCCGAAAATACGTTCCACTACCCGTCCGTACACGAAATAGCCGACCACCAAGGCCAGCAGACAGATTGAAAAACTTACCATCTTTTCAAAAGATTTTTAACGAAGCACAAAATTATGCAAACACCCCCATAGAGAGAATGAAAAACAACCGTTTTTTAGCCATTTTTAATAAAAAATCACAAATCCTCCCATTCCAACAAAAAACCGAAAAAAAGCGGCTCTTTCTCTGCAAAAAACGCAGCATTGCCCAGCGAACAAACCCGCCGCTCCTCTCTCGCACTTTCCGGACAAGGCAATGGAAAAACAAGACAAGCTTCCGGCTGTTTTTTACCTGTTCGCATCGTATTTTTTCCTAAATTTGCGGCAATGAAATTTGCGGCATCACAAATCGGCGAAATCCTTCAAGGTACCATCGAAGGAGACGCCACGGTCTGCGTGGACCGTCTGGCCAAGATCGAGGAGGCTACCGAAGGTTCCATCACCTTCCTGGCCAACCCGAAGTACACCCATTACATCTACACCACAGGCGCTTCGGTGGTCATCGTCTCGAAAGACTTCGTGCCTTCGGCTCCCGTACCGGCTACGATGATCCGGGTGGAGGATCCTTACACCTCGTTCACCACCCTGCTGGAATTTTACGAGAATTACCTCAAATCGCTCAAGAGTGGCATCGAGCAGCCTTCTTTCCAGGCCGCCGACCTGAAAATGGGACAAAACATCTATCTGGGTGCTTTTTCCTACATCGGGGAAGGAGTCGTCTTGGGCGACGATGTGAAGATATATCCCCAGGTCTATATCGGAGACCATGTAACGATCGGACGCGGAACGGTGATTTATGCCGGGGTCCGTATCTACCGCGATACGCACATCGGGGCGGACTGTATCGTCCATGCGGGTGCGGTGCTGGGGGCGGACGGATTCGGATTTGCCCCTCAGGCGGACGGTTCGTACAAGAAGATCCCCCAGACGGGCAACGTCGTACTGGAAGACTGCGTGGAGATCGGCGCCAATACGACGGTGGACCGTTCGACGATGGGTTCGACCGTGATCCGCAAAGGAACCAAACTGGACAACCTGATCCAGATCGCGCACAACGTAGAAGTCGGCCAGAATACGGCCATCGCCGCCCAAACGGGCGTAGCCGGTTCGTCCAAGATCGGGGCGGGCTGCGTCATCGGCGGACAGGTAGGCATTGCCGGACATCTGCACATCGGAGACAGAACGACCATTGCAGCCCAGTCGGGAGTCATTGCAGACATAGCGGCCGGTGCTACCGTCATGGGTTCGCCTTCGTTCGATCACAAGGATTACGTGAAAAGCTATGTCGTTTTCCGGAAACTGCCTAAATTAGCACGCCGGATCGAACAGATAAACAAGAAACTGGAAGAAAACAAATAATGGATAGAAAGGGCCTGACAAGGCCCGTTTTTTCGGAAAAAATGAGCCAAAAACAAAAGACCCTGGCCACGCAAGCCACCCTTTCGGGCGTCGGCCTGCATACAGGCAAGAAAGTCACGATGACTCTTCTACCGGCTGCACCGGGCACCGGTTTTGTATTTGTCAGAAAAGACCTCGAAGGTTCCCCGACGGTAGAAGCCGATGCCAATCTGGTCTCGCAAACTTCACGCGGAACGGTGCTGGAAAAAAAGGGGGTCAAGGTACATACCACCGAACACATCCTGGCGGCTCTTTGGGGTGCCGATCTGGACAACGTAACCATCGAACTGGACGGTCCCGAGCCTCCCATCATGGACGGGTCGGCACGCTATTTCATGGAGGCCATCGCCCAAGCCGGCGTGGCGGAACAGGATGCCGAACGGGCCTACTACGAGATCGATGACATCATCCGCTATTACGATCCCGAAACAGGCAGCGAACTGATCGCCATGCCGTCGGAACACCCGGCCATGCAAGTCATGGTGGACTTCGGCTCCCGGGTGCTGAACACGCAGAATGCCACGTGGAACGAAAAGACGGATTTTGCGGCAGAAATTGCTCCGTGCCGTACGTTCTGCTTTCTGGATGAAATCGAAGGCATGATCAAGGCCGGACTCATCAAGGGCGGCGATCTGTCCAATGCCATCGTCTACGTGGACAAAAAAATATCGGACGATACGCTGGCACACCTGAAAGAACTGTTCCACCGCGAAGACATCACGGTAAACGCCGACGGAGTGCTGGACAACCTATCCCTGCTCTATCCCAACGAAGCGGCCCGACACAAACTGCTGGACTTGGCCGGCGACCTGGCACTGGTAGGACGCCGCCTGCGGGGACGTATCATCGCTACCAAACCGGGACACGCCGCCAACACGCAGTTCGCCCGAAAACTCGCCCAGACGATCCATGCACAGGAGCGCAATCCGATGCCCAAGATCGATCTGAATCGCGAGCCGCTGATGGACATCAACGACATCATCCGCGTGCTTCCGCACCGTCCCCCGTTCCTGTTGGTGGACAAGATCCTGGAACTTTCCGAGGAACACGTGGTAGGACTGAAGAACGTTACGATGAACGAACCGTTCTTCGTGGGACACTTCCCCGGCGCCCCGGTGATGCCCGGTGTGCTGCAGATCGAGGCCATGGCACAGTGCGGAGGTATCCTGGCACTCAATGCGGTGGACGATCCGGAGAACTACCTGACCTATTTCATGAAGATCGACAATGCCAAATTCAAATACCAGGTGCACCCGGGCGACACGTTGATCTTTAGTCTGAAACTCAAAGAGCCCATCCGTCGGGGCATCTGCCACATGGAAGGCCGGGCTTTCGTAGGCAACCGTTTGGTTTGCGAAGCCGATCTGATGGCGCTGATCACCCGAAAAGACAAGGCCAAATAAAACCCAACCTGTATGGATCCCAAATCACTCGTATATATCCATCCCGACGCCCGCATTGCGGACGATGTGATCATCGAACCGTTCACCACCATTGCCGCCGACGTGGAAATCGGTAGCGGGACGTGGATCGGCCCGAACGTTACGATCATGGACGGTGCCCGCATCGGCAAGGATTGCCGTATTTTCCCCGGAGCCGTCATTTCCAGTGTACCGCAGGATTTGAAATACCGGGGGGAAAAGACCACCTGCGTGATCGGCGACCGCACCACGATCCACGAAGGGGTTACCGTCAGCCGGGGAACCCAGGCTGCCGGGACGACCCGCGTAGGAGACGATTGCCTGCTGATGGCGTATGTCCATGTGGCCCACGACTGCATCCTGGGCAATCATGTCATCCTGGCCAACTACGTCGGGCTGACGGGGCACTGCCAGGTGGACGACTATGCCATCATCGGGGGCTTGGCCGGCACGCACCAGTTCACCAAGATCGGCGCCCATGCGATGATCGCCGGAGGAACTTTGATCCGCAAGGACGTACCGCCCTACACAAAAGCTGCCAAAGAACCCATTTCGTACATCGGGGTCAATTCCATCGGGCTGCACCGCCGGGGCTTTACCAGCGAAAAGGTCGATGAGATCCGCAACGTCTATCGCGTGCTTTACCAGAGCGGGCACAACATTTCCCAGGCACTGGAGATCATCGAACAAACCCTTCCTCCCTCCAAAGAACGGGACGAGATCGTGCGTTTCGTCCGCCAGTCGCAGCGCGGCATCATGCGCGGATACGCCGGGTGCACCGATCCGGACGCCGAAGAAGAATAAACAGAACTTTATCACTCATACCGATTCATCATAGAAACATCCAAAAGATATGGCAACGACCAACGACATTAAAAACGGGATCTGCATCCGCCTGAATTCCGACATCTTCAAGGTAGTGGAATTCCAGCACGTAAAACCGGGCAA
>DCEW01000078.1:0-4745 GCA_002314265.1 Flavobacteriales bacterium UBA1820
GCATAGCGCCGCCCGCTTTTTATTCGCCCGCCCCGGAACTGGGGGGAGGGATTATTTCACCTGGCCTATCTTTTCGGAAAGGTCCTCCAGGAAACGGCGAAGAGGCCGCTCGACCATCATGCGCAGCATGGGATTGACATCGGCTTCGATGGCCACCTGTACCGAACTCTGCTCGTCCGAAAGAGCCTCTATGCGCACTTCGAGCGATATTTTGGCTCCCATCGGCGTGGCAAACACCACCCGGGAAAAAGGTTCGGCCACACTGCGCACCATTTTGATCTCGGGCATCCCCCCGATGGTAAAGGAAAACCAGGGCATACCGTAATCTTCGCCCGTAGCGAACGAGGAAACGGCCGATGGCATGTAGTCTTTGTATTTCTCCACATCGTTTACCGCGGCATACACCGTCTGCTGCGAGCGGGCTACTTGGGTAACAGGTCCTTCGAGTCTCATGGTATTTCAGGTTTTGGCTATGTACTTTTCGAGCGTACGGTTGTTCATTTTTCCCCTTCGGGAGCCGCGTCTTCCCTTTTCCACTGGGAAGGGTTCTCCCGCCAACGCGCCAGCAGTTCCAGATCGGAGGGTTGCACGTAGTGCATGGTTGCTGCCTGGGCGATGAGCGTATCGTAATCGCACAGGGTGGTCAAGGCAACCCCGGCCTTTTCAAAATTGTCCTGCGCCACCGAGAAACCGTAAGTCATGATGGCAGCCATGTACAATACCTGGGCGCCGGCCTCCCGCAATGCGGCGACTGCTCCCAGACTGCTGCCTCCGGTGCTGATCAGGTCTTCGATCACCACCACTTTCTGCCCCGCCTGCAGGCAGCCTTCTATCTGGTTGCCCCGGCCGTGGTTCTTGGGTTCGGGACGCACATAGACAAAAGGCAAATCCAGTTGCTGGGCTACGAGCATTCCCACGGCAATCGCTCCGGTAGCTACTCCCGCGATCACGTCGGGATAAGTGTCGCCGTTTTGTACTATCTTTGCAAACGATTCGGCAAGGAACGTGCGGATCTTCGGATACGAAAGTGTCATCCGGTTGTCGCAGTAAATGGGGGAATGCCACCCACTGGCCCAGGTAAAATACTTCTCGGGCTGCAGGCGTACCGCCTCGATCTCCAACAGGTATTTCGCCGTAGTAAGGGCCGTTTGCTTGTCTTTGAGCATGATCTTTGAATATGTATAAAGTCTATTTCAACCGTAACCTCGTCCTTTTTCCCGCACAGGCACCCACGGACGGGACCCGCACCTGGGTCGATCCCGATCCGCAGACCCTGCGGAAGGTCGTAGCGGACTGTTTCGACAAAGGTAAGGCAAAAATCGCATTCCTCAGCACCACAGGGGAGGATCTGCAAAAAATATTCGACAGTTTTTTCCGACACATCCCGGCCGGCGGAGGCATCGTCCGCCACGAGCCCTCGGGACGCATCCTGATGATCCGCCGCCAAGGACGCTGGGATCTGCCCAAAGGTTGGCGCGAAGCCGGGGAAACGGATCGGGAAAACGCCTTGCGGGAAGTCCGCGAGGAGACCGGTACGGAAGGGCTTTCCATCGTCGCCCCCGTGGGGATCACCCGGCATGCCTACCTGCTGGAAGGACAATGGGCCATCAAGCACACCGCGTGGTTTGCCATGCAGACCCGCCAAAACACCACTTGCCCCCAGCGCGAGGAAGGCATCGAACACGTGGAATGGCTCGACCGCCGCGGCGTAGAACAAGCCTTAAACGACACCTTCCCCAACATCCGCGAAATCCTCGAAACCTATCTCGCCCTCTACCCCTTGCCATGACCTGCCCACACGAAGAACGAAAGAAAGCCCTCGAAGCCCTCTGCCGGCTGGGGGAAATGTTCCGCCGGGGTGAAAACGACCCCCGCTGGCAATCCGCCCTGCAAAAAGCCAGGGCGGACAACCCGTGGTTTACCCCGGAAAACATCCGCTTTGCCGCCCGGCAATGGGGCGAACTGCTCCGCGAACCTGCCTTGACACAATGGGTGGATCGCTATCCCCTGCCCGATGCATCGAAAAACGTCCTGCTGGTACTGGCCGGGAACATCCCGATGGTAGGGCTGCACGACATCCTCTGCACCTACGTGAGCGGACACAGGGCCGTGATCAAACCTTCGCGGGACGACACGGCGCTCATCACCGCTGCCACGCAATGCCTCCAGGAGGCCGAACCATCGCTTGCCGACCGACTGACGCTCGCCCCCGGACTGGTCCGGAAAGGGATCGACGCAGTGATCGCCACCGGCAACAACGATACCCAGCGCTACTTCCGGTATTATTTCCGGCAGATCCCCGCCCTGCTGCGCCATGCCCGTTACAGCGTAGGGCTCATCACGGAGGACACCTCGCAGGAGGAACTGGAACAACTGGCCGACGACATGCTGCTGTACTTCGGCCTGGGCTGCCGCAACGTCACCCAGGTACTTGTCCCCGAGGACTTCGACCTCTCCCGACTGGGGCGCGCCTTGGGAAAATACGCCAGCATTGCCGACCATCCCAAATACCGCAACAATTACGACTACCGCCGGGCGATGTATGCCCTGAGTGAACAAAATGCCGGCGTGTACGACACTGGCTTCATATTGCTCGTCCCCTCGGACACGCCGGCGGCTCCCCTCGGTACGGCAGGCTACCGGCGATACCAAAAGCGTTCACAGGCGGACGCCTACCTCCGTTCGCTGGGCGAGGCGCTGCAATGCGTCGTCGGCCCTGGGTATCTGCCCTTCGGCAGCGCACAGCGCCCCGCTCTGGACCAGTACGCCGACGGGGAAGACACGATGGAGTTCCTGCGTTTTTCCCGCTCCTGATGCTTTGCCGGGACGTTGGGTTCGCAGCGGTCGTTGGAGAGAAAGGAAGAAAAAGGTGGTAGTTTTTGCGCAAAAGGAGCGAAAAACAGGGGGCGAAAAGACAAGCGGTGGGCCTTTTGCAGCACGAAGGTTCGGCCCGGCAAAGGGCTCCTCGGCGGTGGAAAGTAGCCCTATCCGGACAGGTGTTTTCGCAACATACTGAAAACAAGAAAAATAAATTCTTTTTCACAGCCGGGGTCGAAGCGGAAAATCTAACGGTTTTTTAAGAGATATTCCACATTTATTCCGTAAATTTGCGTGGTTCTTTTCGGAGAACGCTTTTCTCGAAAGAAAAAGAAGGAAATACAAAACATACAAGATACATCGCATCATGTCTGATAGCAAAATCAAAAAAATAGGCGTACTCACCTCGGGCGGCGACGCTCCGGGAATGAATGCGGCGATCCGCGCCGTGGCTCGCACGTGCGCCACTTACGGGATCGAGTGCGTAGGCATCGAGCAAGGGTACAAAGGCCTGTTGGAAAAAGACTTTATCGAACTCTCTCCGCGCGACGTGGGCAACATCATCAACCGGGGCGGTTCGTTCCTGCGCTCGGCGCGGTGCAAGGAATTCAAAGATCCTCAGGTGCGCCTCCAGGCTGCCCGCAATGCCCGGGAAGCAGGGATCGATGCCCTGGTCATCATCGGCGGCGACGGTTCCTTTACCGGTGCCCTGAAACTGCAGAAAGAAACCGGCATACGGGTAATGGGAATTCCGGGCACGATCGACAACGATATTTACGGATCGGACTTTTCCATCGGTTTCGATACGGCCATCAATACGGCCATGGAAGCCATCGACAAGATCCGGGATACAGCTGCTTCGCACGACCGTATCTTCTTCGTCGAAGTAATGGGGCACGGTTCGGGCTACATCGCTGTTTACACCGGCATTGCAACCGGTGTGGAACAGATCATCATGCCGCCCAAGAAGGACAAGGAAAACCATAGCATCATCCCCGACGGAGAGGAATTGTACGAAGAGATCGTCAAGGACCTCCACGAAGCCGAAGGCCGCAAGAAAAGTTCGTCGATCATCATCGTATCGGAAAACGGACAGCATATCGGCGAGCGCGTACGTATCATCACCGAAGAGATGAAGAAACGCATGCCGGACAAGGACATCAAGGAGACGACCTTGGGACATATCCAGCGCGGGGGATCGCCCACCACTTCGGATCGCGTACTGGCCACCCGTCTGGGCGTGGCAGCGGTGGAAGGCCTGCTGAAAGGGCTGGACGGACAGGTGGCCGGCGTACGGGACAACAAGATCGCCTATACTCCGCTGCGCGACAATACCGTAGCGTACGATCCGGAGAACGATTTCGACGTCAAACGCACGCACGAGATCATCGAGGAGTTCCGCCGCGTGGCCAACATTATGAATGCCTAAAAATCAATAATCAACCATAAAAAACATTTAAAATCATGGAAAAAGTAAGAATTGGCATCAACGGTTTCGGCCGTATCGGTCGTCTGGTTTTCCGGGCTGCTATCACCCGCCCCAACATCCAGGTTGTCGGCATCAACGACCTGATCGACCCCGAGTACATGGCTTACATGCTCAAATTTGACTCGGTACACGGCAAATTCGACGGCACGGTCGAAGTAAAAGACGGCAATCTGATCGTCAACGGCAACGTGATCCGCGTAACGGCAGAACGCGACCCGGCCAACCTGAAATGGGACGAAGTAAAGGCTGAATACGTCGTAGAGTCCACCGGTCTGTTCCTGACCAAAGAACTCGCCGGAAAACACATCCAGGCTGGTGCAAAACGCGTGGTAATGTCCGGTCCGTCGAAAGACGACACCCCGATGTTCGTAATGGGTGTAAACCACAAGACCTACCAGGCTTCGCAGAGCATCATCTCCAACGCTTCCTGCACCACCAA
>DCEW01000078.1:4771-5270 GCA_002314265.1 Flavobacteriales bacterium UBA1820
GGTCCTTCGATGAAAGACTGGCGCGGCGGCCGTTCGGCTCTGTGCAACATCATTCCTTCGTCCACCGGTGCTGCCAAGGCCGTAGGTAAAGTGATCCCGGCGCTCAACGGCAAACTGACCGGTATGTCCCTGCGTGTCCCCACCGCTGACGTATCGGTAGTTGACCTGACCGCCGTTCTGGAGAAACCCACGACCTACGCAGAAATCTGCCAGGCTGTCAAGGAAGCTGCAGAAGGCGAGCTGAAAGGCATCGTTAGCTACACCGAAGACGCGGTCGTTTCGCAGGATTTCGTCGGCGAAAAATGTACCTCGAACTTCGATGCAAAGGCTGGTATCGCACTGAACGACCACTTCGTAAAACTGGTTGCTTGGTACGACAACGAGATCGGTTACTCCAACAAACTGGTCGACCTGATCGAATACACGGCTACCGTAAAATAATTTCGGGGAGCCTCATCCGATCATTCGGAAAAGCCCGCGCTCACTTTCGTGAGCGCGG
>DCEW01000078.1:5322-12049 GCA_002314265.1 Flavobacteriales bacterium UBA1820
CGCGGGCTTTTGCTTTTCCCCCACCCCTTCACCTTCAAGAAAAAAAACGGTTCTCCGACGGTAAAATAATCCCGTCCCGAGGGCCTGTCTTATCAAAAATTCCTCGTAACTTGCCCGAGAAGGAAAGAAGTCTCTTGTAAAACATATTCCTCCCAAGACACACCGACTCCCCCGACCTCGAAATGAAACGCATCCTCCTTTTTCTTTTCCTCTTCCTTTTCCTCGCCGTTCTCGCAGCCGGCTGCCGGAGCCGCGAAGAAAAAGCCCTCGAAGCCTTCACCGGGAGCACCGTCCGCCTGCCGCAAGATTTGGAATACCGCAGCCTGGGCGACAGCCTGTGTCCCGTTCCGAAGGATTCCCTGCGGTTGGTGGTGTACATCAACAGCGAATGCGAGCGTTGCGCCGCGCAGACAAGCGAGTGGGCGAAAAGAGAGCGGGAATTTCTCCAGGCGGGCAACGTGGCGATCCTCTACTATGTCCGCGCAGCGGATTTTCCGCAGGTGCAGGCACTGCTGGAGCGAGCCGGGCTGTCCTCCCCCGTGTTCATCGACCCGGAAAGCGATCTGCTGTATCAAAACGGCATTCCCGAGAGCCTCACTCCCCTGCACACTTTTCTGTTGGATGGGCAAGGAAGGGTCGTGCTCTACGGCGATCCGCTGGACAATCCTTTCCTCTACCGACGCTACCGGGATGCCATCCGCCGGCTCTCTCCCCACCGGAAATAGACCTGCCTGCCCCGGCATCCATTCGGCGCGGCGAAACGGGTTCGCCTTTCCTTTAATCATATTTAAAATTCCCTCGACGTCCGGATGATCATTCCGCCGGGATCGTATCTTGTCCTTTGGCGTCCTTTCTGTATTGGGAGCGCGTTGTCAGGCTGAAATCTTCTCCTTGGCTTACATATCGGCTCAAAAGCCAGTGGTACACATTCGTTGCACTGGATCCCGACTCCACCGTAACGACATAGGCCTGTTCGAATTCCCAGCCCAAGGTTCCCATGTAATTCATCGCATCGACCATCGAATTGAACACGATCGGTTTCCCGTTTTCATCCACCAGGGTTTCACGGCTGAAAAGGGTGCTTTCCTGCCCAAAATCGACTTCAATCGTCAATTTCTTGGAGAACATCTTGCTCGTGCCTACGATCTCGCAGTAGACTTTGCTTTGTGCCTGCTGGGCAAATGCCGTCCCACAGACGACGATTGCCAAAAATAAAAGTGCTTTTCTCATGGTCGAACTGTTTTATCGTTTTCTTTATTCCTTCTCCTTGCTGCTCTTGTGAAAGAGGCGTACATTCCTGGATAAAAGTATCCTTTTTTTTGCGTCAAAAGTCCATCCGCCCAAAACTTTAAGAACAAAATAACACCTTCCCGTCCCTTTCCAAAGACCGCTTCCCGACAGTTTCTCCCGAGGCGTCCGCCCCGGCCGTATTTCAAATCCCGCGAGGATTTCGTACCTTTGTCGCTTGCAATTTCCGCCCCCGAAAGGGGGCTTCCCGGCATGAAAAACGAAGAGACGATAGACATATACGGCGCCCGCGAACACAACCTGAAAAACATCGACCTGAGTATTCCCCGCGACCGACTGGTGGTCTTTACCGGTCTTTCCGGCAGCGGGAAATCCTCCCTGGCTTTCGATACGATCTACGCCGAAGGGCAGCGCCGCTACATGGAGACCTTTTCCGCCTATGCCCGCCAGTTCATCGGCGGGATGGAACGCCCCGATGTGGACAAGATCGAAGGCCTTTCGCCCGTGATCTCCATCGAACAGAAGACTACTTCGGGCAATCCGCGCTCCACCGTAGGCACCATCACCGAAATATACGACTTCCTGCGCCTGCTCTACGCCCGGGCTTCGGTGGCTTTCTCGCCCGTAAGCGGGCAACCGATGGTCAGCCATACCGACGAGCAGATCTGCCAACTCATCGCACGCGACTATGCCTCCCGGCGGTTGAGCATCCTCGCGCCCGTGGTCCGCTCGCGCAAGGGACACTACCGGGAACTCTTCGAGAGCATCCTCAAGGCCGGTTTTCTCAAGGCCCGCATCGACGGCCAGACGACCGATCTGACTCCCGGGATGCGCATCGACCGTTACAAGACGCACGACATCGAGATCATCATCGACCGCCTGGCTTCCCCCCAGGCCGATTCTCCCCGCCTGATGGAAGCCGTTCGCACGGCCTTGTACCACGGTGAAGGGACGATGATGGTCGAGGATGCCGATTCGGGAGAACTGCGGTACTATTCCCGCCACTTGATGTGCCCCGAGTCCGGCCAGTCGTTTCCGCTGCCCGAACCGAATACCTTTTCGTTCAACTCGCCCAAAGGGGCTTGCCCCGAATGCGGCGGTTTGGGCGAAGTGCTGCTGATCGACCTGAAGAAAGTCATCCCGGATCCGCGGCTTTCCATCCGCGCGGGGGCCATCGCTCCCCTGGGAGTTTACAAGAATACCTGGATCTTCCAGCAACTGGAAGCCATCGCCACCCGCTACGGCTTTACGCTGAACACGCCGGTAAAGGACATTCCGGAAGAGGCGATGCACGTGATCCTCCACGGGGGCAGCGAGCATTTCTCCCGCCTGTCCGAGGCCGGGGTAACGCACGACTACCAGATAGACTTCCAAGGCATTGCCGCCTTTATCCGCCAGCAGGCCGAGGATACCGAAAGCAAGACGCTGGCCCGCTGGGCGCGCGAATTCATGAACGAGGTGGAATGCCCCGTCTGCCATGGATCCCGCCTGCGGGACGAGTCGCTGTGCTTCCGCATCGGGGGGATGAACATCGCCCAGGTAGCCGCCCTGCCGCTCTCCGAACTGCCGCAATGGTACCGGAAAGCATGGGAGGGGATGAACGAGCGGCAAAAGAGCATCGCAGCCGAAGTGTTCAAGGAACTCTCCAGCCGCACACAGTTCCTGCTGGATGTGGGGCTGGGCTACCTGTCGCTCGACCGGGGATCGAAAACCCTCTCGGGAGGCGAGTCGCAACGCATCCGCCTGGCCACCCAGATAGGTTCGCAACTCGTAGGGGTGCTCTACATCCTGGACGAGCCTTCCATCGGGCTTCACCAGCGGGACAACCAACGCCTGATCACCTCGCTGAAAAAACTCCGCGATGCGGGCAATTCGGTCATCGTGGTGGAGCACGACCGGGACATGATCCTGGCGGCGGACGACATTGTGGACATCGGCCCGGGCGCGGGGCTTTACGGCGGGAGAGTCGTCTGGCACGGCCGTCCCGACCAACTTCGCCAGGCACACACCCTTACGGCGGACTACATCAACGGCGTGCGGGAGATCCCCCGGCAACACACGCCCCGTCCCGGTTCGGGACAGGTGCTTCGCCTGGTGGGGGCCCGAGGAAACAACCTGAAAGACGTTACGGTGGATTTCCCGCTGGGGAAACTGATCTGCGTGACGGGGGTATCGGGCAGCGGCAAGTCCACCTTGATCAACGATACGCTCTACCCGATCCTCAACGCACATTTTTTCCAGGCGCTCAAAAAACCCCTTCCCTACCAGCGGATCGAGGGCTTGGAATACCTCGACAAGGTCATCGCCATCGACCAGTCGCCCATCGGCCGCACTCCGCGCTCCAACCCGGCGACGTACACCGGCGTGTTCTCGGAGATCCGTTCCCTGTTTGCCGAAGTTCCCGAAGCGCGCATCCGGGGATACAAGGCGGGACGTTTCTCCTTCAACATCAAGGGCGGAAGGTGCGAGGAATGCCAAGGCTCGGGGCTGAAGACCATCGAAATGAATTTCCTGCCGGACGTACACGTACACTGTCCGGCTTGCCAGGGCAAACGCTACAACCGCGAAACGCTCGAAGTGCGCTACAAAGGCAAATCCATTGCCGATGTGCTGGAGATGAGCATCGATGAGGCGACGGAGTTTTTCGAGCCGATCCCCTCGATCTACCGGAAGATCAAGACCCTGCAGGATGTCGGGCTGGGGTATCTTACCTTGGGGCAACAAAGCACCACGCTCTCGGGCGGCGAAGCCCAGCGCGTAAAACTGGCTACCGAACTGGCCAAGAAAGATACCGGAAAGACTTTCTATATCCTCGACGAACCCACCACCGGACTGCATTTCGAGGACATCCGCGTCTTGATGGGCATCCTCGACCACTTGGTCGACCGGGGCAACACCGTGCTGGTGATCGAGCACAACCTGGATGTGATCCGTCTGGCCGACTACCTGATCGACATGGGGCCCGAAGGCGGACAGGAAGGAGGTTTTGTCGTGGCGCAAGGTACCCCGGAAGAAATCGTCGCCCAAAGAAAAGGCTACACTTGGGCCTTCCTGAAAGAGGTGCTCGAAGGGGAAGGACCCCACCGGGGCTGATCGTTTTTTCTTTCTCTCCCCGCACCCCCGGGGAAAAGCCGTCAAAAAAGGCCGTCAATCCGGCTCTTGGGATACCTTTACACCGAAAATGGCTTCCAGCGCCCCCCGGACAGCCTCCGCCGCCGAAGCCCGCACCGCCACCCGGATGCGGCAATCCTCCCGCAGGTCCTGCTCCAGGAGGTCCAATCCGCGCTCCTTCACCAGCCGCATCACGGCACTGATCTGCCCGTAGCCGAAGCACACATCCAGTTTCCGGCAGACGATCCGCTGCTCGATCCGGGATGTTTCCAAGGCCATCCGCGCCGCTTGCTTGTACGCGGCCACCAGCCCCGACGCCCCCAGGAGAATGCCCCCGAAGTACCGCACGACGGCCACCAGGGTATCGGTCGTACGGAAAGACAGCAGTTGGTTGTAAATGGGCAACCCGGCCGTACCGGAGGGTTCGCCGTCGTCGCCTGCGCGGAACACGGCCCCTGAAGCCCCCAGACGATAGGCATAGCACACGTGTCGAGCGGCGTGATGCTGCGCGCGAAGCTCGCGCAGGATGTCCTGTACGGCTTCCGGGGTCTCCACATGGAAAGCATACCCCAGAAAACGGCTTCCCTTTTCCTTGTACACGGGCGTTTCCCCTTCCTGGGCGCATACGGTCAGATATGTATCGTTGGGCGTTGTCATAGCGTTGTCATGGTTTTATCATGGCCTTGGAAGATGGCGATAGATGACCAGTCGATCGTCCCCGAGCGTTTCTTCGGCTTCTGCGCAGACATCGTCCGGCAATCCGGGCGCGGGCACGCCAGCCCCGAGAAACCGTTGCGGTGCGGTGAAGACATACGCCCGGTCCCAAAGGCCGCTGCGAAAAAAGGATGCGAGCATTTCTGCTCCACCTTCCACCAGGAGGGACTGGATACCCCTCCGGTAGAGTGCGTCGAGCATCTGAGGGACGGTATCGGTCGAGAAGTCGAGTGGAACGGGCTCCACCGCGGGAGGGAATGGACGCTCCACCTCCGTAAAGACGAGCGTGGGGAGGCTTCCGTCGAGCAAGTGGTTCTCCAGCGGGATGATGCCCCGGCGATCCGGCACCACCCGCAAGGGATGGCGGGGGACGGGTGCCAGACGGGCGTCGAGGCGGGGGTTGTCCAGGCAGGCGGTGCGGGTCCCTACCAGGATGGCCTGCTCGATGCTGCGTATGCGGTGGACGTACTGCTGCGCAAGGGGGCCGGTAATGCGTTGGGGGGGCTGCCGGGGGGAGTCCCGCAGCGCGTCGAGGTATCCGTCGGCACTTTGGGCCCATTTGAGGACGACGTAAGGGCGTTTTTTCTGGTGAAATGTGAAAAAGCGTTCGTTCAGCCGGCGGCATTCCTGCTCCCGTACGCCGAGGGTAACGGCGATACCGGCCTGTTCCAACTTGCGGATGCCTCTACCGGCGACCTGGTCGAAAGGATCGACGACGCCCACCACCACACGGGGAATGCCTTCCCGGACGATGCGGTCGGCACACGGGGGCGTTTTCCCGAAATGGGAACACGGCTCCAGGGTAACGTACAGGGTGCTTTCCCGCAGACGGGTCTTGTCCCGGACCGATTCGATGGCATTGACCTCGGCATGGGCTTGGCCGGCGCGGTGATGATACCCCTGACCGATGACTTCGCCCCGGGAGACGATCACACAGCCTACCATGGGGTTGGGATAGGTCGCCCCCAGTCCTTCACGGGCCAGGGCGAGGGCCATATCCATGTATTTTTCATCCTCGTTCATCATCTCTTCTCTTTTCACTTGGTTTTCCGGCAAAGCCCAAAGGCCGCACACGGGAAAAACGACAACGCACAGGGCCTTCGGCTCGAAAAAACGATCCTTCCCCCGCAGACGGGCCTCACGGCTTCAGGGACAAGACGACCGTGATACTGCCTCGGCCGAGCGCTCTTTCCAATTCGCCGGGCGAGAGGTCCTTTATCCGTCCCAATCGCGTGAGGGGGTAATGGTTGTGCCCGTAATAAACCGTCAGGTAATGCCCTTGGTACAGGATGACGTCGCCGGGCTGTACGGCGATCGGCCGATCGTTCGTCGGAAGGCTCACTCCGAGATCGCCCACTTTCTCCATCCAGGCATAATCTTCCATCCGAACTGTCCTGTCGCCCTTTTCCAAGAGGTTTTTCAAGGCTTCGGCGGAGGTATTCCCCTCCAATTCTACCGGGAAGGCCTGCTCCCCGACCCGCAAGAAGATCTTTTGGTGCTCCATCCGATTGGTCATTTTTTTTGTTTCAAGGTCTGCAAAGAGGATTCCCTTCCGGTCTGCTGCGGGATGCGCCTCGGCAAACTCCTCGGGGAAAAACTTCGTTCTCCCCGGCCGCTTTGCGCTCGGCTTTCACTATCTTTTCATAAGACAGGA
>DCEW01000078.1:12120-12923 GCA_002314265.1 Flavobacteriales bacterium UBA1820
CGGCTTTCACTATCTTTGCAACCGATGCCCGAATGTACGAAAATAGTTCGGATGCTCCGCCGGTGAGCTTGCCGAAAGTTTTCCCGCTCCAGCATGGGGGGACCCTGCCGGGAAACAATCGGAAAATACGGGTATCCGCACGCTTTGAGGGGGTGCGTCGGACAAGGACTGTATAAACCAACAAAACGATACGACCATGATCTACAGAATACGGGTAATCCTCGACGTGCGGGACGATGTCTTCCGCGACATCGAGATACAGGGCAGCGATACGCTCGAAGACCTGCACGAGGCGATCGTCCGCAGTTTCGATCTCGACGGACGGGAGATGGCTTCGTTCTACCTCTCGGACGACGAGTGGAACCAGGGAGAGGAGATCACGCTGTTCGACCTTTCGGACGGAGACAAGAATACCAAGGTGATGTCCCGTTTCCGCATCGATGAGGTACTTACCGGGACGCATCAGCGGCTGCTCTACGCATACGACTTCATGAACATCCGTACGTTCTACGTGGAGGTGTTCTCCATCNNCCCCGCCGCAGGATGGGGTCGAATACCCGCGGGTGGTGCTTTCCTACGGTTCTACCCCGCAATACACCGACAGCGATATGGAGGAGATCGACGATCCGGACGCCATCGAATACGACGACGAGGACTTCGACGACGGTTTCTCCGAAAGGGGAGACGATATTTTCGCGGGCGACGAGGACTTCGGCGGCAGCTACGGCTACGATGAGGACGATCGGTACTGACACGTTCCGTCCTTTCTGCATTCCGTTTCAAAAAAAGCGAGCTGCGGGCAA
>DCEW01000086.1:0-131 GCA_002314265.1 Flavobacteriales bacterium UBA1820
CTTCCGCCCTTTTGCTTGCCCGCCCTACCCGCTTTGAACGCCCCCTTACTACTGCCACTCGGCATCGTCAAAAGCGAAAATCTTGTTTTCGATTTGCCCCTGCGCTCGACCTGTAAATCTTTGGCTTCGCC
>DCEW01000086.1:184-3702 GCA_002314265.1 Flavobacteriales bacterium UBA1820
AGGATGCGGCTCGGCAGAGCCAAAGTGAAAACTTCGTTTTCGTTTGCCTCTGCTCTCGGCTTTCGCTATCTTTGCCGCAACTGTTCCCCGGGAAAATCCGATCCCCGATGGGAAATGGCTGCTAAAAAACAACTAAAAATCTCTCCTGTAAGATGAAACATCTGAAATCGCTTTTTGTCATCCTGGCTGCAGTGCTTTGCGGCGCAGCAAACGCGCAATCGGTGGACACGGTCGCCGTGTGGAGTGCTTCGATGAAAAAGAACATCAAAAACGTAGTCATCACTCCGGCTGCGTATCAAACGGACAAGGATACCCGCTTCCCGGTGGTATACCTGCTGCACGGAGCAGGTGGCGACTTTTCCAACTGGATCAAGAAAGCGCCTTTCCTGCCGGAACTCGCTTCGCGTTACGGCATGATCATCGTTTGCCCGGACGGCAACACGCACAGCTGGTACTGGGATGCTCCGGCCGACTCCACCAGCCGGTACGAGACCTACATGACGCGCGAACTGCTGCCCTATATCGACAAGAATTACCGCACGATCGCCTCGCGGGAAGGCCGCGCTATCACGGGACTTTCGATGGGGGGACAAGGGGCTTTCTTCCTGGCGTTCCGCCATCTGGACCTCTACGGAGCCTGCGCCTCGATGAGCGGCGGAGTGGACATCCAGTCGTTCCCCTCGAGTTGGTACATGGAATCCAAACTGGGTTCGCAGGCCGAATATCCCGAACGTTGGGAAGAATTCTGCGTGATGAACCAGTTGTACCGCCTCAAGCCGACCAGCATCCGTATCCTGTTCGACTGCGGGACGAGCGACTTCTTCTATCCCATGAACCAGCGCCTGCACGAGCAGATGGTATATCGCCGCATCGAGCACGATTTCATCTCGCGCCCGGGTGGGCATACGTGGGACTATTGGACCAACTCCATCAAGTTCCAACTCGTTTTCTTCGACAACTACTTCCAGGACATGGCGGCCGCGGCTAAAAAGGAAGCCGAGAAAGCCAAATAAGCCTGCACAAACGATTTCTCACCGGCTCCCTTCTGGTTTTTCGAAGATGACATCGTCGCCTCGGCACAGGCCGGAGGATGGGTAGCCTCTCTCGGATGGGACCATCCGGAACCTTTCTTCAACGGTAGGGCGCGCCATTATCGGCATCTCCGCCATGGCTACTGCCCTTATCCTGATCGGCGGCATCGTCATCTGGGTTCCCAAACAGCTCAAACCGCTGCGCAAACGCTTTACGATCACCTCCGGGAAAGGTCTGTGGCGATTTGCCCTCGACTGGCACAAGACCATCGGCATCTGCTGCGTCCTTTTCCTGCTCCTGATGGCTCTGACCGGGCCTTCGTGGTCGTTCGGATGGTATCGTGAAGGGGTCTTCGCCCTGTTGCCCGAGTCGGAAAGTCCCATGGGTACCGTCCTGCAGATCCACACCGGGAAATGGGGCGGGATCGTCACCAAATTCATCTATTTCTTTGCGGCACTCGCCGGAGCCACCTTGACCATCAGCGGTTATTACCTCTGGTACAAGAAATTGCAAGCCAAGAAAAAGAAACCCAAACGCCCCGCTGCCCAAAAAGTCCAAAAGTGAGTTTGCCCCTCTCCCCGAGGCATTCCTCTTGACCCCATCCTCTCGCAAGAGGGTGGAAAACAGTCGTTTTCTCTTCCCTGTCCTGCGCTGCGGGAGAAGGAAAGAGAATTTTTTCTTTCCTTTTTTAGTTTATTTTATAAACTTGTTTATATTTGCATCGGATAAAATTCACCTGTCATGGCAAACCCTGCAAAATCTCTTCTGTTGACTGTGCTGCTCGCCCTCACTGGAGCCAGCTACGGCCAAAGCTTGGAAATAGCCATCACCCAAGCGGAAGACAAGCCCGAGAGCCTCATCCTGACCGCCGTAGCGGACAGCACCGGACAAATGATCCGGTACGACATCACAGCAGCCCGGACGGATACCACCCGCATCCTGTTGGAAGACCTCCCGAAGGGAAAGGCAAGAATCTACACCTTTCAAGACTGCAACGGCAATTACCACCTGGACACCGACGCCGAAGGCACTCCGACAGAACGCTGCGCCGATGCCCGGGCAGAGTTGTTCCCCGGAAAGAACACCGTGCAGATCCCTTTAAAAACCATTCCGCGAAAGAAACAAGAATAAATGGCGACTCCCATGAAAGACATCGAACCGTACGCCCGGCCCAAACGACGGGAAGGCGAATTGAAACGCGACATCGCAAAATACCTCATCCTTTGCGGGGCTTTGACCGCGGTGAACGGGATCTACACCCCGGAGCAGTTCTGGGCTGGGTGGATATGGATCGCCTGGGGCGCATCGCTCATCCTGCGGGCCGTCCTACCCGCCACGGGTGGAGGAAAGACCGCTTCCCCGCGAAGAGCCTTCTACCGACACTTGAGCTGCTACCTGTACGTCATGGCGCTCTTGGCGGCCGTCAACTACCTGTACACCCCGCAATACCCATGGGCGGTGTGGCCGGCTGCCGGTTGGGGATTCGCCCTGGTCCTGCAGGCAGTAGAGGTGTTCACCCGGCCAAAAGACGGCGATGGCGACTACCGAATGTAACCTCATGAAAACCGATAAATCGCTCACACCTTATGGAAGATCGTAAACTCAACTCCCAGGAAAGCATCGAGCTGATCGCCCGCATGCTGCGCAACACGCAGGACAACCTGCAAAAAAACGCCGGAATCCATTCCCTGATCTGGGGATATACCACCCTGGCGGTATCCTTGTCCGTTTACTTCTCGCTCCGGGCAACCCACGACCTGCACTGCCATCTGCTTTGGCTGGCCATTCCGGTCGTGGGACTGCTGCTCGAACTGTTTACCCGCCGCTGGTGGGCGGCTCCCGAAGTGCGCACGTTCCTCGACCGGGCGACTACCTCGCTGTGGTTCCCGCTGGGCGTGGCGTTGCTCCTTTTTCCCTACCTGGGGCAGGGCGTGGACGCGATGAGCCTTGTGCTGCTGCTGGTGAGCCTAGGGATGGCCCAGACGGGATTTATCGCCCGATACACGTTGTTTACCGTCATCGGGCTGCTGGGGTTGGCAGTGAGCTTGGGCATGACGTACATCGGGGGAGAGGAAAAAATTCTGATCTTTGCCGCAGGGATCGTCGCGGTGCTGATCGTTCCCGGGCATATCCTCAACCGTAAAGCTGCAAAAAACCATGTTCAAGGCGCTTGATCCGTTGCTTCACTCCGAACTCCGCCTGGCGGTGATGTCCATTCTGGTGGGGGTGGAAAGTGCGGACTTCACCTTCCTCAAACAACAGACGGGCGCTACCTCGGGCAATCTTTCGGTACAGATAGACAAACTGTCCCAGGCAGGCTACATCGCAGTGGAAAAGACGTTCCGGGGGAAGATGCCGCGTACCCTCTGCCGGATCACGCCCCAAGGCCGCGCGGCTTTCGCTGCGTATGTGGAGGCGCTGAAAGACTATATCGGGTAAGGCAAAGGGGCGTGCCTCACTGTGCGAATACGCTCTATCCGGGGTAG
>DCEW01000086.1:3707-16848 GCA_002314265.1 Flavobacteriales bacterium UBA1820
CCCCACGCCTAACTACCCCGCCTCTTGACCGGAAAGCTGCCCCGAGCTATCTTTGCAAGCATGAAAACCCACAAGACCAATGCCGCCCGACTGCTGGACAGCGCCGGGATCGGCTACGAACTGATCCCCTACCGGGTCGATGAAGAAGACCTCTCGGCGGTGCATGTAGCGCAAGAACTGGGCGAGGACATCCGACAGGTATTCAAAACATTGGTGCTGCGCGGGGAGCGAACCGGGCTGTTCGTCTGCGTGGTGCCGGGAGAGAGCGAGGTCGACCTGAAAAAAGCCGCCCGCGCTGCCAGCGACAAGAAAGCCGACCTGATCCCCATGAAGGAACTCCTGCCCACCACCGGCTACATCCGGGGCGGATGTTCGCCCATCGGAATGAAAAAACCGCTGCCTACCTTTATCGACCGCTCCTGCATGGACTTCCCGGCCATCTACATCAGTGCCGGTGTGCGGGGACTTCAGATAAAAATAGCACCCGACGACCTGCTGGCCTATACGGGTGCCACTTTGTCCGACCTGACGACGGAATAGTTTTTACCGGCCCTCCGCCCTTGCCGTTTTCGTCCGCAAAGTCTGCAAACATCCGGCTGCCGATTTTCTCATCCAGACAAAATCCCCCTATCTGCAGAGGGGAGGGTGAGGCGGAAACTTTTCCAACAGCAATACCGCCCGAAGGGATTCCCTGTCTTTCTGGCGATTTCGCAGAAGCACTTCAAGCCTTTCAGGAAGCACCCTCTCCCCCGAAAGTATTTTTCCCCTGCCATCGTTCGTTCCCCCGAGGGAAAGACGGGAGACAGTGAAACTCAGAAGATGCCGTGGAGCTTGCGCTCGAAGATCACTTTCTGCAACACCTCGGGGTAATCGGTCGTGATGAAATCGACACCCAGGTCGAGCATCTGGTTCATCAGCTCCTCGGTATTTACCGTCCACACATTGACGTTGAGACCCAATTCGTGGCATTCCTGCACCCAAAGGGGATTCTTCTCAAACTGGGAATAGTGAAAATCGACCCCGGTGTAGCCCCGCTCTTTTACCTGACGAGGGGTCATCTGATTGCTCAGGTAAGCGACTTGGGATTTGGGGGCGATCCGCACCAGTTCGTCGCAGATGGTGGGCATGAACGAGATGTAATACACTTTCTTTTTCAGACCCATTCGGTTGACCATCTTGACGATGTCGCGGGTAGCGCGAAGCATCTTCTGGTCGGTGGAATGTTCCTTGATCTCCAGTACGAGCAAGGTGTTCTTGCACTTTTTGAGTTTCTTGAGATACTGCTGGAGGGTAGGAACGGTCTCGCCGTTGGACAGGACGATGTCCTTGATCTGGTCGTAATCGGCTTCTTCGATCAGGATCTTGTCCGGGCCGATGTGTGCATCGTGATGGACCACCAAGACCCCGTCGCGGGTCTGCAACACATCGCATTCCGAACCGAAGCATTTGATCTGGTCGGCACGCTGCAAGGCGACGATGCTGTTTTGCGCCGCACCGGGAGCACGCCAGTACCCGCGATGGGCGATCACTTGAGTTTGCGCCGAAAGCGCAGCCGTAGCCACGAGAAAAGTCAGAAGAGCCAAAAGGTTTTTGCGTTTCATATTCCAATGGATTGATTTTCGTTTCTCCGGGGGTAAAATTACGAAAAGCTACTGCGCAGCGTGTTTCCCCCGGTTTAAATTTCCACCCTGCGGCACGTTATTTTCCCCTGCGGGGTAAAACAAACATCGAGCGGGACATCGTCCGGGGTCGCATCGTCGATGGGGTCGGCGCAGGGCGGGAAGAAAGACAGCCCCGCCTTGACTGCATCGGGGCGGCAACAACGCAAGAAGCGGTCGTAAAATCCCCGTCCGTATCCCACCCGGGTTCCCTGCGCATCGTAGGCCAGCAGCGGCACCAGGATCAGGTCGATCGCCTCCGGGAGGACGCGCTCCAAGGCCTCGGGGTGGAGCGGCTCGGGAATACCGAAGCGGTTCTCGGCCAAGGGGTCTTCCCGGCGCAGGCGGTAATGTGCCAACTCCCCGGTCGAAAAGTCCGAGACGGACACCACGGCTGTCTTTCCCCGGCGGAAGATCTCCTCGAGGATCGGGAAGGTATCGACCTCCCCCTGGCGGCGGATGGGAAGAAACAGGTGCACGGTCATTGCCGAGCGGAATTCCTGGCTGCGCACTACCGCTTCGCATACGGCGGCGGAAAGCTCCGCCGCCGTCCCGGACGGAAGTTCCCTGCGAAGCTGCTTGTACTGCGCGCGAAGTTCTTTCTTGGTCGCCATGGCCCGTTTTGTGTGTTTTGTGTGTTTTGTGCCGTCGCGTGTATCTTTTATGTATTTTCTGTGCGTGCCAGCCCCCCGGCGTCTCTTTCGGCCATCCATTCCGGTGCTTTTTCCCTCCGATGCGGGCAGAGCGGCGCAAAAACAAAGGGAGGTAGGGTGGATTTTGCACAAAAAATCGCTAAATTAGCTATCCAAATCCATCCCTATGTCAGACATGATCCTCACAACCACACCTTACATCGAAGGCCGGAAGGTCCAGGACTACCTGGGCATCGTCTCCGGCGAGACCATCATCGGAGCCAACGTATTCCGCGACTTTTTCGCCAGCATCCGCGACATCGTGGGCGGTCGGGCCGCTTCGTACGAGGAAGTCCTCCGAGAGGCCAAAGACCGGGCTTTGCAGGAACTGGAAGAAAAAGCACGCGCTATGGGTGCAAATGCCGTAATCGGCATCGACCTGGACTACGAGACGGTAGGCGAGCGGGGCAGCATGCTGATGGTAACCGCTTCCGGTACCGCCGTCCGGGTGGAGGGCTAAAGCCGGATCACGCCGGGAATGTCCGCCGTCGCTTTGTATTTTTCCAGAATATCGTCCGCCGACGAAGCCTTCAGGACGATCGTCAGGCTGACGTAGTTCCCTTTCGAGGAAGGGGTTTCGGTCACGGTAGCCGCCGAACCTTCGAAGGCTTTTTCGATCTGCGCCCGAGCATCGGTATCGGTGCGGACGATGAACTTGAAGGGATACTCTCCCGGGAAACTCATTCCTTTTTCCAGACTCTGGCGGAACTTTTCTCCGTACAGCTGGTCTTTTACGCTTTCTTCCATGGCAGTTTACTTTTTATCGTTCAATTCTTCCACCAGCGCCTCGACGATCTTCTGGGTGGCACCGGCATTGTTGCGTACAAAATCGCGGGAAGCCATCGCACTGTGGGCAAATGCTTTGGGGTCGTCCAGGAAACGCCCCACGGCTTCGATAAACTCTTCGCAGTCGCCCACGACCGTCAATCCCCCGCAGCCTTTCAGTCCCACGGCTTCGATGTAGTCGGCATAGTTGGGTCCGCACAGCACCGGACGGCCGAACACGGCCGGCTCCAATACGTTGTGGATCCCGGAGCGGGTAAAGCCTCCCCCGATCAGGGTCAGGTCGGCATACGAATAGACCTTGGTGAGGATGCCTACCGTATCGAGCACCAGCACCCGGGCTGAAGCCAGGTCGGCTCCTTCGCGTTGGGTATACAGCACCGCGCCGGGCAGGGCGGCGCACAAGCGGCGTATCCGCTCGGGATGGATGTCGTGCGGAGCGATGAGGTACTTGACGCCCGGATCGGAGGCTCGCGCGGCGATGAGTGCTTCCATGAGTTCCTCGTCCTTTTCCCAGGCCGAGCCGGCCACCACCAGTTTTTTCCCGTCCTTGAAAGTCTCCATGAACGGCAGGGTGTTGTCCCGTTTGAAGATGTCCGCCACCCGGTCGAAACGCGTATCGCCCGCCGCCTGGCAATTTTTGATCCCGATCGAGCGGAGCAGGGACACGCTCTCTCCGTCCTGGGTAAAGATCCGGGTAAAGAGCGGCAGCAGACGCCGCATGAAACGTCCATAGGGCTTGAAAAATGCCTGACGGGCATCGAAACGCGCACTGATCAGATATAGGGGGATGTGCTCCCGATGGATGCGTTGGAGGAAATTGCCCCAAAACTCGTACTTGATAAACACGGCTGCAGCCGGATGTACCATCCGTACGAAGTCGCGCGCCGCACTGGGCGTGTCGAAAGGCAGGTAAGTTACAATATCGGCTCCCGGATAGTCCTTGCGCACGTTGTACCCCGAGGGGGAAAAGAACGTCAGCAGGATCCGCACCTCGGGCATGCGACGGCGCAGGGTCTCCAAGACGGGACGACCCTGTTCGAACTCTCCCAACGAGGCGGCATGGAACCACACGATGCGGCTGCCCTGAGGCAAGGCGGCCAAACGCTGGCGTAGTGTACGCCGCCAATGGTTGCGCCCGACGGCTGCCTGACGGCTCTTGGTGTTGAACACCCCATGCACACGCAGCAAGCCCGGAAGGGTACGCATCGAGAGGTTGTAAAAAATATTCATGACTGTATCGATCGATTAGATTTTTTCCACATGTTCCGTTGTGCTTTCCCTTTCGCTCTGTTCCCGGCAGAAAGGCTCCGCAACACCACATCCCGTTACACCACGCGATTGCCCAGTTCCTTGCTCAAACGGGAGCGGATCTCGAGCAAGGTCTTCCACTCTTCCATAAGGGCTTCCCGCTGCGAATCGGACAAGGGGTTCTCCTGGGAAAACTCTCCCTGAAGTTCCGCCATGCGGGTGCGCAGGTACGCATCCTGATAGCGCAGGACCAGATCCCGCGTGTAGGCAGAGGCCACATCCGAAAAGTCGCGTACCGGGACTCCCATGCGCTCCCACCCATCCAGGTGATACTCCTCGGCCAGCAACGACGAGACCGCCTCGACCACTGCCTGATCTTCGCTGCGCAGCAGGGCGGAGACATCGATGGCGCAATCGGCTCCCACCTGCACCCGGATAGCCTGGTAGATGGCATTGAGCGTGGCGTCGCGCAGGGAGATTCCCTCGGCCGACAACGAATCGACGATCTCCCGGGCTACGGTAGTCCGTTCGGTCTCCAGGTGTTCGGTGGTCGTCCCGTCGGGATTGTCGTCCAGCACGGGTTCTTCGACTTCGATCTCCATGTCCCCGTAACGGAGCATCGTGGCTACTATGTCGCGCTCGAGGGCGGAAAAAGGATCGGCCGAGGGGCGGGGTTCGCGGTCCACCTCCAAGCGCTCGCGCATCCGGGCCGCCTGGGCAGCCCGGTCGGCTGCGGCGCGGTATTCCTGGCGGTTGTGTTCGTCGATCTGCGCCAGCTCGCGAAACAGCGAACTCTCCGAGACGTCCATGATGCGGGAAGCCTCGCGCAGGTACACCTCGCGCTTGATGTAGTCCGATATTTTCGAGATGGACACCACGATGTCCCGCACCAGACGGGACTTGAGGATGGGATCGCCGGAGGCTTCCTCGAGCAGCATCCGCGCCTTGAAATCGATGAAGTCCGTCCGGTTCTTCTCCAGGTATTCCTTGAGCTGCTCGGCGGTATGCTTGCGCGCGAACGAATCGGGATCGTCGTTGTCCGGAAAGGTGAGCACGCGCACGTTCATGTCGGCCGCCAGCAGCATGTCGATGCCCCGGAACGAAGCCTTGATGCCGGGGGTGTCCCCGTCGTAGAGCACGGTGATGTTCTGGGTGAGGCGCTTGATCAGGCGGATCTGCCCGTCGGTGAGCGAAGTGCCGGAGGAGGCCACCACGTTCTCCACCCCGGCCTGGTGCATGGATATGACGTCCGTATAGCCCTCCACCAGGTAGCACGAATCCTGCCGCACGATGGCGTTTTTGGCCTGATAGAGGCCGTAGAGGATGTCGCTCTTGTGGTAGATAGGGTTTTCGGGTGAATTGAGGTACTTGGCAATGGTTTTTTCGGTCTGCATCGTCCGCGCGCCGAAACCGGCCACGCGCCCCGAAAACGAGTGGATGGGGAAGACCACGCGCCCGCGGAAACGGTCGGTATAGCGTCCATCATCCCGTCGGATGGACAGCCCGGAGGTTTCGAGGTATTCGGCCTGATAACCGGCCTTGAGCGCCGCTTCGGTGAAGGCGGACCAAGCCTCGGGGGAGTATCCGAGGCCGAATTTTTCGATCGTAGCGTCGGAAAATCCCCGCTGGCGGAAATACGTCAGGCCGACGTTGCGCCCTTCGGAGGTCTGGTGCAGCTGCTCGCGAAACCACTGGGCGGCGTATTCGGTAACCACGTATAGGCTCTCCCGCTCGTCGGCTTCCTGTTTGGCTTGGGGGGAGAGCTGGGTTTCCTCGACTTCGATCCCGTATTTTTTGGCGATATGGCGGATGGCTTCGGGATAGGAGCAATGCTCGATCTCCATGACGAAGGTAACCATGCTGCCGCCCTTGCCCGAGGAGAAGTCTTTCCAGATGCCCTTGGAGGGAGATACGACAAACGACGGGGTCTTCTCGTCGTTGAACGGCGAAAGGCCTTTGTAGTTGGCCCCGGCCCGTTTGAGCACGACGAAATCGCCCACCACTTCCTCGATGCGCGCTTCGGAAAACACCCGGTCTATCGTCTGGCGGGAGATCATCGTGCGAAGGAGATTTGCGGGAGGACCTTCCCGAGTATTTTTTCAGTAACCAGGTACGTAGGCCGCACCCCTGCTTCGCCCAAAGGCCCGGAAGCCAGGGTGAGGGAAGTGTCCAGGGGATTGTCCGAAGCGTAATACGCGTAGTTCAACTGCACGTCCCGCGAGATATTGCCCCGGATGCGCGAATGGGCCTGGATGGCTTTCTGGTAGTGCGCTCCTTCCATTTCCAACCCGATGGCACGCCAGGAGGAACGGTGGAAAAACTCCAGCACGTCCTTGTTCTGCAACGAGGTCCCCAGCACGGTGATCAGCGGCCCTTCGAACACGCGCAGTCCGCACCCCTGAAAGTCGTCCGCACAAAGCGCGTTGTCCAGCGGATAGTTATCCGCCGTCCCTTCGAAGATATAAGCGGTAGGCACCATGATGTCGCCCTTGCCGCCTTCCAGAATGCCGGCTTTCCCCATGATGGATACCGAACGTACATCCAGATATTCCTTTCCGCCCTGCGGCCGGTCGATGGGTTTGAGCAGTTCGTCCATGATCTCGAACGCCTGCTCGCCGAAAGCGTAGTCCAGCACGAACAGCACGGGAGCCTGGTCCTCGGGCAGTGCTTCAAAATGCTTTGCCAGCAAGGGTACCACCCGGGTGTCGAAGATCTGCACATCGACGTTGGCTCCGGTGGCATCGGCCACGTAGGTCATGCCGTGGGATTCCCCATAGTGCGAAACGAGTTCACGCAGCGCACGGTTCTTTTCCCGGGAAAGGGTGAGGTAGAGCCCCTCCGGCACTTTCTTTCCGGCCTGCTCCAGCGCATCCCGGGCATAGAGGATGTTCATCACGCTGTGCATGTTGGCACTGATGATGTGCAAGGGACGTTTTTCCAGCCCGAGTTCCACCAGGCGGTTCTTGACCTGGACGGCCCAGCGTTCTCCGTGCACATGGTGCCCGATCCGTTCGCGAAGCAGGGAGGAGAAGACAATCTCACGGTCTTTGCCCTCGGCAGCTTCCTGCAGGGACAGCCGCCCCATGTGGTACACCAGGCGGAAGATGCGGTCCGGATCGTCCGGGGTGGCAAACTTGTCATACACCGCCCGGATCTCCTCGAACGAGCGTCCCAGGAGGATGGACAGATACGAGAGATACACCTCGCGGGTGTTCTCGTCCAAAGCGGCTGGCTGGCAGACGAGCTGCTCGATCTTGCGCCACTCGCGGGAGGTGCCTCCTTCGGGCAGGCGGGCATGGCGCATGATCTTGTCCGCTTCGTTGTACAAAAAAGTAAGGTGGGTGAGCGCGTCGTAAATCTCGGACCGGCCGTGCGTCACCTGGATGTTCATCTGGTCGGCGTCGATGCGGAAACACAAGTGGCGGCGACGTGCAGGGACAATGGGTTCGAAGGCGGCCTCGAAGCCTTCCTCGGAAGTGAAGTGGATGTAGCGGCACTCCTCGATGCCTCGGGGCAAACGATCCACGACGTAGGTCAGTCCGTTGAGTTCCACCTTGTCCGGATCGGCGATCGAACCGTAGATCTCGGGGGAGAGTTCCAGCAGGCTGCTCCGAAGGGACTGCCCGGAAACGCCTCCCGGTTTGTAAAATCCCCGGTTGAACAAATGGCGCATGGTGATGTACAAACGCTCGATGGCACTGCTGGATTCCTGCGCCCGGGTTCGTTTCTTTTGCGGCAACATAGGATGGTTTCTTTCGGTAAAGGTACGAATTTTTGCAGCGTGCCGACAGCCCGTTGCGGGCGGCGGCCAGGGGGGGGGGGGCGGNNCAGGGGGGGGGTGGCGGATCAATCCAGCGCGCGGATCTTCTCCAGGATGGCGCGAGCCATCTTGCGGTTGGATTCGTGGGTCCACCCGGCGATGTGGGGGGTGAGCACCACCCGGGGCGAATGCACCAGGTAGGAGAACTCCTCGGGCAACTCCCCTTGGAAGAAGTCCTCGAACGAGGATTTTTCGTACTCCAGCACATCGAGCGCCGCTCCCGTTACCCGGCCTTGTTCCATGGCCCGGACCAGATCGCGGGTGACGCAGCAGGCGCCCCGTGCCGTATTGATGAAATAGATCGGTTTTTTGAACCCTTCGAAAAACGCCCGGTCGGCCATCGCCCGGGTGAGCGGGGTGAGCGGTACGTGGAGGCTGACGATGTCCGCCTGCTCGAACAGTTCGTCCATCGAAGCGCGGCGGGCATACGCATCGGAATAGTCTCCTTCCTTGATGTCGTACGCGAGGGTCTCCACGCCAAAGCCCGAAATGCAGCGGGCGAACGATCCGCCCATGTTTCCGTAACCGATGATGCCTACGGTGCGTCCCTGTATTTCGTACCCGCGGTTGCCTTCGCGGATCCAGCGGCCGCTGCGTACCTCGGCGTCGGCGATGGCGATGCGGCGCATCAGGGTAAGCAGCATCCCGACGGCGTGTTCGCCCACCGCCTGGCGGTTGCCTTCGGGGGCGGCGATGAGCCGAATGCCTTTCGAGGCGGCGTATTCGGTGTCGATGTTTTCCAGTCCGGCGCCTACCCGGGCGATAAAGCGCAGGGAAGTCCCGGCGTCGATAAACGCGCGGTCTATCTTGAAACGGCTGCGGATGATGATCCCCTGGTAGCGTCCCAGGGTGGCTTGTACCGCTTCCTTTGGCGAAGTATTGTCCAGGGTGCAACGATGCCCGTCGGCAGTGAGCTGCTCCCACAGCCAGGGATCGGTCGTGTCAATAAAAAGAATGTCCATGTCTTTTCATGTTTTATCTCTTTACAGCAGGTTTCCGCTCGGGAAGGGACAACACCCTCCTTCCCGGGCGGAAACCTGCTTTTTCCCGTTCTTTTTTCAAAAACTTATTTGCCTCTCTCCTGCTCCTTTTCCTCTCTCTTCTCCCCTTCTCTCCTCCTCCCGTTTTCTTCATCCTCTCTCTCTCCCATCATCCTTTTTCCCTCTTTTTCTCCCCCCCCTTTTTTTGGTGCAGGGAAAAGCGGCAGGGTTTCACGGGGCAAGGGCAGAGCGATCACGCCTCGGGCTGATGCGCAGGGCGCAACAGGTCGTTTACCGTCTTGACCGGGTTGAAGGTCTCCACGGGCACCTCGACGAAAACGGTCGTCCAGCGGCTCATCGCGCCATTCCACAGCCCCGGGCGTTCCAAAGCCTTGATCTCCCGCCCTTCGAGGCTCTTGTGGGAGATAAAGCCCGTCTGCGGATCGACATAGCGGGACAAGTCGTAGCGACGGCCTTGGCGGTCCTTCAGGGCGCAGACCAGATCGACCGGGTTGAAATGGGTGGAAGCCTCGAAGATGCGGCGTTTTTCAGGATCGGACAGGTCGATCTGCGCGCTTTCCACCACCTGCAAGGTCTGTTCGCCACCGGATCCCCGCACCCAGAAGGGTCCTCCCCCCGGTTCGCCTTCGTTGATCACCATCCCGCATACGCGGATCGGGCGATCGAGCACCTGGAGCAGGCAGGCTTTTCTCTGGTCGGGAGTGCCGTCGAAATAGGCCGGAGGCAGTTTGTAGCACAGTTTTTCCTGAACAAAATCCTCGGCACGGGACAGGTTTTCCTCGGAGGTCTCGAACTCGAAGGCCGAGAGATACTCCCGCACCTGCCGCTGGAGTTCGAGCAGGTATCCGCCCAAAACCTGTTTGTAGAGTACCGTAGGTTCTTTCAGATGGTCGGGCACCACGTTGTCGATGTTCTTGATGAAGACTACGTCGGCCTCCACCTCGCCCAGGTTTTTGATCAGGGCACCGTGCCCGCCCGGACGGAAGACCAGCCGTCCCTGCGCATCGCGCACCGGGCGATTGTCCGCATCGACGGCAATGGTATCGGTCGAGGGGCTCTGTACGGAAAATTCGGCCTCGACACTTACATGGTGTGTGCGTTCGGCTTCGGGCGAAACGGAACGCAACAAGGCTTCGAAGAGCGGCTGGTGCTCGGGCGAAACGGTAAAGTGCAGGCGGACTTTCCGCGAAGCGCCCACTGCGTATTCCACCCCTTCGGCCAGATGCTCCTCGGCGGCTTTGCGCACTTTGTGCGGATACCGGTGGAAGGAGACCAGCCCTTTGGGCAACTGTCCGTAACCCAGCCCTTCGGTGGTGAGGACCTTGCGTACGATGTCGACATAGTCCCCCTGGGCCAGGCGTTTTTCGAGGTCGTCCCCGCCAGCGGCATAGACAGCAGCCAACTCGTCGAAGAAGGCAAACCGGCGGATGTTTTCAAAAAACTTGGCCACCCCGGACAGCTTGCGCTGCTCGACGAACTGCTGGAACGAAAGCCCGCTGGCGGGGTATTCCTCCAGAAAGACGAAAAGGTCCTTGAACATGCGGGTAGCTGCTCCGCTGGCCGGGACGAATTTCAATACGTCCAAGCGGGGCGAACGTTCAGCGTAGAGGCTGCGATAATGCTCGGCTTGGGCGGCATCCATCCGTACGATACCGTCCCCGACGGTAGCCGGAGCGGTGATGTCCAACGCGGGGAAGCCTTGGCGGAAGCATTCCACCTGGCGTTCTACCTCCTGGGGGGAGATGCCTTTTTCCCGCAACTGTTCGAGATCCTGTTCGGTGAGTAAATCCATGTTCATACGTTTTTTCAGTCGTTTTACCCTTTTGCACGGGGAGTGCCGATCCCCGTGCGGAAGGATTTATTTTATTTTCCCTTTTTCCACGCCGCAGATGTGGTCGTAGATGTCGAAGTAGTAGCGGATGAGGTTTTTCCAGTCGAATTCCACCGAAAAATCCTCGGCTCCGCTGCGCAAAAGCAGGCGTTCGCGCGGGATGGAGGTGGCAAAGCGCAACAGGTAGTTGGCCAGGTCTTCGGCCGCCTGGCCGAACGAGTGGTTCTTGCGGTGGAGGACCTTGATGCCCCGGGATTCGTCGCCCGAAGTGAAGTTTTCCACGTAGTCGCCGAACCCGGCCAGATCCGAAGTAACGGCCGGAACGCCGCTGGCAATGCTCTCGCAAGGGGTATAACCCCAAGGCTCGTAATAACTGGGGAATATGCCCAGGTGGCATCCGCGGACAAACTCGCTGTACTCCATCCCGAAGAGCGGGTTGTCCGGCGAGATGAACGCCGGATGATATACGACCTTCACCCGGTCTTCCTTTTTGTTCACCAGTCCCGAGGAGCGCAGGAAGTTCAGGATGTCGTCCTTGTAGTCGTCCACGATGTTGTGCGTAACCACCGGCGGAAGGGTATTGGTCTTCCAGGATTGCAGGGTGCGTTTGATCCGGAAACGGATCGTCTCGTTCACAAAGTCATTCATGTCGGGAAGGTCCGTTCCCCGGGCGTGGGAGGCCAGGTAGTTGAACAGGTCTTCGCCCATCTGCGCGCCGAGCCCCTGGGTCGTCTTGCGCAACTCCTCCATTACACCCCGGGCGTTGAGCACGTCGGGATTGATGCTGTACACCGGCCGGTTGGTGATGAAGAACATCACTACCGTGATGTCCGAACCGATCATCTTGAGCTTGTAATTCAACCGGGCAAGGGCTTCGAGGGTCAGGTCGAAACCTTTGTTCTTGTATTCGTAGCGCCCCGAAGTAAAGAAATACAGGGTGCGGGACAGGTCGAAGGAATACGAACCGAAGAAATGCCCGCGGATGAACTGGTGGATCCTGGACTTGAGTTCCTGATGGAGGATCTCGACCTTGTAGAACGAAGAAAACTTATTGATGTTCAGTCCATTCGGCGTGATATATCCGGGTTTTCTCCCCAGCAGGTATTCGCATTCGGGGTCCATCACCCGGCTGACGGTCGAAAAGGCATCGGCCGATCCGGCGGCTGCGCGTTCCAACTGGGCTTCGGTGAGAATGTTGAAATACACCGCCTCCTTGTGCCAATCCACATAAGGCAAACGCGCGTAGTAATCGGGATCGTTGAACGCTAGGTAACGTCCCAGCAGGGTGGCATGCGTGGTGAACACCGTCTTGTACGGCATTCCCTCGCGGCGGATAAAGGGCAAGGGCACCCCGGCCATCCATTCGTGGAACTGAAGCATCACCGGAGCGTCGAAGTACGATTTCTTCGCCGCCAATTTCTTGAAGAACGTATAAACCGCATACCCGAACGAGATCACGTCCGAAGCCAGAGGGGAAGCATTGCCCGAATCGACCCCGTGATCCTTCCACAGGTAGTAGCGGAAATCGCCGCTGCGCTCGGCCAATCCGGCGGTATTGAACAGGATGGTCTTGGGTTTTCCGGTGATCAGCCACGTGCCGTAATGCACGTCGAAACCCTCGTTCCACATCTCCCGGATGGTCTGTCCTACTTCGTCATCCGGAAGGTCGTTGTACTCGAATTCGGCGCGGGCTTTCTCCGAGAAAGGCCCGATGGCATGGTAATTGTCCGTAAAGTATTCGAAAACCGACGGCATCTTCGAACGGAGTACCGTGTAGATGCCCCCTACCTGATTGCACACTTCCCACGCTATTTCAAACAGCTTACGGGAATCCTTGGCCTGTAATTTCTGCATAGTTTTCCTCGTTTTTAGTAGCACGGGCGTCCCTGCTGCCGGCTTCGCCGCCCGAAAAGGGAACAAGAAATACCGGCTGGTTAAATATCCGAATTTTTTCCAAACCGCGCACGCCTCGGACAATATTTTTCAGCGCTGCCTTTTGGCGGCATCTCCGACAACGTGTGCTTTTTCCTCTCCCAAAAGCATCTACCTTTTGTGTGGCAACAGGCCTCCAAAAAGGTGCGGGCAAGCGTCCGGCCAAAGGCCGG
>DCEW01000033.1 GCA_002314265.1 Flavobacteriales bacterium UBA1820
TTCGCTTGCTTGCCCGCCCGAAGGAGGGTCGGCCGACGCCGCTTAGTCTTCTTCGATGGCGGCTACTCCGGGGAGCACCTTTCCTTCGAGGGATTCCAGCATGGCACCACCGCCGGTGGATACGTAGGATACCTTGTCGGCAAAGCCGTATTTGTTTACGGCTGCTACCGAGTCGCCGCCGCCCACTAGCGTGAAAGCACCTTTGGCGGTAGCTTCCGCCATGGCTTCCGCGATGGCTACCGAGCCTTGTGCATATTTGTCCATTTCAAAGACACCCATCGGGCCGTTCCACAGTACGGTTTTGGAGGCTTTGATCACGTCGGCGAAGTACTTGCGCGTTTCCATCCAGATGTCCATCGCTTCCCAGCCGTCTTCGATCTGGTCGGCTGCGAAGATCTTCGAAGGAGCGTCTTCGGAGAAGACTTCCGTAGCGATGACGTCTTTGGTGAAGTACAGTTTTACGCCTTTCTCGGCAGCTTTGGCACGGATCTCCTCGGTGGTTTCGAGGTATTCGTCCTCGTGCAGCGAGCGGCCGATCTTGCCGCCGCGGGCCTTGATAAAGGTGTAAGCCATGCCCCCGCCCAGGATGAGGTTGTCCACCGATTCGAGCATGTTGTAGATGATGGGCAGCTTGGACGATACCTTGGCTCCGCCCAGAATGGCGGTAACGGGGTGTTCGCCGTCCTTGAGAATCTTCTTGATGGCGTCCACTTCTTTGGCCATCAGCAGTCCGAAGCATTTCTGCGAGCCCATGAATTTGGCAATGACCGTGGTCGAGGCGTGTGCGCGGTGTGCCGTTCCGTAAGCGTCGTTTACATAGATGTCGGCCAGCGAAGCGAGCTGTTTGGCGAAGGCTTCGTCGCCTTTTTCTTCCTCGGGATGGAAACGCAGGTTCTCCAGCAGAAGGACTTCACCGGGTTTGAGTTCCTTGGCAGCCTTCTCCACTTCGGGACCTACACAGTCGGGCACAAACTTTACGGGTACACCCAATACCTGCGAAACGTGATCCACGATGTGGCGCAGAGAGTATTTGTCGTTTACCTGGCCTTTGGGACGACCCAAGTGGGACATCAGAATGACGCTGCCTCCATCCTTGAGGATCTTCTGGATGGTGGGGGCGGCTGCGCGGATGCGCGTGTCGTCGGTGATGTGGAAGTTTTCGTCGTAGGGGACGTTGAAGTCCACGCGAACGATGGCCTTGCGACCCTTGAAATTGAAATCGTTGACGGTTTTCATGTTATGTCGATTTTTTTTGCTTGTCAGTGCTTTGTGGAGCAATACACACACGGGTACAAAGTTATGAAATAGGCAGGTAAACCACGCGTTTTGTCTCGAAAAATTCTTCACAAAAAAAGGCCGATATGTCGTAAATCTTCGCCCGGGGAAACGGAGCGAGTTCGTCGGCCAGGTCTCCGCCCTTCAGACAGAGGATGCCGTTGGGAAGGCTCGACGCTTTTCCCGGCCGGATCTTTCCCCGGGTCCAGGCGACGATCTTCTCCATGCGGGCTACGGCACGCGAAACGACGAAGTCGTACTGCTCGGGCAGGCTTTCGATCCGGGCATTGACCACAGAGACATTCTCCAGGGAGAGTTGCCCTGCGATGTCGGCTGCTACTTTGGTCTTTTTGCCGATGGAGTCCACGAGGGTAAAGTGCACTTGGGGAAACAGCACGGCCAACGGAATGCCGGGGAAGCCTCCGCCCGTTCCGGCATCCAGGATCCGGGCGCCGGGTGCGAAATCGACCACGTGGGCGATGGCGAGGCTGTGCAACACGTGGTGCAGGTAGAAGTGCTCGGTGTCCTGGCGGGAGATGACGTTGATCCGGGCGTTCCATTGGGCGTACAAGGAACCCATGGCGGCAAAACGTTCGCGCTGCGCGGGGGAGAGATCGGGGAAATATCGGAGGATTTCATCCATCATCGCAAGGGGCGGGGCGTTATTCGATGCGTTTGTGGAAGGTCCAGCGTACTTTGTGCAGGCGGTTTTTGTATTCTTTCCAGAAGGCCTGCACGGAGGTGTTTTGTTCCTGTTCGGGGTTGGTTTCGACGTATACGACGTGATTGTCGATGAATTTTTGCATGATCTCATCGAAAATAAGGGCCGTAACGCCTTTGCGCTGCCACTTGGGCAGGACGCCGATCAGCAGCAGTTCGACGCGGTCGTTGCTGCGAAGGGCCTTGAGGATGTGGTACCAACCGAAGGGCAGGAGGTGTCCGCCGGCTTTTTGCAGGGCGGTGCCCATGTATGGGATGGCTACTCCGAAGGCGATCATGTTGCCGTCCTTGTCTTCCACGCAGCTGACGTAGTCGGGATGGATGACGTCCATGAATTTGGCGGCGTAGAATTCCTGCTGGCCGGGAGTGAGGGGAACGAAGTTTTCCAGCGTACAGTACGTCTGGTTCAGGATGTCGAAGACCTGGGGGATGTACCGCCGGATGGCCCGTTTGCTGCGCAGGTCGGGTACCGAAAGTTCGTTGCGCTCCTTGATGATGGTGGAAAAGCGGCGGATCTTCTCCGGGACTTGTTCCGGGACGATCATCTCCTTTTCCACCCATTTGGTGCAGTGTTCCAGTCCGCAGGCCAGCAGGTGGCGTTCGTAGTAGGGGTAGTTGTACAGGGCGGTGGTGTTGGAGAGTTCCTCGAAGCCTTCGGTGAGCAGGGCGGCTTTGTCCAGGTTGCAGAAACCTACCGGACCTTCCATGTATTCCATGCCGTGTTCGCGTCCCCAGCGGGTGGCATAGTCGAACAGGGCGCGGGTGATTTCGGGATCGTCCTCGAAATCGAGCCAGCCGAAGCGGAGTTTGCGCTGGCCGAGCAGTTCGTTTTCGCGCCGGTTGACGATCAGAGCCAATCGTCCGACGATGCGCCCTTGCTTATAGGCGAGGATGAGCTGTACCTGGCAGAATTCCAACGTGGGGTTGTGTGCGGGGTCGAAGGTTTTCATTTCACCCGCAATGAGCGGGGGAACCCAGTATCGGCTGCCTTTGTAGAGTTCGAAGGGGAACAGTACGAAGGCTTTGAGTGTGTCTTTGTCGTTTACTTCTTTGATCTCTATCATTGTTTCATTTCCTTGTTTTTTTCATCAGAACGGGTAAGCCAGGGCAAACTGGAACGTAGCGCGGCTCATCCCGTTTTTGAACAGGACCCATCGGTGGCCTTCGGGCTGGGAGGGATCGACCGTTTGCAGTCCCATGTCCAGACGGGCGACGAAGAACTGGAAGTCGTAGCGCAGTCCCACCCCCGAGGTGAGACTCAACTCCTTGAGGAAGGTATCGAAGTGGAAGACGCCTTTGGGGTCGGAGTACAGTTTTTCCGAGGTGAACCAGATGTTGCCCGTGTCGAAGAACAGCGCGCCGTAGAGCGATTTGTACAGCGGGAAGCGGTATTCGAGGCTGGCGGTGAGCTTGAGGTTGCCCACGTTGTAGGTGTGCGTTTTGTCCGAAACACTGCCCGGCCCCAGTTCGTAGGCTCGCCAGCCGCGTTCGTAGTTTACTCCGCCGCCGAAGTACGATTCGGAAAAAGGTACCTGGGTGGGGGAATTGCCATACGGGAGGGTCAAGCCGAAGTACAGGCGGTAGGCCAGGGTATGGTTCTTTTTCCGGCCGAAATTCAGATAACGGGAATAGTTGATGTTGAATTTGGCGAACTGGGCAAACGGCACTCCGAAGAGCTCGTGAACGGTTTCCCCGGTGGGAAGGGTTTTCGATGGCAGATTCAGGGTATTGGCCAGAGCATTGAGCAGGTTGCCGGAAAGGGCGGTTTCGATCTGAAGGTAGTGGAAGTCGCGCGACTTGTCGTAGCGCTGGTTGTTGAAGGTGAAGGTGTACGAGATGGAGGGGATGACGAAGTCCGAGGTGTAGCGCGAGAATTGGTACAGGTCGTCCGCAATGACGCGGTGTCCGGTGGGGTCGCTCTCCTTGAAGGATTGGTCGTTGTAGATGATATTTTCGATCTGGTAGGTGTACTCTCCGGGGTTGGCCGGATCGGGTTCGACCAGGTCGGGATGGAGGTGGAGGTAATCCTCGATCACTACGTCGCGGTCGGAATCGCTGAAGATGTTGTAATAGTTGTACTTGTTGGTATTGCGCAGGTACGCGAACTGGATCAGGCCGATTTTGTGCTGTACGGTGCGGCTTTGTTCCCAGGTGTAGTCCCACGAGAAACTGAAGTTGTTTCGGTTGAGTCCGACGTTTTTCTGCGTGCCGAAGCTCAGCGAAGCATTGGTTTTGGGGGACATGCGTTTGGGAATGAGCCGGTCCATGCGGAACGGAAGCAGGAAACGGGGAAAGGTGAGCGAGGTGGTCAGGTTGATCTCGTAGGCGTTGAGAAATCCGCTTTTCCCGTTGGGCTCGTTGTAGCTGCCCAAGGTGGTGCGGATGGAGTTGTTCCAGATCTCCCCGCCGTGGAAGGCGTTGTATTTGGTGAACTGGAGGTTGATCGACGTTCCGATGCCCAGCAGCGAGGAACGCGAGATTTCGAAATTGACATTGGCGGCGTATTTTTTTACCGGATTGAGGTAAATATCTGCCACGATGTCCTCTTGTGGGTTGTCCGGGTCGGGGTTCATCGCAATGCTGACGGTAGAGAAGAGCCGCAGGGCGCGCAGAGCTTTGTAGGTGTTGTTGTAGTCCGAGAGGGCGAAGTATTCGCCGGGACGGAAGAAAATGGCATCGCCCAGTACCCAGGGCTTGTAGGGGACTTTCTCGCGGGCGAAGATGCGCAGGCCGTTGTATTCGAGGGTGTCGCCATAGGTCCGTTCCCGGGCGTCGTACTGGAAGTCGGTATAGACGTTGATCCGGCTCACCCGCCATTTGTGGAACGGGACGGAATAAGTGCCGGAGGAGGTCTGGCGGCGGAGGTTGTTGATCTCCACCAGGATCTGTGCGCGATGGTCGTATCCGTTGGTATCGACCACGTAGTGGATGTATTCGGGGGAGAAGTCGTACACGCCGTGCTGTTTGAAGTATTCGGTCAGGCGGTTGGCTTCGCCTACTTCCAGGATGTCCTTGTTGTAACGGTCTCCGCTGCGGATCAGGCTGCCGGGAAGGGCTTGGAGGTAGAGCTCGCGCAGCACTTCGCTTTCGATGTCGTAGTTTACGCTGTCGATGAGGTAGGGCGCTCCGGTGGAGACGATGTACTGGACGACGGCTTTGTCTCCCTCGAAAGTAGCCTGCGAGGAAGCTTGCGCACGGAAGTATCCTTGGTTGTGGTAAAAGCTTTCGATGTTGTTTACCGAACGGGTGGCCAGCGAGGGGTCGTACAGCACGGGGGGCTCGCCCAGTTTTTTCAACGATCGGTTGAATCCTACGTAGGAACTGTCTATCCGGTCGATGCCTTTTTGGGAAAAGAAGAACCGAAGGAACTTCACCGTGCCCTGATGGTCGGCTTCCCACTGGTCGAACGCGGCTTGGGGGTTTTCCCGGGCGGCGTTGTACAGGCTCAGTTTGACCGGAAAGAAAAAGAGCAGTTTTTTGTTGGGCACTTGGCGGATGTAGGGAGAAAAATCGGGGTTGGTTTTTGACCGGCCGTTGATGTCGTAGCGGTTGGCTACTACCAGGTGGTCGCCCGCAGGGATGTTTTTGTACGGGGCACAGGAGGAAAGCAAGCCCAAACCCGCCGGAAGGACGGTTACGGCGAAAATGCGTATCTTTGCTAAAATGTTTTTAATCAAACGATTCACTCCCTAAAAGGCCGCTTGCTATGCTTACTAATGGTAAAATAAAGAAAATTAATTCTTTAAAGTCCAAAAAAACACGACAAATATCGCAATTATTTACCATAGAAGGCATAAAATCCGTCAAAGAAATTGCGCTCGGCGGCCAGATTTCCCTGCGGGAGGTATTTGCCACCGAGGAGTTTTTTTCCTTGGCTCGGGCCGTATGTTCCTGCCCGGTGGAATGCGTTACCCAGGCGCAGATCGAGCGCATCAGTGCGCAGTCCACGCCCGAAGGGGTGCTGGCCGTGTGCGAGATTCCGCAGTGGGGCGAACCCGATTTTTCTCCCGGGCGGGTGGTGCTGGCTCTGGACGGGGTGCGCGATCCGGGCAACCTGGGGACGATCGTGCGGACGGCGGACTGGTTCGGGGTGCGGGATGTGGTGTGCTCGCCCGATACGGTCGATCTGTACAACCCCAAGACGGTGCAGGCGACGATGGGCTCCATTGCGCGGGTGAGGGTGCATTACCGCGATCTTCCGGCTCTGCTGGCGGATTGCCCGCTGCCGGTGTACGGCACTTTCCTCGAGGGGGACGATGTCTTCCGGGCGGGATGCGCTGCAGAGGGGGTGATCGTGATCGGCAACGAGGCCAATGGGATCAGTGCGGCCGTGGCCCGGGTGGTGGGACGCCGGCTGACGATCCCGCGTTTTGCCGGGGCGCAGGGCCCGGAGAGCCTCAATGCAGCCATTGCGGCGGCCATCGTGACGGCACAGCTTTGTGCCGGCAGCCGGGGTGGGGAAAATGCCGGAAAGTAAATCTTCGCAGTCAGGGCAGCAGGCCGGATTGCCGCAGGGCGTTTTCGGCACTGGCCTGTCGGGAGGCGCCGTCTCCCCGGACGATGTGGTAGGGGACGCCGCTTGCCGCGACTTCTTTTTCAAAAAGGCGGAAGATGTTTTCCCGGCCGGTGGGCATGTCGCGTGCGGGGTCGGGGATCCAGCGCAGGTCGGGATAGCACAAGAGGTAAAAATCGTAAGTCCTCTGGCGGAGGAGGTCGGTGAGTTCACGGGGTACGGCGTGGTAGTACCACAGGCTGTACACGTATTCGGCCAAGGGATTCCCGTCGAGGAAGGCCCGTTCTTTCCCGCTTTGCAGGGCGTTCTGTTCGCAGCGCAGTTGTCCGCGTACGATGGGCATGACGTCGTGAAATCCTATGTCGGCTCCGCTTCGGCGCAGGCGTTCGGCGTACTCCCGGCTGTATTCCGGGCCGTAGGCTCCGTCGTACCGGCGGGCGAGTTCCCGTGCCAGGGTGGTTTTTCCGCTGCATTCGGGGCCGAGCAGGACGATCTTTTTCATGCCGGTTTCGTGGTGGAGGTGTTCCCGGGGTGCGCTTGGGCGGCTTGCTGCTCACGGTACAGGCGTACCCATTCGAAATGCGCCGATATGGCCAGGATGAGGAAGATGAGGTATTGCAGGGCGGTTACCCCGAGGCCCTTGTAGATGTACAGCCCGACCGAGATGAGGTCGCAGGCAATCCAGAAGGCCCAGTTTTCGACTTTCTTGCGCGCCATCAGGTACATGGCGGAAAAGGCCAGGGCGGTGGTGATGGCATCGAGCGTGGGGACGATGCTGTCCGTGTAGTACTGGAGGATGATGTAGAAAAGGGCGAAGTTGGCCAGGGTAAAGCCGCCGGTGAAGAGGGCTCCCCGGCGGTGCAGCCGGGTGATGGGGAGGACTTGGCCTTCGCCTTTGACGTTGAGCCAGACGTACCAGCCGTACAGGCTCATGGCGGTGTAGTAGATGTTGATCACGGCGTCGCCGTACACGCCGCTGACAAACAGGATGTAGACGTACAGGGCGGTGCTGATGATGCCGGTGGGATATACCCAGATGCTGTTCCTGCGGGCGAACCATACGCTGACGATGCCGAAGAAGGCGGCGATGGCTTCTAAAACGATGAACAGGGTGGAGTATCCTTCGTAGGGCTTGAGGAACAGGTCGTACAGCATGCTTTCCCGGGTATTTGTAAATGCGTGGGGCAAAAATAACGATTTCCTTTTTTTCGGGGAGGTGCGGCGGGTGAAAAAATGCGGGCGGGCACCCCGCTTGCCCGCCCCCTCTCGGGTTTTCACAGCCGGTCCGAAGGGAATCGGATCCCGTTTTGCGCCCGGGCGGCATCCATGATCTCGGCCGTAGCGATGCTCGCGGCGAACGAATTGACCGGGTGTTCGCCACCGCCGCGGCAGATCAGGTCGATGAAGGTGGACACCTCGTACACCATGTCAAAGGGAGCGTGTTCGACCGAAAGATCCTCCCGCGAGCCGTTCCGAAGCACGATCTGTGCCCGTGCGAAGGAGTTGATCCGCTCGATGAGGATCCTTCCGCCCTCGCCCTGGATTTCGCTCGGCAAGGACGAATCGGCGATCTTGGAGTGGACTACCACGCCTTCCATCTGCGGATAACGGCACAGGAGCGAACCTTGCCCGTCCACCCCGGTGCGCAGCAGCAGGGAGCGCGAGACGACCTCTTCCGGCGGCCCGAACAGCACGACCATCGGGTACAGCCCGTAGATACCGATGTCCAGCAGCGATCCTCCGGAAAATTCCGGTGAGAAGACGTTGAAATCCTCGCCGGCCAGGAAACGGTCGTAGCGCGAGGAACGCTGGCAAAAGGCCGCAAAGTAGCGTCGGATGGGGGCTATGCGGGGTAGGGCTTCCCGCACGGCGGCAAACGTAGGAGTGAGGGTGGTTTTGAGAGCTTCCATCAGTACGAGCCCTTTTTCTTGGGCGGTGCGGCACATGAGTCCCGCCTGCCGGGCGTTGGAAGCCAAGGGTTTTTCGCAGAGCACGTGTTTTCCGTGGGAGAGCAGGAGCATCGTTTGTGCGAAATGCAGCGAGTTGGGCGAGGCGATGTACGCCGCGTCGAAGGTGTCGCTGCAGGCGGCTTGTTCCAGATCGGTGAAGGTGTGTTCCACGCCGTGGCGAGCAGCGAAGGCCGAGGCAGTGTCCTGCCGCCGGGAATAGACGGCCGAGTGGACGAAACGCGGGTCGAGGTGCGCCCCGCGGAGCATCGTCTCGACGATGGGGCTGGTGCCGATGGTCAGAAACCGCACCGGACGGTTTTCATTGGGGGCAGGGGTCATAGCGCCAGGTGATAGATCTCGTACACGTCGCCCCGGGTGAGTTCGACGAAGTGCCCGATGGTTTGGCTTCCGTTGGCGGTGGCCAGGTCGGCCATCTTCCCGAACGACGAGTAAGGGATGTCCGTGTGGGAAAAACAGGTGGGCAACCCCAGCGATGCGAAGAAGGTTTCGGTGCGGCGGATGCCTTCGAGGGCGGTCTTTTCCGGTGCGGCGAAATCGTCTTCCACGCCCCATACACGCACCGCAAAACGAGCGAAGCGGGCTACGTCGTGGCGATAGACGTACTTCATCCAGGCGGGCAGCACGATGGCCAGTGCCGCCCCGTGCGTCATGTCGTACAGGGCGCTGGGCTGGTGGGCGATGGCGTGCGAGGCCCAGTCGCCGATGCGGCCGGCGGACAGCAGGTCGTTGTGGGCCAAGGTGCCGGCCCACATCAACTGTGCGCGGGCGGAGTAGTCGTCCGGCTGTTCGAGGGCGCGGGGAAGGTGGGCGATGACGGTGCGCAGGACGGCTTCGCACAGGCGGTCCGACAGATCGACATCCGCCTCCCGGGTGAAGTAGCGTTCCAGGACATGGGCCATGATGTCCACGCCGCCGGCAGCCGTCTGGTAAGCCGGCAGGGTGTAGGTGAGGGTGGGGTCGAGGATGGACAACCGGGGGCGTAACAACGGGGTGTGAAAGCCTTTCTTTATCGGCCGATCGTCCTGTTCCCGGGTGAGTACGCACGAGTCGGAGGCTTCGCTCCCGGCGGCGGGGATGGTGAGCAGGGTAACCACCGGCAGGCATTGTTGCGGGGTGGCTTTGCCGCAGAAGAAGTCCCAGACTTCCCCCGGATAAGGTGCGCCGGCGGCGATGGCTTTGGCCGTGTCGATCACGCTGCCCCCGCCTACGGCCAGCAGGCCTTCGAGGTTTTCGCGGCGAACCAGGTCGATGCCGGCTTTCACCGGGGCAAGGCGCGGGTTGGGGTGGATGTCTCCCAGTTCCCGGTAGTAGATGCCGGAGGCTTCCAAGGCACGGCGAACGCGGTCGAGCAGGCCGCTTTTTTGGGCACTGTGGCCTCCGTAAACCAGCAGTACGCGGCGCGCGATGGGTTCGAGACGCTGGCCGATCTCCTGGTGGGTGCCGGCTCCGAAAACGATTTCGGTGGGCTGGCTGTAAACGAAATTTTTCATTTTAGGAATGTATTTCGCTGTAAATGGCGGATAGCAAAGGTAATCCTTTGCCCGGAAAAACGAAAAAGAGGGGGGAGGTGTGTTTTTTGTAAAAACTTTTTAGGAGAAAAGGGAGGATAAAAAAGCGGGTCTGCGCATTGCGCGCAGACCCGCGATGGAGGTCGGAGGGACGAACGAATCGCCCGCCGTGTCATTCAAATTCGGGGAAGAGGTCCTGATCGGGCCAGTTGCCGGTGGCCATTACCCGGGAGAGCAGCACGTACAGCGCGTCGTCGAACGAACCGCTGGACTGGTTGAGGTAGCTGCGCGAGTTGCACAGGATGGCGCAGTGGGTGTCGCCGTTGTAGTTGCGGGCCCACATGGTAGCCGTACCGGCCAGGTTGCCGCTGTGGTAGGCTGCGCCGGGGAACAGGGAGTGTCCGACCCGCCAGCCCAACGCATAGTATCGGTAGGCGGCCGAGGGAGTTACCATCAGGTCGAGGATGTACTGGGGGAAAATGTCGGGACGGTCGTCCTGGCCGTCCAGCGCGCAGGCCATCCGCATCAGGTCGGGGGTGGAGGCGATGAGACCTCCGCAGGAGTCGAGGCGTTTCATGTCGTTGCCGTAGCCGTTGGTGCCGTCCTGGGAGTAGTAGACGGATTCGTTGGGCAGACGGTTTGCCTGGCCGTTGGTGCCTACCCGGATGTTTTTCGCTCCGGCGGGTTCGAGGACGGCTTGCTTGAGGTAATCCTCGTAGGGCATTCCGGTGATGGCTTCCACTACGCGTCCCAGTACGCAATAGCCGAAGTTGGAGTACTGGTATTTTTCACCGGGGGCGTAGTTGGAGTCGAAGTTTTTGACCACGTATTTGATCGTTTCGATGTTGGAAAGTGGTTTGGTGATGGTGTTGTCGAACATCGGGTCAAATTTGGCCGCCTGGTTGATGCCGCTGGTGTGCTCCAGAAAACTGCGGATGGTCATCTGTTCGAAGTTGGCCTTGTGGTCGGGGAACTGTTCGTAGAGCACTCCGCCCAGGGCGAAGGGACGGTCGGTGAGTTTGAGTTTGCCCTCGTCCAGCAGGCGCATGATGCACATCGAGGCGAAGGGCTTGGAGCAACTGGCCAGACGGAGCATGTAGTTGGGCTCCAGCCGTTCGTAATTGTCCTTGTCGGCATAGCCGTAGCCGCGGGCATAGACCAGTTTGCCTTTGTGGGCGATGGAGACCGAGATGCCGGGGATGGAGTACTTTTCCATGAAGTCGTACACCATTTTGTCGATCTTGTCGATGCCGTTCTGGACGTTCACGTAATAGTAGGCCGAGGCCGATCCGTCCATCGAGGTAACCTTTACCCGTACCAGTTTGGAATAGTCGTGCGGGGTTACGCCCGAGGTCATGGTCTTGCCGTCGATCTCGACTTTGGCTCCGTCCGAGACGTTGAACGTGGCCTTGAGGTTGTCCAAAGGCACGCCGATGGGGATCGTTACGTAGTAGGTGCCGTCCAGCAGACGGTGGGAGCAGGTGGTGGTAAGACCGGGATTGTCTTTCGGGGCGAAAGAGATGGATTTGAGCGTGCAGGCCCACTGGGGAGGCACGGTGCCGTCGTCCGGGTCGTCGTCCCCGCCGGGGCCGTCGGTTTTGGAGCAGGAAACGGCGATCAGAGCCGCCAAAGAAGACAGGAAAAGGACCTTGAAGAAACGACTGAGAAAATTTTTCATGGGTGCGTTTGATAGTGTTTCGATGGCGACAAATGTAGAGTTTTTCGGTAAAGCTCGAGAGGTCGGGAAGATTTTTAAGACAGCCTGGAAAGTTAATATTTTTTCAGATGCCTTCACCGGCCGGTTCGGGTTATTTTCCTAATTTTGTTCAATGACAAAACAGATGATAAAAGCGGTCAACATACACAAATCCTTCGGCTCGCTGGAGGTGCTCAAGGGGGTCAGTGCCGAGGTCGCCGCCGGGGAAATCGTTTCGGTGGTCGGGCCTTCGGGTGCCGGAAAGACGACCCTGCTCCAGATACTGGGAACGCTCGACGATTTCACCCCCGTGTCCGGCCAGGAGTCCTATGTGGAGATAGACGGGGTGCGCACCGACCGTCTGGGCGATCGGCGTCTGTCCCGTTTTCGCAACCGCAACGTAGGGTTCATCTTCCAGTTCCACCGTTTGCTGCCGGAGTTCGATGCGCTGGAGAATGTCTGCCTGCCGGCGATGATCGCCGGGCGGACTCTGAAAGAGGCGGAAAAACGGGCGATGGAACTGTTGGGCTTCATGGGACTCACCCACCGGGCGCACCACTTGCCTTCGGAACTCTCGGGGGGCGAAGCGCAGCGGGTAGCCATAGCCCGGGCCTTGATCAACCGCCCCAGCGTTGTGTTGGCCGACGAGCCTTCCGGCAATCTGGACAGCCACAATGCGGACAGCCTGCACCGTTTGTTCCTCGATCTGCGGGATCGTTTCGGACAGACGTTCGTGGTGGTAACGCACAACCCCTCGTTGGCCGATATGGCCGACCGGAGGTTCGAGATGCGCGATGGCGTGATAGAGCGCATCGTAGAGTTGCGTTCGGGAGCAAAGCAGACGGAGGCGGACGATGCCGGACGATAGAGACGGTAGAGAGGAGAAGGGCGCGGCAGTAGACTCTGCGGCAGTTGCAACGCCGACGCTCGGGGAGCGGTTGGAGCGGGCCTATGCGCGGATCGATGCCGCGGAGTTCGTCGCGGGCGATCCGGTGCAGTTTCCCCGGCGGTATTCGCGCCCGGAAGACATCGAAGTGGCGGGAATACTCTGTGCTACGCTGGCATGGGGAAGGCGCGCGTCGATCCTGTCTTCGTGCCGGAGATTGCTGGAGTCGATGGGCGATTCGCCCTACCGATACGTGATGGAAAACGGGAGAAACCCTTCCCTGCAGACAGGAAAAGCCGTGCACCGGACCTTTTCGCAGAGCGATCTGGCGTTTTTCCTGGCGGGATTGCGCGGGGTGTACTGCCGTTACGGCTCGCTGGAGGCGGTCTTCGCGCCCCGAGGGGGAGAGCGGGGATTGTGGGACGGGATCGCCCGTTTCCGCGAGCAGATGCTGGCCGCGGTGGGGGACTACCCGTTGGGACGGCATATTTCCTGCCCGCAGCGCGGCTCGGCGTGCAAGCGTCTGCACCTCTTCCTGCGCTGGATGGTGCGCCGCGAAGGAGGCATCGACTTGGGACTGTGGAAACGGGTGCGGTCTTCGGATCTGTCCATGCCGTTGGATGTCCACGTGGGGCGGGTTTCCCGGAGTTTGGGCTTGCTGACGCGGCGGCAGAACGACCGTGGGGCGGTGGAGGAACTGGACCGGGTGCTTCGCCGGTACGATCCGTCCGATCCGGTCAAGTACGACCTAGCGCTGTTTTCCCTGGGGGAAAGCGGGGTGCTTTGAGCGGGGGAAGCGGGAGAAAAGGTATGCCTTGGCCTTGAAAAGCGAGGAAGGGGGGGGAAGATGACGAAGGAGAGAAGAAAAAGAATCGAAAAAATAAGCGATAAAACGAAGAAGGAGAGAGTAGAACAGATGTCTTATTTGGATGAACTCAACGATGCGCAGCGCGCGGCGGTGGAATGTACCGAGGGACCGATGATGATCATCGCCGGGGCCGGGTCGGGCAAGACGCGGGTGCTGACGTATCGGATCGCACATTTGATCCGCAAGGGTGTTTCACCGTTTCAGATCCTGGCGCTGACCTTTACCAACAAGGCTGCGCGCGAGATGCAGGCGCGTATCTCGGCCATGGTGGGGTATTCCGATGCGCAGGCGCTGTGGATGGGGACGTTCCATTCGGTCTTTGCGCGGATTTTGCGCGCCGAGGCGCACCGCTTGGGCTTTCCGTCCAATTTTACCATTTACGATACGGACGACAGCCTTCGGCTGATCACTCAGATCATCAAGGATATGCAACTGGACAAGGAGATCTACAAACCCAAACAGGTCCAGGGGCGTATCTCCTCGCTGAAGAACAACCTGATCACCGTCAATGCCTACGACCGTTATCCGGAATGCGCCGAAACGGACGCGGCGGCGCGCCGGCCGAAGTTTCTCGACGTGTACCGCCAGTATGTCGAGCGGTGTTTCAAGGCGGGGGCAATGGATTTCGACGACCTGCTGCTGCGCACCAACGAGCTTCTGGCGCGCTTTCCCGACGTGCTGGCCAAGTATCAGGACCGTTTCCGCTATATCCTGGTGGACGAGTATCAGGATACCAACCATTCCCAGTACCTGATCGTCAAGGCGCTGGCCGACCTTTACCGCAATATCTGCGTGGTGGGCGACGATGCGCAGAGCATCTATTCGTTCCGCGGGGCGAACATCGCCAACATCCTGCACTTCAACCGCGACTACCCCGAAGCCCGGATCTTCAAGCTGGAGCAGAATTACCGTTCGACCAAGAACATCGTCGGGGCGGCCAACAGCGTGATCGCCAAAAACCGCGACAAGCTCGACAAGGATGTCTGGACGGCCAACGATGCCGGCGAACCGGTGCGGGTGGTACGCAATCTCACCGACGGGGACGAGGCTTACTACATCGCCCGGACCATCAAATCCCTGCGGGAGGACGATCCGAAGGCGCGTTACCAGGATTTTGCCGTGCTCTACCGCACCAATGCCCAGAGCCGTGCCATCGAAGACGCCCTGCGGCGGCACAACATCCCGTACCGCATCTGGGGCGGGCAGTCCTTCTATGCGCGCAAGGAGATCAAGGACGCGCTGGCGTACATGCGCCTGGCTGTCAATCCGAAGGACGAGGAGGCGCTCTTGCGTGTGATCAATTACCCGGCGCGGGGCATCGGCGAGACGACGCTCAACAAACTGATCGTGGCGGCCAACCACTACGGACGGAGTGTGTTCGAGGTGATCGGAGCGCTCGATCGGCTGCCGCAGTTGGCGATCCAGTCCGGTGTGCGGGCCAAGTTGGATGCCTTTGCGACCATGATCCAGGCCTTTGGGGTGTACGCTTCGACCCTCGATGCGTTCGAGGCGGCGGACAAGATCCTGCGCGAGTCGGGGATCCTTTCGCTGATGAGCTCGGCGACCGACCCGGAGGATGTGGCGCGCTATGAAAACGTACAGGAGTTGGTCAATAGCATCAAGGACTTCGTGGAGAGCCAGAAGGAGATCGCCGACGAGGATGCTTCGCTCTCGACCTTCGTGCAGCAGGTGGCCCTGCTTACCGACATGGACCGGGGCGAGGAGTCGGATACGGATCGGGTGGCGCTGATGACGGTGCACATGGCCAAGGGGCTGGAGTTCGGCACGGTGTTCGTGGCGGGGATGGAGGAAAACCTGTTCCCGAGCATGATGAGTTCCTCGACCCGCGAGGAGATCGAGGAGGAACGCCGGCTGTTTTACGTGGCGCTCACCCGCGCCGAGCGTCGAGCCATCCTCACCTACGCCGAGCAGCGTTACCGCTGGGGAAAACTCACCGATGGCGAATTGTCCCGGTTTGTGGATGAGATCGACGACCGTTACCTGGAATTTTCCGTGCCGAAGGAGATGCGGCGCGCTGCCGGTTCGTCCATCCTGGATGCGGGCATCTTCGGCGCGGCGTCGGGTCCGAGCGCTCCGGCGCCTTTCCGCCGTCGGACGGAAAGACCCTCGGGCAGCGCGTCCGGACGCTCCGCCGCGCCGAAGAACCTCAAGCCGCTCGGCAAGGCGGTGGCTGCAGCGGCGGGAGCGGGTGCTTCGGGCGGAGGAGACCTCGCCGTGGGCGACCGTGTGCGGCACGAACGTTTCGGCGACGGGACGGTGCTCACCCTGGAAGGCGCTGGAGCGGATGCGAAGGCAACGATCCGCTTCGACAACATCGGCGAGAAGAAAATGTTGCTTAAATTTGCCAAAATACAAAAGATATAGCACGATACAGATTATGGCTTTGACAGAGCACGAGCACCTGGGTTTTTCGTACAATACCGAACGGGAAAAGCTCAAGATTCCCGAGTACGGTCGCACGCTCCAGCAGATGGTGGACTATTGCGTGACGATCGAGGACCGCGACGAGCGCAACCGGGCGGCGCGCAGAATCATCGACGTGATGGGCGAGATCAACCCCCACCTGCGCAACGTGCCGGACTTCCAGCACAAGCTGTGGGACCAGTTGTTCATCATGTCGGATTTCCGTCTGGACATCGACTCCCCGTTCCCTATCCCCACGCGGGAGACCTTTGCCGCGCCGCCCGACCGTCTGGACTATCCTCCGGTGTTGGACAAGTACCGGTATTACGGCCATTACATCCGCAGTCTGATCGAGGTGGCCTGCGCGATGGAGCCGGGCGACCGCCGGGAAGCACTGTTGATCGCCATCGCCAAGCACATGAAGAAGTCGTACCTGGCCTGGAACAAGGATTCGGTGGAGGACGGGGTGATCTTCGCCCACTTGGAGGAACTCTCCGGCGGTAGGGTCGACATCGAGGCGCTCAAGTCGCACCTGCCCGGCGGGGAAATCGGCACGCTCAACCCGCAGGGAATCCCGGTGCAGAAAAAACGCTTTGCCCAGAACGGGCAGCGGCAGAAACAACAAGGCAAGGCTTCCCGTAAAAACTCGGGAAACGGCAACAAATAAGTAACCACGAATAACACGCGCAAGTAAAACACATGGGTTCGTTCAGGATACAGGGTGGGATCGAGATGACGGGAGAAGTCATCCCCCAGGGAGCAAAAAATGAAGCGTTGCAGGTGATCAGCGCCGTGCTGCTCACCCCCGATCCGGTCGAGATAAGCAACGTGCCGGACATACAGGACGTCAATATCCTCATCGAGATGCTTTCCGACCTCGGGGTGAAGGTCACCAAGAAAGCCCCCGGGACCTTCGTCTTTCAGGCCGACCAGGTGGATGTGGACTACATCCGCACCGAGGAGGGCAAACAGTTGGCCCGACGTTTGCGCGGGTCGATCATGATCCTCGGACCGCTCCTGGCGCGTTTCGGCCGGGGGTACATTCCCAAACCGGGCGGGGACAAGATAGGCCGCCGGAGAGTGGATACGCATTTCGACGGATTCATCGCTCTGGGTGCGAAGTTCGACTACGACCCCGATACCAAGTTTTATTCCATCGAAGCTCCCCGTTTGAAAGGCACTTACATGCTCCTGGACGAGGCTTCGGTTACCGGAACGGCCAACATCGTGATGGCCTCCGTCCTGGCGGAAGGCACGACCACGATCTACAACGCTGCGTGCGAACCGTACGTGCAACAGTTGTGCCGGATGTTGGTCTCGATGGGAGCCGATATTTCCGGCATCGGCTCCAATCTGCTGACCATCCGCGGGGTGGAACGCCTGCACGGATGCCGCCACCGCATCCTGGCCGACATGCTCGACGTGGGATCGTGGATGGGGCTGGCTGCCATGACGCATTCCGATGTAACGATCCGTTCGGTCGATTGGGACAATCTGGGACAGATCCCGCGGGTATTCGAGCGGATGGGGATCCGCATCGAACGCCTGGGCGAGGACATGCGCATCCCGCCACAGGACATCTACGAGCCGAAAAACTTTATCGATGGTTCGATCCTCACGGTCTCGGACGCCCCTTGGCCGGGATTTACCCCCGACTTGCTGAGCATCGTGCTGGTGTTGGCCACGCAGGCGCGGGGCAGCGTGCTGATCCACCAGAAGATGTTCGAGAGCCGTCTTTTCTTTGTGGACAAGCTCATCGACATGGGCGCCAAGATCATCCTCTGCGACCCGCACCGGGCTACGGTGATAGGCCTGGAAAAATACCACTCGTTGCGCGGGGCAGTGATGGTTTCCCCGGATATTCGTGCCGGGAACGCCCTGCTGATCGCTGCCTTGTCGGCGCGGGGCGAAAGCGTCATCCACAACGTCGAGCAGATAGACCGGGGTTACGAGCGGATCGAACAGCGCCTGCGTCAGCTCGGGGCGCAAATCGAGCGCGAGGAGTAAATATCCCCCTCGCTCCTCGGAGAGTGAGAAAGCGGGGAGAGGAAAAGGAGCGAAAGGGGCGAAAAGGCAAGTGCGGTGAAGAAAGGTAAGGGGCAAAAGGACAAGGACTTGAGGGGGCGAAAAGGGAAAACGGGAGAGATGACGGATCGGTCGGGAGAAACAAAAGCGAAGAGCTCTTTCGAGAGGAGGGCAGCAAAAGGGGGCGGAGTACCGAGGAAAAGCCTTGCAGGGGTTTTGGTGGCTCTTTTATGCGCCCTGTGTTTCTCCGTTCCGCTCTCCGGGCAGGCCCTGCGGGTGGATACGGCGCTGGTGCGGATGGCTCGCGGGGAGGTGCAGGAGTATGTGATCCCTCAGATGGCCAGTTTGGAGCAACCCGGGATCGTGCGAAGCGGGTATCGAACGGTATATCCGTCGGGATGGATGCTGGGAAAGGCTTCGCTTTCGGACGGGGAAGGCTTGATCAACTTCTTTGTCATCCGCCTTCAGGGACCTGTGCAAAAGGCGCAGACCGCCGATACTTTCTACGACGAAAAGGCCCATCGGGGCATCACCGAGGGGTACGGCGGGCAGTACCTGGGTTCGGAGTATTTCCGCACCCGGGCGGGAAAAGAGGCGGTACGGATCGCGTCTTATCGCTCGGGAGCGCAAGGCGGAGAGTACGTGTGGGTCTATTTTGTCCGTCTGTCTTCGGGACTGACCCTTTCCTCGACCGGGATCGCACCGGGGCTTCCTCCCCGGGAAGGAGCGTTGCCGCAAAAGGCAGCTCGTTATCAAGCACTGTTCGACGCGATGATCCGGGAAGTCGATCGGAGGTAGGACGGCATGCGTGTTTTCTTTCTCTTTCGGTCAAAACGTCAGACAGGGGTGGAAAACGCCCTTTTTTTATGACAATTTCTTCTTTTTCCTTCTCTTGGCAAGGTTTTTGCAGGAACGAAGTGTGTGAAATATTCAAAAGAAAAAGCCATGAAACACCACAATAATAAAAAGGAAGAGGAATTGCCTCAGCAGGAGCCACAGGCGGTTCAGGACCAGGCACAGGCAGAGACCGATGCGCAGCAGGGGGAGGAGAAATCCTCCGAAAAGCCGGCCGAAGAACCGGATTGCAAGCAGGAGTTGGCTAAACAGAAGGACGCTTTCTTGCGTCTGTATGCCGAATTTGACAATTACAAGAAGCGTACGGCACGCGAGAAGACTGACTGGATCAAATACGCGTCTTCGGATGTCCTTTCGGCCCTTCTGCCGGTGTTGGACGATTTCGAACGCGGTTTGGCCGCAGCGGAAAAGGAGCGTCCCGAGTCGGCCGAGTCGGAAGGTTTCCGGTTGATATACAACAAAATGATGGATGTGCTGCGGCAGAAAGGCTTGACGGTTGTCGAGGTGCACCCCGGAGACGAATTGAATGTGGACTACCACGATGCCATTGCCCGCATCCCGGCCCCGCAGGAATCGCTCAAGGGCAAGATCGTGGACATTACCCAGAAGGGGTACAAGATCGGCGACCGGGTGATCCGCTATGCCAAGGTCGTGGTGGGTGAATGAGGATACATAACAGACGAGAAGAGGAGGAGATTACAGAAGATTTATGAAAAGAGACTATTACGAAGTATTGGGCGTATCGAAAGATGCCAGCGCGGATGATCTGAAAAAGGCGTATCGCAAGCTGGCTCTGAAGTATCATCCCGATAAAAATCCCGGCGACAAACAGGCGGAGGAAAAATTCAAGGAAGCCGCCGAGGCCTACGACGTGTTGTCCAACCCGGACAAACGCGCCCGCTATGACCAGTTCGGCCATGCCGGTATGGGAGCTGGCGGTGAGGCCGGTGCTGGGGGTGCCGGTGGTTTCAACTACCAGCAGATGGATATCAACGATATATTCAGTCAGTTCGGTGATATATTCGGCGATATGGGTTTCGGAGGACGTACTCGTTCGCGTCGCTCGCGCAGCGGAGCGGCGGTGCAGGTGCGCGGAAGCGATCTGCGTATCCGGGTGCGGGTAACGCTTTCCGAAATCGCACAAGGTGTGGAGAAAACCATCCGGATCGACCGGAAAGTTGCCTCGAAAGATACCACTTACAAGACTTGCCCCACGTGCGGCGGGTCGGGCCAGTCGGTGCATGTGCAGAATACTCCGTTCGGGTCGATGCAGTCGGTGACCGAATGTCGCACGTGCGGCGGTACGGGCAAGGTAGTGGACAAACGTGGCACCGGTGCCGACGCACAAGGGTTGGTCTCCCAGAGTGAAACGTTGTCGGTGAAGATTCCGGCCGGTGTGTCGGACGGGACGCAGTTGCGGGTGGCCGGAAAAGGAAATGCCGGTCCGATGGGCGGCCCGGCGGGAGACTTGTTGGTGCTGATCGAAGAGATCCCCGACGCGACGTTCGTGCGCGACGGGAACAACTTGCTCTATGAGTTGTACATCAGCTATCCGGAAGCGGTACTGGGCGGGAAGAAAGAGATCCCGACGGTGGAAGGCGGCAAGGTGCGCATAACCTTGGAAAAGGGAACGCAAGGCGGCAAGATTCTGCGGCTGAAGGGAAAAGGATTGCCCGATCTTCAGCAGGGAGGCCGGGGCGATATGTTGGTCTATGTCAACGTGTGGACCCCGCAGCATCTCACCAAGGAGCAGGAACAGTTTTTCCAGCAGGCGGCGGCTCAGTCGCAATTCATTCCCCAGCCTACGGCTGCCCAGCGGCAGTCTTTCCGGGATCGGCTGGGTGAGTTGTTCCGCTGAACGGTCTTGTCCGGCCGACAGGTCGAAAAACCGGTGAAATGTGTGAAAAGAGTGATCCGAAACGGAGGATCACTCTTTTTTGTTGTACAGATTGAATACGGGGCCTTTCCCCAGCAGGATCCAAGTGGGGGATATGTTGAAACTGAAACTCAAGAAATGAACGAGCATCAAGGGGGCAAACCGTTCGCCGTTCATGATTTTGGAGAGATTGGCTTCCTTGTAGCCTGAAAGTTTGCAAAATTCTTTCTGGTTTTTCACCAGTCCCAGTTCGATCAGGCGTTCGATGGCATTGATGACTCTGGAAGTCACTTCCCTTTGTATCTCCGGGTCCTTTAATTTTGGCATAGTTTCATGCTTTTTTCAGATAGTAAAATTAGGTAAAAAAAACGGCAACAGGAAAGTTTTGTCTTTTCTTTTTTGACTATGTATTTTCGGGCGGGTTTGTTTTTATTTTTCTGATTTTGTGTTTGTTGTAGTTTATTTGTAATAATTTTTATGATAATGTTTTGCGGGTTGGTAAAAAACACTATATTTGTAATCAAAATAATACATATCGAAGTGTATTCTTGTTATTTGTTTTTACAAATGTAATCAATAACTTTCAAAAATCTTAATCATGTCAAGAAAAAGTAAGGAAAATCTTTTAGTCTTAAAACTCGAGCATCCTCTCTACGAGGAGTCGTTGGTCAAGTACATCGATTTTCCCTCGGATTACATCTTGCGCAAACGCCTCGCGCTGAACGAGGACGAGGTGGCAACGATCCGGCAGGCTTACGGATATTTTCAGGATACGGTGCGCGAGGTATTGCAGGCGCGGGTGGATCGTTTGCGTGGCAGGCGGGCCTTGTGCTGGCCGGACGGTGTTAAATTGTAATTAAAAACTTATCAAAAAACAAATTATGTGCATCACGGAAGAGGAGTTCCGTCAGGAACACAAACGAGCGATGGAGGTATTGGAAGAGTTCAAGGCTTTGGAACGTTCGCTGGATTTACAGATGGAGAAGATCGACGCCAAGACCGTGAAATTCTTTAAGAAAAAGAACGGGGATGCACATAAACGTCGCCGCCGCCGGAGTTCTTTGGAGGCAGAATGGGGGATGTTCGATTTTTCCATCGAGGAATTTTTTGACGATCCTTTCTGCCAGGAGGAAGATATTTTTTGAATTAATAATTTCTTTTAAGATAACGAAGAGAGAAGATGAAGCGAGAAGAAAAAGAAACGGAGTTTGCCCGGGAGCGGGTCAAGGAGGTGATAGCCGAGTGTTTTATCAAGGGATGGACCAAGGTGAAAACCATCGAGCGGGTGCAGCGTCTGACGGGTGAGAAGATGTATCCGAAGAAACTCAACCGCATGTTAGCCGAGATTCTGGCGACTTGGACCCGGAAAGGGATCAAGGACAAGGTATTGATGCGGGTGGTGGAACTCAAGAAGATCGACGTGCGCGAGGCGGAGTTGTGGCAGGCCTGGGAAGAGTCCAAAGCCTTGGACGAGGGAGCGGATGCGCGGTATTTGGCCGAGCTGCGGCGTTGTTCGGAGCAGCGGTCGCGGTTGTTGGGCCTGGCGGTGAAGGCGCCTTCGGCGGTGCGGGAACCGAACGGGGAAGCAGCGACCGTGGTCTGGAAAGAGAGCAAACGGTATGATACGCCGCCGGACGGGGAGTAGGGTTTTGGTAGCCGAGGAAAAGCGCCGTTGCTCCTTGGCCGGGAGCGACGGGCGGAATGGAAAAAGGACAAGGAAAAGATGGAATTGACGCGGAAACAGACGGAGGCTTTGGACTATTTGGAGGATGGGAAGACCATCGAGGTGCTTTTCGGCGGTGGAGCCGGCGGAGGCAAGTCGGTGTTGGGGTGTTATTGGCTGCTCAAATGTGCGTTGAAATACCCGGGCAGCCGGTATTTGATGGCGCGGCGGGCGGCGGCGACCCTGCGGCAGACTACGCTCAATACCTTGCGGCAGGTGGCGCGTTTGCAGGGGCTTCCGGATTCGTGGTTGCGGGTAAACGACCAGCGGGGCGAGGTGGCGGTGGGTACGGCCGGTTCGGTGATCCTGATGCGGCACTTGCAGGCGAGGCCTTCCGATCCGGAGTTCGACGAGTTGGGCTCGCTGGAGATCACGGGGGCTTTCATCGACGAGTGCAATCAGGTGTCTCTGCGCGCGTGGAATGTGGTGCGTTCGCGGATCCGGTACCGTTTGGGGGAGTACGGACTGGTACCCAAAATGTTGGGTACATGCAACCCGTCGAAAGGCTTCGTGTATTCGCGCTTTTACAAGCCTTTCCGGGATGGGACCCTGGAGCCGGACAAGCGTTTTGTGGAGTCGTTGCTGCGCGACAATCCGTTTATTTCCCCGCACTATGCCGAGAGCTTGCGGGGCCTGGACAGCCGTTCGGTGCAGCGTTTGTTGTGCGGCAACTGGGAGTATCAGGACGATCCGATGGCGTTGATGGCTTATGACCGGATCGTGGATGTGTTTTCCAATACGGGGGTGGCTTCGGGCGAGCGGTTCATCACGGCGGATATTGCCCGGTTCGGGGACGACTCGACGGTGATCTGTCTGTGGAACGGGATGCGTTGCGAGAAGATCGTGGTGCGCGCCCGCCAGGGGGTGGACGCGACGGCGGGGGATATTTCGTCCTTGTCTTCGGCGGCGGGGGTGCCCTTGTCCCACATCGTGTGCGACGAGGATGGCGTGGGGGGCGGGGTGGCCGATCTGCTCAAGTGCAAGGGTTTTTGCAACAATGCCTCGCCGGTGGATGTGCGGGGAAAGAAACAGAATTTTACCAACCTGAAGTCGCAGTGCTATTTCCTGCTGGCCGATGCGGTGGGGCGGGGGCAGGTCTATGTGGCGGTGGACGATCCGCAGCTGCGCTCGCGGATCATCGAGGAGTTGGAGCAGGTGCGGGCGGTGGATGTTTCGGGCGAGGGGCGCTTGGCGGTGGTGCCGAAGGCTCGGGTGAAGGAGGTGCTGGGGCGTTCGCCCGATGTGGCCGATGCGCTGATGATGCGGATGTATTTCGTGCTGCACCCGCCGGGGGCGACGAAGGATTTGGCGAGATTTTTTGGATAAGATATTTTCTTTTTAGATAATTTTTTCGTATATTCGTAAAACAAGTATTACAAAAATACAATCGATGCTTCAAACTAAAAAAACGAGAGAAAAATGGAAAACGAGATCTTGAAACAGTGGCAGCGGGATTATCCGTCGATCCCGGCCGATGTGTTGGCAAAGCTGGCGGGCTTTCTGGAGACGGTCTGCGGGGGCGATGCGGCGCGACGCAGCGAGTTGGTAACGGCTTCGGCTGATGCGATGGCGATGCTCTCCGAGCGTTTTTCGGCCTCGGCACAGGCCGAGGCACAGGTAGCCGAGTACGAGCAGGGACGGGCGACGCAGGCGGAATTCGTCCAGGCGCTCTCCAAGGAACTCACCGATCGGGGTGTGCCCGAGGCTTTCTGGAAAGCGGCGCTCGAGGTGGATACCCTCCAGGGCGAGGTGGTGCCTTCGGCCGATGCGATCCAGGCGGGGTACAAGGCGTACCTGCAGCAACAGGCCGATGAAAAGGTGGCGCAGCAGCCGCGTCCGCAGCAGGCGACTCAGACGCCGAAGGTGTCGCCGGCGGTGGAGAATTACCTGCGGTCGTTGCGCAGCGATTCGCCCCTGGCGGGGAAACTCAAGGGCTGATCTGCCCGGCCAGACGGCTTTCAGAAGGGAAAAAACGATAATGTGGATATTTGTGTAACGTATTAACAATTTTGCAAGAAGATGAAAAAGACTTTGATCAAGGAAATTTCCGAGAACGATCTCCAGGCGGTGGTGGACGCCTACACGCTGGACGATTTTTACTACCCGTCCATCTTTCCGGTGATGTTCACCCCGACGCTTACCTGGCGGGCGCTTTCGGGCGACTACGGCATCAATGTGGCGGCCGATGTGGTGTCCTACAATGTGGCTGCGCCGAAAAAGACGCGCAATGTGATCGAACGCCTGACGGGCAAGATCCCCAAGATCGAGATCGTCCGGGTCAAGGAAGAGACCGACCTGAACGAGTACCAGCACCTGCAGTACTACTACAGCAGCGAGGAGGGACAGCGCGCGCTGATGAACTGGGTGTATGCCGATACCGATTTTTGCTTCAAGGGGGTCAATGCCCGTTTGGAGTGGCTGGCCCTGCGGGCGCTTTCTACCGGAGGGTTCGTGCTCGATAGTTCGAACAATGCCGGGACGGTAACCGAGACGACGGTCGACTTTGGGGTGCCCGAAGAGCACAAGCTGAAAGCGACGACGGCCTGGAACGAGGAAAATGCCGCTTCGGCTACTCCGATCTCGGACATCCGCTCGGTGGTGGCCAAAGGCGTGGGCGGGGGTATGCTGCTCAAGTACATGTTCATGGACCTGGAGACGTTCTACGCGATGATGGCTTCCGACGAGGCGATCGATTTCTGCTCGTCGTGGGTGCCGCAGGTGGGCCGGCTCAAGATCCCCAATGTGGACGAGGTGAACATTGCCCTCAAGGCGCACCGTTTGCCCGAGATCCGTCTGATCGATACGTATGTTACCCTCGAGGGGCAGTCCGGGCAGCGCACCACGGTCAATCCTTGGGAACGCGGCGTGGTAACTTTCGTGCCGGAGTTGGCCTGCGGGTACACGTACCACGGTCCGATGGCCGACGAGATGGTTACCGACAGCGTGGCTACGAAGGTCAAACGCGAACACATTCTGATCAAGAAATACTCGACCGAGGATCCGGTGACGGAAGTGACCAAGGGGATTGCCAATGCGATTCCGGTGTGGGGCAATGCCGACCGTTGCTTCCTGTTCGATACCTTGGCCGGTCAGGGAGAATAAGACGGAAAGTGGATGTGTGTCGGGGGAGTGAGGCGCCGGAGGGTCGATGATGCTCCGGAGAAGAATGGGGAAACCCTCGTCGGGGCGGCCCGCTCCCCTTTTTTTCTGAAGAAAGAAAACAGTGAAACCGATAAAACAAGACGAGGACCGATCATGACGGTATTACAAGCTTTGCGGATGGCGGTGGGCTATCCGCTGGATGAAACGGCGCTGGAGCGCATAGTGATAGACCGCAAGCTGACCCCGGAGGCCCCGTACACGGGACAGACGCCGGAGTTCATGCTGGCTCGGGCGGATGTGTACATGGCACTGGCCGTGTCGCCCGATGTAGTGATGGATGGTTTTTCGCTCACGGTGGCCGACAGAAGTCTGCTGACGACCTTGGCCGAGAGCCTCTACCGGCAGTACGATCCTGCGGGAGAGCATCCGGGGATTTTTCGCGATGCGGTGCGCGACAGTTCGGATATCTGGTAAGGGTCGGGAAACAAAGTTGGAAACGAGGAGGAAACGCGATGATGTTCGATCTGTATCCGGATATTCTGACGGTGATCCCGCCGAGGGATGCGACGACTGATCCCTCGGGCGATTACGACCCGGCTCCGGCTCAGGAGACCGAGTATGCGATCTGCCGGGCCGTGCGCAACGGTTCGGGACAGGTGGTCCGTTTGCAAGGGGGAACGGAGTATCGTTTCAGCTATGTGCTGTACCTTCCGGCCGGGACGCCTGCGCTGAAGTTGGGAACGCCCGTGCGGGTGTATTCCCGCCAGGGAAACGAACGGGTGGCCAGCGGTTGTGTGGCCGATTTTGTCTCGGGGCCGCTGGGATGCAAACTATGGATATGAAGATCGTCCGCGGGGCGGTGCCGTCCGGCGGATGTGGTGAAAAAACGAGAGAAGAAACATGAAAAAATCGACTTTTTCGATCGCAACGCTCCTGTATCGGAGGTTGGCGGGTCTGGACGTGGTGCGGGAGATCACCGGTGGGCTGTACAAGGATGCCCGTCCGGTCAATTCCGACAAGGAAGACATAGTGATCCAGGCTTCGGGAGCCCTGCTGGAACCGGGGGCGGTGGCCAAGGCGCGGGTGGTGCTGTACACTTCGCCGGTGTTTTCCGACCGGGGCGATGCGGTGGAACTGATCCCGGATTACAAACGCCTGGAATACCTCTGTTCGAAGGTCTTCGATGCCTTGGACGAGGTCTTTTCCGAAGGCTGCCTCACGTGGGTGGACGCGCAGACCTTTTCTTCGCAGGGCGAGATGTTCTGCGCCGAGATGGAGGTGTCGGTCAGCCTGCGGGCCGGGGCGTAAACGAGCGGGAGAACGGTTTAACAACAACAAAAAAAGAAATGAAATTATGGCAAGTGTAGCAACATTCGGTCTTTCCAAGATCGAAATCAAAAAAACGGAGGAAACGGAAGGCCAGTACAAGACGCTGGGGATGACCTATCAGGATTCGTGCATGCTCACCCAGAACGAGCCGGAGGTGATCGACCATTACGCCGAGGAGAGCGACGTGCCGGTGGTCTCGGTTTCGAAAGGGGGAAAGGTCCTTCTGACGTTTTCCATCATGGATGCCGATGTGGATGCTTTGGTGGAGCTGATGGGCGGGACGAAAGACCTCGAAAGCGGGGCGTGGAATGCGCCCGATGTCAATCCGACGGTGGAATTGAGTATTCGGGTAACGCCCAAGTCGGGCTTGCAGATCGAGATTCCCCGCGCTTCGGTGGTGGCCAAGCTCAACGGCAGTTTTTCCCGTTCGGGGCTTTTCCTGATCACGGTTACGGCGACGGTGTTCAAAGCGGAGGATAAGCCGCGGATCATCGCTCGTCCGAAACCGGTCGATGCGTAAAGGGGGTGCGGATAGTCCGGGCAAGCCAGCCCTTTTCGGGGGACGAAAGTCTCCCGAAAAGGGCTGGATGCGTTACAGGGAACCTTCGTAGGGGATGCGGTTGGTCAGCGAACGACCCAGGGTGGCGTTGTCCGTGTATTGCAGTTCTTCGCCTACCGATACTCCGCGGGCGATGGAGGAGATGCGCAGGTCCTTGCGGGGGAGCATCTTGTAGATATAGTAAGCGGTGGTGTCGCCTTCGATGGTGGATGAGAGGGCGAAGATGAGTTCCGAGAGTTGTTCCTGCGCCACGCGCTGGCACAGCGAGGCGATCTGCAGGTCGGAGGGGCCGATGCCTTCCATCGGCGAGATGCGTCCGCCCAGCACGTGATATACGCCCCGGTATTGTCCGGTCTGTTCGATGGCCATCACGTCGCGCACGTCTTCCACTACGCAGACGGTGGAAAAGTCGCGCGAGGGGTCGGAGCAGATGTCGCAGACTTCCGCGTCGCACAGGTTGTGGCAATGGGTGCAGCGGTGGATGTGTTCGGTCAGGTCGGTAAGGGCTTGGGCCAGACTGCGGACCTGTTCGGGGTCTTGGCGCAGCAGGTGCAGAGCCATGCGCAGGGCGGTTTTTTCGCCCACTCCGGGCAGGGTGGCGATTTGCTGGACGGCGCGGGAAAATATTTTGGAGGGATAGTCCATCGGGACGTTGTGTTACAAGGTATAAATTTGGAAAAAAATAATGTACATTTGTAGGGTATTCACCCGACAAAGCACGCAGGGTGTAAAATTACGAAAAAGCACGGTATGAAAAAAAGCATGTGGCTGGCGGCGGCTGCGCTGTGGGCGGGGTGGCTCACCACGGGATGTGCAACCCAGCGGAATGTGGCTTTGCCGCAGGACGTTACTTATGTGATCGTTTCGATCGGGGGGTACGATACCGACAAGGACGGCCGGCCGGACATCACCTTCGCCAAGAGCGGGCAATTCTTCGGTTCGACGGGTTGCAACCGTTATTTCGGACAGTATCTCAGCGAGGGGCCGGATATCGAGGTGGTAGGCAACGTGGGAATGACCCGGATGTACTGCCACAATCAGGCCGAACAGGAGCAGCTCCTGGCCCGGGAGATCGTCAAGATAAAGAAGTTTGAGGTCAGGGGCAACCGTCTTACCCTCACCACGGAAGACGGCTTGAAGATAGAGGGCGTGCGGGCCAAGTGATCCGCGCGCAGTAGTATGGGAGGCGTTCAGCGCTGCGCCCGCAGGGCGCAGCGCTGAACGCCTCTGACGTTACCGTCCCCCTTCGGGGGAATCGGACAAAAATCCGTACCTTTGCTTCCTATCGGAAACGGCATGGAAAACGAGACGTCATCGGTTTATGGTACCCTTTCTTCCGGGGTGCGGCTGTATTGCCGCCGCACGGAGCGGAAGATCGCCCATCTGGCTTTTTTGTTCGACATCGGTTCGCGGGACGAGCTTGCCCGGGAGCACGGGATGGCGCATTACATCGAACACTGTCTGTTCAAGGGAACCCGTTCGCGCCGTCCGTATCACATTCTAGCGCGCCTGGAAGATGTCGGCGGGGAGATCAACGCGTTCACGACCAAGGAAAACATCTGTCTGCACGGCTCGTTCCGCCCGGGTTATCTGGGACGGGCGATGGAACTGTTTGCCGACATTGCTTTTGCCACTACCTACCCTTCCCGGGAGATCGAAAAGGAAAAAGACGTGGTGGCCGACGAGATCCATTCGTACCTCGAATCGCCCGACGAACTGATCTTCGAGCAGGTCGAGGAACTGGTCTTCGCCCGCAATCCGCTGGGGCGTACCATCCTCGGGACGGAAGAAACCCTGCGCCGTTTTACCCGGGAAGACATCTTGGCGTTTTTGCGCCGTTGTTTTTCCCCGCAGCGCATGCTCATCTGCTTTTCGGGCGATGTGCCCCCCGAGCGCGTGCGTGAGGAGGCGGAAAAATACCTGGCGCGTTATCCGCAAATCTTCTCCCGGCCCATCCTTGCCCTCGGGCGGAAGACCCCGGCAGAGTACCATCCTCTCCAGCAGGAAAAGGAAATGGACATCCACCTGTGCCATGCGATCTTGGCGGCGCCATCGTTTTCGGCCACGCACGAAAAAAATGCCGCGATGGCCCTGCTGACCAACGTGCTGGGCGGGGCGCCGATGAGTGCGCGGCTGAACCTCTCGCTCCGGGAACGCTATGCGCTGGCTTACAGCGTAGAGGCATTCTACACGGCGTATTCCGATACGGGGATCTCCGGGGTGTATTTCGCTACCGACGAAGATACTCTGGAGCGCAGCCTGGAGATCACCTACCGGGAGTTGCGCCGCCTTCGGGAAGAACCGTTGGGCACCTTGCAGTTGCACAAGGCCAAACGTCAGTTGTGCGGCCAGCTGGCCATTGCCTCGGAAAACGAATTGAGCAGTCTGCTTTCGGTCGGCCGGTCGTATCTGCAGACCGGGCGGGCCGACACCTTCGAACAGGCTTGTGCCCGGGTGGAGGCGGTAACCGCCCTCCAGTTGCAGCAGTTGGCTTGCGAGGTCTTTTCTCCCGAGCTGCTTACGACCTTGTTGTTCAAGCGAAAAAAACGATAAACGGCAGGAAAACGATGGCAGACGACTTTCAAGTACACTTTTCCCAAACGGAGTACGGACCGCTGGAGGACTACGCCGAGGAACATTCCTCGCGGAGCGGAACCTTGCTGGAGGAGTTGGTGCGCACCACTTGGCAGCGGAGCATCCACCCGCGGATGTTGTCCGGCGAGTACCAGGGGCGTATCCTCTCGATGGTGTCCTGCCTGTTGCGCCCGCGGCGCATCCTGGAGATCGGCACGTTCACGGGTTATTCCGCCTTGTGCCTGAGTGAAGGGCTCGCGGCGCAGGGGGAGCTGATCACCGTGGACTGCAACGAGGAGATCGAAGACCTCGCCCGCTCGTTCTTTGCCCGCAGTCCGCGTGCGGACAGCATCCGGATGGTGGTGGGCGATGCGCGGCAGGTGGTGCCGGCCTTGGAAGGCGATTTCGACCTGGTGTTCGTCGATGGGGAAAAGTCGGAGTACCCGCAGTACCTCGATCTGGTAGCTCCCCGGGTGCGGACAGGAGGCGTGTTGATGGCCGACAACGTGTTGTGGAACGGGAAAGTGCTTCGGGAGCCCCGCCCCGGCGACCGCGATACGGCAGCCGTGCAGGAATTCAACCGGCGTCTGGCTTCCGATCCGCGCTTCGAGACGGTATTGCTCCCGGTGCGTGACGGATTGACGATCGCCCGGAGGGTGCGGTGAGCAGGCACTTTCGGGGAAGAGGATGCCGGAAAAGGAAGCGGATGCACTGGGAGAAAAGAACAAAACGGACAAGCGGACAAAAAAGACAAACGAAAGAGATAAACAATAAAGAGATTCGGGCTATGGTAGGGACATTCTTGTTGTATGCGGTGCTTTCAGGGCTGATGCTGGCCCTGGGCTGGTTGTCGTGGAGTACGCCGGCGTTTATTTTCGTGGCTTTCGTCCCGTTGTGGGTAGCGGCTTACAAGTTGTTCCGCGCGCAGGCGCGCCATGCGTTTGCCGTGTTGTGGCTCATCACCTTTACGGCCTTTCTCACTTGGAATGTGGTCGATACCTTCTGGCTGCGCAATTCGACCTGGCCCGGTTTCGTGGCGGCGGCTCTGCTCAATGCCGCCTTTGTAACCGTGGTAACGATGGCCGGTTTTTGGGTGGCCCGCCGACGGGGTTTCCTGCTGGGGATGATCTTTTGGGCCGCGCTGTGGATTTCGTTCGAGAAGCTGCACAGCGAGTGGGATCTGGCCTGGCCGCTGCTCACCTTGGGCAACGGTTTTGCCCGCTATGCCGGCTTTGTGCAGTGGTATGAATATACGGGCGTTTTCGGGGGCAGCCTCTGGGTGCTGGCGGCCAACATCGTGGCTTTCTATGCGTGGAAGGCCTATGCCGGGCAAAGTCCACGGGAGGTGCTGTACCGTCGGATAGGGGTGTTTGCCGGGGTGGTCGTACTGCCGATGCTCCTCTCGTGGGCCGTTACTCCGCGGGGCGACGCGCCCAAGGACAGCCGGAGCATCGAGGCCATCGCCCTTCAGCCCAACATCGACCCTTATGGGGAAAAATTTACTACGGCCACCGATTCGGCGATGGCAGCCCGGATGTTCGAGATGGTCGATACGCTGCTCGACCCGCAAGTGCGTCTGATCGCCGCCCCCGAGACCTACCTTTCGCAGTACAAGCAGGTGGACAGTCCGGGACGGTATCCGGTGTTCGACACTCTGCGGGCTTTTTCCGCCCGCAACGGAGGCTTGACCGTGGTCACGGGCAGTTCGTTCGTGCGGTATTTTTACGACGAGACTTCGGTAACTCCTACGGCCAACCGTTCGCGTTACGGGGATTTCTGGTACGATGTGTACAACAGCGCGGTGCAGATCGATACGCAGGGCATGGACCGTTATGAAAAGTCGAAACTGGTGCCCGGGGTGGAGTGTTTTCCGTTTCGGAGCGTGCTGGAGGGCGTCTTAGGCGATATAATGATCGACATGGGCGGTATGGCCGGCTCGAACGTTACCCAGGACGACCGCGAGGTATTCGTTTCCCAAGGAGGAACGATGCGTCTGGCGCCGATCATCTGTTACGAGGCGCTTTTCGGGGAGTTCGTCGCCGGGTATGTGCGTAAAGGGGCCAATGCCTTGTGCATCATCACCAACGACGGCTGGTGGGGCAATACCGAAGGCCATCGGCAGATGCTCTGGATCGCTCGTCTGCGGGCCATCGAGACACGCCTTCCCATTATCCGTTCGGCCAATACGGGCGTATCGGCTTTCCTGACCCCCGACGGACGGATCACAGGGGTGATCCCTTACGGACAGCAGGGGGCGCTGCGGGGGACGCTGGTGCTTGCCGAGCGGAAGCCGACCTTTTATGTCCGCCATGGGGATTACATCCCCCGGGTGGCGGTATGGGTGGCTGCGGGGTTGTTGCTTTTTTCGGTGCTTCCCGGCAGGAGGAAACGATAAAAATACTATATTAGCCGTTTGAACCTGAAAATCGAAACGAATATGGCCAAACTCGAAAGAACCCTTACGATGATCAAGCCGGATGCCGTGCGCAACGGTCATCTGGGTGTGATCATCGACAAGATAACCTCGGCGGGATTCAAGATCATCGCCCTGAAGATGACGCAACTCTCGCGTCGCGATGCGGGACTGTTCTACGCCGAACACGAAGGAAAACCGTTTTTCCACGAACTGGTTGAATACATGGTCAGCGGCCCGATCGTAGTGGCGATCGTGGAAAAGGAAAACTGCATCCGCGACTACCGGGCCTTCATCGGAGCGACCGACCCCAAGAAAGCGGCACCCGGAACCATCCGCGCCCTCTACGGCAAGGATATCTCGGAAAACGCCATCCATGCTTCGGATTCGCCCGAATCGTCCGAACGCGAGTGCAAGTTCCACTTTGCGGCACGTGAGATCTACGACGATGCCCGCCAAGGCGCTTTCTGATCCCAGTCTTCGGTAGTCCGCTGCGGGTCATCCCAAGGTGGGGGAAGGAAAAGAGCAGAGAGCCGGGAAACGTTTGAGCGTGGAGAAAAAAAGGGAAAGAGAGGATAGAAGCATGCACACCGAAACGAAGGTGCGGATCTACCGTAGCCAGGCGGAAGCCGCCGTCGGAGCCATCGAGGCCATCCTTGTCGGCGGGGAACACGCCGGAAGAGTCCTCGAGCGGACCTTGCGGGCGGATCGTCGCCGCGGAGCTTCCGACCGCGCATTCATCGCCTCGTCGGTGTATGGTGTAGTGCGCTATGCTCGTTTGTATGGCCACCTCGTCGGGGTGGAGGCTGCGCGCGAGCGCAAGGAGGTCTGGCGGATGCTGGGCGCGCACGTGGTGTGCCACGGAGGAACGCTTCCCCCGTGGGAGGAGTTTTCCGCGCTTTGTCCCTCGGAGATCCTCGACGGGTATCACCGGGCGCAGGCGGTGCGGGCTCTTCGCGAGAGCATTCCCGACTGGCTGGATGCCATCGGTGCGCAGGAGTTGCCCCAAGTGTGGGATGCAGAGCTGGCAGCGATGAACACCCAGGCGCCGGTGGTGCTTCGGGTCAATACCCTTCGCACGACCCGGGAACGTCTGCAACAGCGGCTGGCCCGGGAAAACCGTTTGGAGACCCGCGCGCTGGAAGGCTATCCCGATGCCCTTGAACTGTCCCGCCGGATGCAACTCTCTGATACGGAGGCGTTTCGCCAGGGATGGTTCGAAGTGCAGGATGCTTCCTCGCAACGGGTGGCGCCTATGTTGGCTCCCGAACCGGGGATGCGCGTGGTGGATGCCTGTGCCGGGGCAGGGGGCAAGACCTTGCATCTGGCGGCGCTGATGCAGGGGAGGGGAGAGATCCTGGCGCTGGACGTACACGAAAAACGGCTGGAGGAACTCCGCCGGAGAGCGCTCCGGGCGGGGGTATCGACGGTAAAGACTGCTCTGGCTACGGAGGAAGAGATAGCCCGGCGGGAGGCCTCGGCCGATCGTCTGCTGCTCGACGTGCCGTGTTCGGGGCTGGGAACGTTGCGGCGCGCCCCGGATGCCAAATGGCGGCTCTCGTCCGCTTTTTTGGACCAGGTAACGGCTTTGCAGGCGCAGTTGTTGGCCTCGTACAGCCGGATGCTGCGGCCGGGTGGGCGGATGGTGTATTCCACTTGTTCGGTGCTGCCGCGTGAAAACGGGCGGCAGGTGGCGCGTTTCCTGGAGGAGCATCCAGGTTTCCGCCTGTTGGAAGAACACAGCCTGCTTTCCTCCCGGGAGGGCTACGATGGGTTTTACATGGCGCTGTTGCAGCGGGAGGGATAAAGAGACAAGGATAAAAGAAGAAAAAAAAGACCGTATGTTGTCCGAATACATCGAACGTTTTTTCACCAAATCGGGACGCTATTTCCTGATGTTGCGCAAGGCAATGGCGCGCCCCCAGCGCGGCAGGGTTTTTGCACGCCTGTACCTGCGCGAGGTGGACGACCTGGGGTTCAATTCGATGGGTATCGTCGCCTTTATCTCGTTTTTTGTCGGGGCGGTGGTGGCTCTGCAGATGGCCTTCAACCTGGAGGGTTCGACGATGATCCCCAAACACTACGTGGCCTATGCCACGCGCGAGGCGGTGATCCTGGAGTTTTCCCCGACCATCATCGCCATCATCCTCTGTGGAAAGATAGGCTCGTACATCGCTTCGAGCATCGGCACGATGCGGGTGACGGAGCAGATCGAGGCGCTGGACGTGATGGGGGTCAATTCCATCAATTATCTGGTTTTGCCCAAGATCGCTGCACTGCTTTCGTTCATGCCGGTGCTGATCATGACCAGTATGGTAACGGCCCTGTTCGGCGGATGGGTGGCGGTGATCACCTCCGGAGTGGCGACCACGGCAGAATACGTCAACGGGCTGCGGATGCCTTTCAATACGTTTTACGTGGCGTATGCGATGATCAAGTCCGAGGTATTCGCCTTTGTCATTGCGACCCTTCCGGCTTTCTTCGGGTATTACATCAAGGGCGGTGCGCTGGAAGTGGGCAAGGCTTCCACCAATGCGGTGGTATGGAGCAGCATCGTGATCATCATCCTCAACTATGTACTTACCCAGACCCTGCTGGGCTAAAAAAGACATGATAGAAGCCAAGGATATACGAAAATCGTTCGAGGGCACCGAGGTGCTCCGGGGCATCAGCACGGTGTTCGAGCGTGGAAAGACCAACCTGATCATCGGGCAGAGCGGGGCCGGGAAAACGGTTTTCCTCAAGACGCTCACCGGGTTGATCAAGCCCGATTCCGGGGACATCTACTACGACGGGGTGGCATACAGTTCGATGGACGAGACCCAGCGGGAAAATCTGCGCCACGAGATCGGCATGGTCTTTCAAGGAGGGGCTTTGTTCGATTCGATGAGCGTGGGGGAAAACGTGATGTTCCCCCTGATGATGTTTTCGGAGAAAAACCGCGGCGAGATGGAAGACCGCGTACAGTGGGCGCTCCATCGGGTCAATCTGGACGGGGTGCAGGCCAAATACCCTTCCGAACTCTCCGGCGGGATGCGCAAACGCGTGGCCATTGCCCGGGGCATCATCATGAACCCCAAGTACCTGTTTTGCGACGAACCCAACTCCGGACTGGACCCCAAGACCTCCATCGTGATCGACCGCCTGATCAGCGAGATCACCCACGAATACGGCATTACCACCATCATCAACACCCACGACATGAATTCGGTGATGGAGATCGGCCAGAAGATCGTCTTTCTCAGCGGCGGGTACAAAGCCTGGGAGGGAACCAACGAGGATATTCTCGCGGCGGACAACGGGGCCATTGTCGATTTCGTGTATTCCTCGCCCATCCTGCGGGCGCTCAAGCAGGTGCGGGGATTGTAAGCAGGCTCCAAGCCCACTTTCCCCGGAAGACCCCGCAAGGGGAAGCCATCGGCACCCGGCAAATGACAGCAAGAAAGAAACGGCCCGGTCAAGGGCCGCCAGAACAATAAAAGAGAAAAAAAGCAAGCAGTAGAAAGCAAGATGAAGTGCGGTATCGTAGGATTGCCCAATGTCGGCAAATCGACCTTGTTCAACTGTCTTTCCAACGCGAAAGCACAGTCGGCCAATTTTCCGTTTTGTACCATTGAACCCAACGTAGGCGTGGTGAACGTCCCGGATCCCCGTTTGGAGGAACTCGAGAAACTCGTCCATCCCGAACGGGTCGTCCCGGCTACGGTGGACATCGTGGACATCGCCGGGCTGGTGCGCGGCGCCTCCAAAGGCGAGGGTCTGGGCAACCAGTTCCTGGCCAACATCCGCGAGACGAATGCCATCATCCACGTGTTGCGGTGTTTCGACGACGGCAACATCACCCACGTGGACGGCAGTGTCGATCCGGTGCGGGACAAGCAGACCATCGACATGGAACTTTGCCTCAAGGACCTCGAAACCCTCGGCAAACGCTTGGACAAGGAGCGCAAAGCCGCCAAAGTAGGCAACCGCGAAGCACAGGCGGCCGTGGCCGTCCTGGAACGGGTCGAGGCAGCGCTGGAGGATTGCCGCAGTGTCCGCTCGCTTTCCTTCTCCGAGGAGGAACGGGAACTGATCACTCCCTTGCAACTGCTCACCGACAAGCCCATTCTCTACGTGTGCAACGTGGACGAGGCTTCGGCCGTCTCGGGCAACGCCTACGTGGAGGCCGTTCGGGAAGCCGTGCGCGACGAAGATGCCGAGGTACTGGTCTTGGCGGCAGCCGCCGAAGCGGACATTACCGAACTGGAAACCTACGACGAGAGGCAGATGTTCCTGGCGGAAATGGGACTGGAGGAACCGGGCGTATCGCGCCTGATCCGTTCGGCTTACAAGCTGCTTCGCCTTCAGACCTATTTCACGGCCGGTCCGAAGGAGGTCAAGGCCTGGACCGTTCCGGTGGGGGCTACCGCTCCGCAAGCCGCCGGGGTGATCCACACCGATTTTGAGAAGGGCTTTATCCGTGCCGAGGTGATCAAGTACGAGGACTACATCGCCCTGGGCTCGGAAGTGAAGGTAAGAGAAGCCGGAAAGATGCACGTCGAAGGCAAGGAGTACATCGTCCAGGACGGCGATATCATGCATTTCCGCTTCAACGTATAACCTTCGTTCCTGCCCTTTCTCCCGGACGGTTCTCCGTCAGGGGATCGGAGATCGGCCGCAGACGGAAGGGGATAGGGGAGAGAAAGAGAGCGGGAAAGGAAAAGGGCGAGAAAGGGGACGAGAGAAAAAGGACGCGAGGAAGCGGGATGAGGGGAGGAAAGAGAGGCGCCCCGGACACCCTTTACAAAAATAGATAAAGCATACGGTAACAGCACGGATGACGATGGCAGGCAAGTTCTTTTGGATTGCACTAGGGATGTTTTCCGCCTTTTCGGGCGGGGTGCAGGCTCAGTCGGATACCTTGCGCGTGCTCTTTGCCGGCGACATCATGCAGCACGAGGCGCAGTTGGTCTCGGCGCAGCGGGACAGCGCGCAGTACGATTACTCGGAGTGTTTTCGCTACATCGCCCCGGAGGTTCGGGCGGCCGATCTGGCCATCGCCAACCTCGAAACCCCGGTCGGAGCACCGCCTTATTCGGGTTATCCGCGTTTTTCCGCACCTGCGGCCTTTGCCCGGGCTATCCGGGAGGCCGGTTTCGACCTGCTGGTGACGGCCAACAATCACAGCCTGGACCGCTACAAGCGGGGCATCATCCGCACGGTCGAAGTACTCGATTCGCTGGGCGTGCCGCACACCGGCGTATTTCTCGATTCCATCCAGCGGAAGGAGCGCCATCCGCTCTTTTTCCATTACCGCGATTTCCGTTTTGCCCTGTTGAACTATACTTACGGAACCAATGGCATCCCCGACTACCCGCCGGTGGAAGTCAGCCGGATCGATACCGCGCAGATCGCGCAGGATTTGGCTGTGGCGCGAGCCGGGAAACCGGATTTCGTCATCGTCTGCGTGCATTGGGGACGCGAGTACGAGATGCTTCCCGAACCCTCCCAGAAGGATCTGGCGCAGTTTTTCTTCGATCGCGGGGCGGACCTGGTCATCGGATCCCATCCCCACGTGGTGCAGCCGATGCACGCTTATAGGGACAGTACGGGACGGATAGAGCGGGTAGTGGTCTATTCGCTGGGCAATTACCTGTCCAACCAGCGTACGATCGATACCCAGGGCGGATCGACCCTTACCGTAACCCTGGTGCGGGAGCGCGGGGAAAAGCCTCATGTGGCCGAGTGTACCTATTCCCTGGTGTGGATGTGGAAGCCGGTGCAGGAAGGACGCCAGCGGTTTTACATCGTCCCGGTGCAGGCGGCTCAGCGCGGGGATTTCCCTTTGTCCCAGGCGGAGCGGGATCGCCTGGACGCCTTTGCCCGTCGTGCCCGTGCCTGTCTGGACGGCAACAATACCGGCATTTGGGAATACCGCCCCGAGGATACGGCCGGGAAATCCGATATATCTGAGTAGAACCCTAAAAAACAAGACTTATGAGTAAAATAGGCATCGACAGCATTTCGTATTACGTACCTCGTTTGTATCTGGACATCCGCGCTTTGGCCGCGGCTCGGGACATAGAACCCGACAAACTGACCAAGGGATTGGGACTGGACGCGATGGCGTTGATGGACACCGACGAGGATACGGCGACGATGGCTGCCGAGGCCGTCCTGCGCCTGATCCGGGAAAACGACATCGACCCGCGCACCATCGGGCGTTTGTATCTGGGCACCGAAAGCGCGTTGGATGCCGCCAAGCCGACGGCAACCTACGTGTGCGAGATCCTCGAACAGGCTTTGGAAGCCAAGTACGGGGCGCGCTGCCTGCGTCATTGCGATGCCTTGGACATGACTTTTGCCTGCGTGGGAGCGGTGGACGCCTTGCACAACAGTCTGGAATGGGTACGGGGCGACGCTTCGCGGCGGGCGATCGTCGTAGCGTCCGATTTTGCCAAATACGCGTTGGCTTCTCCCGGGGAGTACACCCAGGGGGCGGGCGCGGTAGCAATGCTCGTGTGCCAGGAGCCGAGGCTTCTCTCGCTCAAAGGAAATATCGGCGTAGGGATGTGTTCGGTGGGTGATTTTTACAAGCCGCACCGCGCTTTTTCCCGTCGGGAACTCTTGGCCGCAGCCTTGCGGGCAGCGGGCTCGCCGGCCGATGGGCAGGCGGTGGAGGCGGCGTTGGAGCGCCTGTCCGGGGACGATTTCTGGGGGCATGCCGACCGGGAAGTGCTCGTCCACCGGGACGAACCGGTGTTTGACGGGCCGATGTCGAACGAATGCTATTGCGAGCGCATAGCGGAAGCTTTGGATCATCTGGCGGCACAGGAACCACTGGATGTGTTGCAGCATTGGGATTACTTGGCCTTCCACCAGCCGTACGCTTATCAGGGACGCCGGATGGCGGTGCGCAACTGGGTAGGCTGGATGCGGGACAAGGGACTTTTGGATCAGGTCGAGCAGCAGGCCGGAGTGCGCTTTGGGGAAAACGATTTTTACCGTGCGGCGGCGCGTACACCTTTGTACCGGGCGTTCGTCGCTCAGCGGATCGAGCCGGGCGAGCGGGCTTCGTCCCGGATAGGAAACCTGTACACGGGCTCTATGTTTATGTCTCTGGTCAGTCTTCTTCGCTGCCTGTACGAGCAGGGCGAGCAGGCGGCAGGTCGTACGGTGGGATGTCTGGCCTACGGGAGCGGCTCGAAGAGCAAGGTGTTTGCCCTGCAGGTGGAGTCCGGATGGAAAGAGCGGTTGGCTCCCCTGGATGTGTTCTCCGAACTGGCCGAGCGGCAGCAGGTAGATTTCGATACTTACCAAGCTTTGCATACGGGGGCGTTGGAGGCTCCGTTGATCCCCGGGAAGGCGATCCGGTTTGTCGCCACCGGCGATACGCCTACGACGGTGGGCTTGCGCCGGTATGCCGTGCAGGGGTAGATCGCGCAAAGAGATGCGGGCAAGCGAGC
>DCEW01000075.1 GCA_002314265.1 Flavobacteriales bacterium UBA1820
CCCTTGCCACGGCGCTCGCCTTTGCCTATTTTTGGCGCACGACTCGGCTGTCCCTTACAGGTGTATTTGTACGGGAGGATACAGCCTCCGCAGGAGAAATAATAAACTGACAAAAACGGAAAAACGAAAAACGATGGAAAACGCGATCTGCAAACTGTTCGGCATCCGGTATCCGATCGTCCAAGGCGGTATGGTCTGGATCAGCGGAGCAAAACTGGCCGCCGCCGTTTCCCAGGCCGGAGGTTTGGGACTTATCGGCTCGGGTTCGATGCCCGCCGAACTGTTGCGGGAACACATCCGCAAAGCCAAAACCCACACCGACAAACCTTTCGGAGTCAACGTGCCGATGCTTTATTCCAAGGTGGACCAAACCATCGAAGTGATGGAGCAGGAGGGCGTCAAGATCATCTTTACCTCGGCCGGCAATCCTGCTTCGTTTACCCCCATGCTCAAAGCCAAAGGTTTTACCGTCGTGCATGTCGTCTCCAGCGTACGTTTTGCCCGCAAGGCGGAAAGCGCCGGTGTGGATGCAGTGGTGGCCGAAGGCTTTGAAGCCGGAGGACACAACGGGCGCGAGGAAACGGCTACCATGGCCCTTGTCCCGGCGGTAGTCTCGGCCGTGAACATCCCGGTGCTGGCAGCCGGAGGCATCGCCTCGGGCGGAGCGATGGCGGCAGCCATGGCGATGGGAGCCGACGGAGTGCAGGTCGGGTCGCTCTTTGCCGTTACGCACGAGAGTTCGGCCAGCGACGCGTTCAAGCAGGCGGTGATCGATGCCGGCGACGGCGATACGATGCTCACCCTCAAGGAACTGGCTCCGGTGCGTCTGCTCAAGAACCGTTTCTACGAACAGGTGCAGCAGGCCTATGCCGACGGAGCGGATGTAGAGCGTTTGCGCGAGCTGTTGGGCAAAGGAAGGGCTCGTCGGGGTATCTTCGAGGGCGATCTGGACGAAGGCGAACTCGAGATCGGTCAGGCAGCGTCCACCATCTCCCGGCGCATTTCGGCAGCCGAAACGGTACAGATGCTTATCGACCAGTACCACAAGGCGGTAAGCCGGCTGAACGATCCCGGCTTTTGAAAAAAATACGTTTTTAACGCATTTTTGTTTGGAACTTTTTCAGGGTTTCATAAATTTGTCGAATTAAATACAGAGGAACATTATTTATTAACAGTAAACAACATCAATTTATGCCAATTCACATTATCGACGAATGCATCAGCTGCGGCGCTTGCGCAGCAGAGTGCCCCAATGGCGCGATTTATGAAGGCGGAGTCGAATGGGAACTCAACGGAGAGACGCATCCCGCATTGAGTGACGACCACTACTACGTGGCTCCGGACAAATGCACCGAGTGCGTCGGCTTCTTCGACGAGCCCCAGTGTCAGGGTGTCTGCCCGACGGAAAGCTGTCAGATAGACGAATCCAACCCGATGACCCGCGAACAGCTCGAAGCCCGCTACAAGGCGCTTCATCCTTAAAAGAAAACTTCTCTTAGCACCAGAGGTTTGTTTCGAAAACGCCCGGAGAGTCCTTATCCAAACGCTCCGGGTGTTTTTTATTGGCTTTTTTCGCCGGGAAACCGTACTTTTACCTCGGCGGAATTCCGCCGGATTTTCCGAACGAACCATCGAAAAAACATCATGAAAACGAGAGTATTGATGATCCTGGCTGCCGTCCTGGCCGCCGTCAACCTGTCCTTTGCCTGGGGGCCGAAAGGCCATGCAGTGGTGGCTGACATCGCCGCCCGCCACATCTCCAAGAAAACGGCGCAGAAGATCGACGCCGTCCTGGGCGGGGAAACGATGGTGGATGTCTCTTCCTGGGCGGACAACGTACGCAAAGACCCCCGGTATGCCCATACCGCCACGTGGCATTTCGTCAATGTCGATCCGGGTTACACCTACCAGACGATGCCCAAAGACCCCGCCGGCGATGTGTACGTCAAACTGCTTGAGATCACCGAAGCCCTCAAGAGCGATACCCTGTCCGGGGAACAGGAAAAAGTAAACCTGATGCTGCTCATCCACCTGGTGGGCGACCTGCATTGCCCGATGCACGTAGGCCACCGGGACGATCTGGGGGGCAACCGCATCCCCGTCCAGTGGTTCGGTCAGCCGACCAACCTGCACAGCGTCTGGGACAGCAAATTGGTGGACGCCTGTCGCCCCTGGAGCTACTCCGAGTGGACGGAGAACATCGACCGGAATCTCACCCCGGAACAGATCCGCCGGATCACCCAACCCTCGGTGATGGAGTGGATGGAGCAGACGATGGCCCTTTGCGAGGACATTTATGCGAATACCCCCTCCGGAGGCAATTATTCTTACGATTACAGTTTTCAGTACGCCCCGGCAGTCAAACAACAGTTTTTGCAGGCCGGTTTGCGTCTGGCCCGCCTGCTGGAGGAAATTTATGGCAACGGTCGCGTGCGCTGAATGCACGGGGCAGGAAGCATTTTTTTGCCCGACGTTAGGATGGATTAGGGTAGGGGTAAACGAAAGGAAGAACATATAAACAGGAATACTAAAAAGATGGTAGAGATTTTGCTTTGGGTGGCTGTCGTGTTGCTGATAGTCCTGGTGGTGTGGGTGTTGCGGCAGCGTCCGGTTTCGTTCCGGGAGGATGCCGAACGGATAGAGCGGACGGTACGCGAGGAAAACCGCACGGCGCGGGACGAATCGGCCGGGACGCTTTCCCGTTTTCAGACCGAACTCAAGGACGATATGGCGCGCCAGGACTCGCGCTCGCGCGAGGACTTCAAGATGCTCGTCCAGTCGCTCGGCGAACGGATGGACAAGATGGCGCTCTTTCTCAAGGAACAGAACGAAGCTGTAGCCCGCGCGCTGAAAGAAAACACCCTTACCCTCGAAACCAAACTCCAGAGCATCCGCGAGGACAACGAAAAACAGCTCGAACGGATGCGGCTCACGGTGGATGAAAAACTGCAAAGCACCCTCGAAAAACGCCTCACCGAATCGTTCAAACGGGTAACCGACCAGTTGGAAACCGTCCACAAGGGTTTGGGCGAGATGCACTCCTTGGCGGTGAACGTAGGCGATCTGAAAAATGTGCTCACCAACGTGAAGATACGCGGCACGTGGGGCGAATACCAGTTGGGCAATATCCTCCAGCAGATGCTTTCCCCCGATCAGTACGGGCAAAACGTCCATCCCAACCCCGCCAAGGCCACCAATGTGGTGGAATACGCCGTCAAGCTTCCGGGCAACGATGCGTCGGACATACCGGTTTACCTGCCCATCGACGCGAAATTTCCCAAGGAGGACTACGAACTCCTGGTCAACGCCTCGGAGGCCGGCGACCCGGAACGGGTCGCCGCGGCCCGCAAGAACCTGCTGGGGCGCGTGCGGATTTTCGCCAAGGAAATCCACGACAAGTATATCGAACCACCCTATACGACCAACTTCGCTATCATGTTCATGCCGGTGGAAGCCATCTACGCCGAAGTGCTACGCGAACCGGGCTTTTTCGAGGAACTCCAGCGCGCGTACAAAGTCACCATTACCGGTCCGACGACCCTGGCGGCCTTTCTCAACAGCCTTCAGATGGGTTTCCGCACCTTGGCCATCACCAAGCGCAGCGACGAAATCTGGAAGACGCTCTCGGCCGTCAAGACCGAATTCGGCAACTTCAGCACGGTGCTCGACCAGGTGTACGACCAGGTGAACAAGGCGCAGAACACCCTGGGAAAACTGCGTACCACCCGGGTCAACAAAATGAACATCCGCCTGCGGGGACTGGAGACCATCGACGGGGCGCAGGCGCAACACCTGCTCGGACTCGATGCCGCCTCGGACGACACCGGAGAGGAAGAAGCCCTGTAAAGCCACGTATCCGATAAAACCATTTCGACGATGCAGATAAAAAGACACATCCCTAATTTTCTCACCCTGTGCAACCTTACCTGCGGCGTGGTAGCCGTTGCCTTGGCCTACAACGGGCATTTCCTCCAGGCAGGATGGATGTTCCTGGCGGGGATCACCTTTGACTTTTTCGACGGATTTGCCGCCCGGATGCTCCATGTCAAAAGCGAGATAGGCCGGGAACTGGATTCGCTGGCCGATTGCATCACTTCGGGGTTGCTGCCCGCTACGGTGATGTACAAACTGATGCAGGAAGCCCTTGCCGGGGATTTTTCCGCCGAACCGCTCTCGGCCGTCGTGCCCGTATCGCCCTTGCAATTGGCTTCGGCTCCGGCGGTGCTCATCGTCCTTTTCTCGGCGCTTCGTCTGGCCAAATTCAACCTCGATACCCGCCAGAGCGAATCGTTCATCGGTCTTCCTACCCCGGCCTGTGGACTGGTGGTAGTTTTCCTGCCTTTTGTCGCCCGGTGGGGCTGGGCCGGCGAGCTGCTTTCGTGCTACTGGGTGTTGCTGGGTCTGACGGTGATCCTCTCGGGGCTGCTGGTGAGCGAAATGCCGCTCTTTGCCTTGAAGTTCAAGACTTTCGGATGGCGGGGCAATGAAAAACGCTGGGTGCTCATCGCCCTGGCGGCCGGCTTGATCCTTACGTGCGGATTTCGCGCGTTTCCCATCGTGATTCTCGTCTATCTGCTGATGTCCTTGTGCTGGAAGGACCGCACGGTGTCGGCTTCCCGATAAGACGGTGCGTGGGACAAAAAAATCCGCAGGCCTTTTGGCCTGCGNNTTTGTCCCACGCACCCTATATCACGGGCACCCTGGGGTGTCAGAAACGCAAGGTAGCACCGATGGCTACGTATTGCGCCGTGATGTCGTTTTCTATCGGGTCGGTGAGTTGCGGCTCGTACAGATAGGTGTAGGTCTTGTACGAATTGTTCACATAGGTCAGGTCTATGGTCAGGAAATTGCCGATGGAGTATCCTGCTCCGGCCGAGAAGCCCATCGTATCCCCCGTACCTTGCGGGAGGGTGGGGTAGATGTACTGTCCGGCCACGGCTTGGCTCACGCGCTGCACCACGAGGTCCTTGTACGGCGAGGAACTGTAGTTGAATCCCGCGCGCAGGCTCACCGGAAACAACCGCACTTCAGCTCCCACACGGACCGTATGGGCGATCTGCATCTGGTCGGCGATGATCTGGTTCTCTGCTTCGAAGCCGCTGCTCTTGAAACGCATCTTGGAAAAGTCCTTCAGCATGTAGTCCACACTGACCATCCCGTACTGTCCCACTACGTAAGCCGCGCTGAAGGTCCACTCCGAGGGCGTTTTGAAGCTGTACGAGTTGGGGTAGTAGTAAGTCGGGTTTTCCGAACCCTCGTTGAGCGTCCCGTCGAAAAACTTGGCCCCCATCCCGTAGCTGTAATTTTCGTCGATGTAGAAACGGGTGGGCGATTTCCACGAGAATCCCAGCCGGAACGCATCGGTTACCCGGCCGATGATCCCCAGCGTCACGGAGCTACCCCAACCGGTCTGCGCCGAGAACCGGTCGTAATACAGGTTGGAAAGCCCTCCGAAGAGATAGGAATCGTTGGCCGTATAGCCGTATTCATCCATCTGGATGTTGTTGTTGTCCAGCTCCAGCGAATAGTAGTCGAACCCGATGCCCAGGTACACGCGGTTGTTCAGGTTCATACCGGCCGAGAAAGTCGCTACCGCCGAATATCCCGATGTGGTGATCCGGGCGATCTGGTCGATGTTCAGGTAGTCGGCCGAAGGAAAGATGTCGTTTCCTACGACCTCCAGCACGCCCAGATCCGTTGCCAAGCCGGTTACCGTGCCATTGACCCCGTCGATGGCATTGCGGAAAAAGCTCTCCACCAGCGAAGAGCCGATCGGCATGCCTTCGAACCAGTCGGTGATGGTGCGGTTGCGCCCTTCGACACTGAACTCGTTGTTGAAGTTGTGGCGGCGGCTGTAGTTGATCCCTACGTTGAACCCTGCGATGGAAGAGTACGGGTTGTCGTTGGTGAACACGAAGTTGGCTCCCCCTTGGAACAGGGAAAACTTGGAGTCAGGGTTCGTGTTTGCTTTACTTCCGTAAAAGGAGGTCGAGTTGTCGTACCATTCCGGTCCGAAGGTAATGCTCACCTCGCTTTTGACTGCCACGGCGCCTCCCGCCGGGTTGATTTGGGTGGAGGACAACTCGCCGCCCAGCGCTCCGAAAGCTCCCCCCATGCCCATGAAACGGGGAGTCCCGTAGAGGACGGAGGAACGTTGGAGGTTGTAAATATCGTTCATGCTTTGCCCCGCCAGGGAACCTCCCAGGAGCAGGGCGGCAAAGCCGAGTGTAGTCTTGCTGAAAAGTCGTGATATTTTTTGCATAGCTTTTTTGATGGGTCTTTCTTCAGGTAATGTTTACCGCCGGCTGAATCCGCTCGACGAAGTTCCCCGCGAGGAACTCCCACTGCCGAATCCCGACGAGGAAGGGGAGGAGTAGCTCCGTGAGGACGAAGGCATGTCGTAATTGCGCGAAGAGGATGGCGAGTCGTATTCGCGCGAGGACGTGGGGCTCTCGTAGTGCCAAGGCGAGCTTTCATTGCGGGGCATGTACGAGGAGGAAGGCCGGCTGTAGCTCCGCGAGGAACTTCCCGAACTCGACCGATAGGACGAGGAGGAAGGCCGGCTGTAGCTCCGCGAGGAACTTCCCGAACTCGACCGATAGGAGGAGGAGGAACTACCTCCGCGGATGTTTTCATATCCCGAACGCTGCCCGTTGCGGATGGACGAGGAGGACGAACTGCCCCGATTGCCCGACGAGGAACTCTGTCCCGGTACGCGGATGGACGACCCGCTGCTGCCGGAGGAGGGGCGGCGTTTGTAGCCTTCGAAGCTGGTGGATGTGCCTTGCGAAGGGCGGTTCCCGTCCGACGGGTTGCGGATGCCGCCGGAGGTGCCTCCGGGGTTTTCCAAGCCCGTACCCGGTCTCCGGTCGTAGCTGGGCGTCGTATCGCCCGAGTAGCGGCGCGGAGGCCGCTCGGCCGGCGGCAGCGGCTTTCCGCCGCCGGGACGGTTGGGCAGGTAGCCATGGTGCCACCACCAGGAATCATGCCAGTACCACGGGTCGTTCCAGTACGGGTGTCCCCAATGCCAACCCCAACCCCATGGGTCGGGGCGGTACAACGGGCCGTACCAGGCCCACGGATCGTATCCCCACCAGGTATTCCACGGATAGGCGTAGGCGTAGTAATTGTACGGCCACATCCAGTACGGTTCGTAGAAATAGGTAGGATTGCCCATGGTGATGTTGAATCCCCACCACGGATTGTATGCGCCGAATCCGTATCCCAGAGCAAGGCTTACTTTCGGGATGGTAGGATCGTAGTCCACGTAGTACGTGTTGAGGATTTTTACCTCGCCCCCTTCCTTGTATTTGGCGGGCATGGTGCTCCAGTACGCCTGTTCGACGGGGGTCATGTAATACGAAGAGCTGCCATCGTCATAATAGTATTCGTCTTGGTAATAAGACTCGTCGTAGTATCCGTCGTCGTAATAGGCATCCTGTTGGGCGTAGTAGCGGGCGCGTTCGGCCCGGTCGGCGTCCTTGGAAGCCGTATAGTATATGCCGTCCGATTCCCGGCTCATGGCCGGGATGTAGGTATAGCATCCCTGGATCGAGCTGCTCAAGACGGCCAACACGACTGCCATTTGGGTGTATCGTAGAATCCTTCTCATATTTTTTTGCCTCTTTAGATGATAAATAAGTAAATTTGCAGCTATCATTCCAAAAGTAGGGATTTTTTCCTGGATAATAAAAATAAATAAATGTGAAAAGGCCGTTAATGTCTGTGAAAGGCGTCTTTGCGGCCGGAAACAACGGAACGTTCTGAAAATCATGAGCAAAAAACTGACTCCCCGTGCGGAAGATTATTCGCGTTGGTACAACGAACTGGTGGTGCGCGCCGATCTGGCCGAACAGTCGGGCGTGCGCGGCTGTATGGTGATCAAGCCTTACGGATACGCCATCTGGGAAAAAATGCACGACTATCTGGACCGCCGTTTCAAGGAAACGGGACACCAGAACGCCTATTTCCCGATTTTTATCCCCAAGTCTTATTTCTCCAAGGAAGCACACCACGTGGACGGTTTCGCCAAGGAGTGCGCCGTGGTTACCCACTACCGCCTCAAGAATGCCGAGGACGGCAGCGGCATCGTGGTCGATCCCGAAGCACGGCTCGAGGAGGAGCTCATCGTCCGCCCAACCTCCGAAACCATCATTTGGGATACCTACCGCCGGTGGATCCATTCCTACCGCGACCTGCCCATCCTGGTCAACCAGTGGGCCAATGTAGTGCGGTGGGAGATGCGTACGCGCCTGTTCCTGCGCACGGCCGAGTTCCTCTGGCAGGAAGGCCACACCGCCCATGCCACCAAGGAAGAAGCCATCGAGGAAGCCCGGAAGATGCTGGACGTGTATGCCGATTTCGCCGAGAATGTCATGGCCGTCCCGGTGATCAAAGGATATAAAACCCCCACCGAACGTTTTGCAGGTGCGGAAGAGACGTATTGTATCGAAGCGATGATGCAGGATGGAAAGGCTCTCCAGGCCGGTACGTCGCACTTCCTGGGGCAGAACTTCGCCAAGGCTTTCGACGTGAAGTTCTCGGACAAGGACAACAACATGAGCTACGTCTGGGCTACTTCCTGGGGCGTATCCACCCGTCTGATGGGCGCGCTGATCATGACCCATTCGGACGACAGCGGACTGGTGTTGCCTCCCGCCCTCGCACCCATCGAGGTCGTGATGATGCCCATCTACAAGAACGACCAGGAGTATGCCGTACTGCGGGAAAAACTGCATGCCACGGCAGCTCAGCTGCGCGCTGCCGGTCTCAGCGTCAAGGTGGACGACGACGATAGCCAGAAACCCGGTTGGAAGTTCCACGAATACGAACTCAAGGGCGTGCCCGTACGCATGGTCCTCGGGCCGAAAGACCTCGAGAAAGGCCAGTTCGAAGTAGCGCGCCGCGATACGATGACCAAGGAATTCCTGCCGATGGACGGCATCGTGGAGGCCATCAAAGCACTCTTGGCCGATATTCAGAAGAACCTGTTCGACCGCGCCGCCAAGATGCGGGCCGACCGTACGTACCGGGTCGATACCTGGGACGAATTCGTCGATGTGATCGAAAATCGCGGCGGGTTTGCCCTAGCACACTGGGACGGCACGGCTCAGACCGAGGAAAAGATCAAGGAACTCACCAAGGCCACGATCCGGTGCATCCCGATGGACTTCGTCCCCGAGGAGGGCAAGGACATCCTCACCGGTGCTCCGTCCAAAGGCCGCGTGATCTTTGCCAAGGCGTATTGATCGATCCACTAGTCCGGTCCCCACAAAAATCCCCGTTTTCAAGCATGAAACGGGGACTTTTTTGTTTTCCGATACCAGGGGAACCCGGGGAGAGGAACTGCTCTCGTCCGCATCGCTCAGTCCGCTTCCCCGAGCCTCACGGCTTCTACCAAAGATCAAGCACCGGGGCACTTGTCTTGGGTGATGACCAGATGGTAAGTGTGTTTTTGGATAGCAGGGGTTGCGGTTCCGTCGTCAGTAAAGTTGTTGTACACGGTAACGGTAACATTGGCCGAACGAACCATCGTCGAGGACGTATTGGGTTCGAGGCGGAATCGCAGCGTGCCGCTGTCGCCCGAGCGATCCAGCGATAGCCATGTGGCGCTGCAATAGTAATCCTCGATCGGGTAACTCCACGTGATGGGAATGTTGGTATCGAGCATATCATCGCTCCAGCCCACTTCGAAGTATATCTCGTCGGCTTCACCTGCCGAAGTGGTGGTGAACGAGCAGAAAGCGATGCAGAGCGCCATCAGCCCCATCGCTTTTATCAGACGATTGTGCAAGAACTGTTTCATAGTACGTTGGGTTTTAGTGAATGATTCCGTAAACAAAAAGCTCCCGAAAAGGCGGACGAACTTTTGTGGAGGAAATCCCGTAAGATTTCACTTACTAAAATACGGCCTTACCGATGTGTTTTGCAAGTTAAATCTTATATAATATGCGTTTTTAACCCTGCCTTTTGTGAAAAGCATCTGCGAACAAGCGATCGGGGCGGAG
>DCEW01000073.1:0-17025 GCA_002314265.1 Flavobacteriales bacterium UBA1820
CCTTTGGCTGCGCCCCTTTTTTGCCCGCGCTTGGGGACACCGTCCTGTCCCCCTTCCCACCGCTACACGCGATGGAACATACACTCGTTGTAATACTCGGTCGTCGTGTACATGTGCCGAGCGCGGTTGATCGCCTTTTTGAGTTCGATCACCTCGCGCGCCTTGGCAAAAGGTACCGGAATGTACTCCCGATGTCCGCCCTCGAAACCCAACAAAACGAAGTATTCCCTCGGGCTCTCCGAATCCATGTAACGGATCCAAAGCGAAAATGCCCCCAGCGACAGAAACCCCAGCATCGGAGTAAAGACGAGCAGAAGACCCAAAAGAACAACTCCCAGCAGCACCCGAACCGCCCTGTCCTTGGGTTCGCGCACGCACATCTCTATCGAAACGATACTCTCTACTGCGCGGGTCGTATCCCCGTAATGGATCCACCGCTCGGTCAGCCACACCCCGTGCTGATGGTAGTAAACCTCCTCTTCCATACCTGCAAACGATTTTATTCTTCCTCTTCTCTCCGCTTATCTTTACGGCAAAGGTAGAGGATCCCAAAATCCCTTACAACTATTTTGCAGCATTTTTCGCTCAAATATAAACATATCCTCTCCAGTATCTTAACACGCAGCGACAGGAACGACAACCCCCGCCCACGTAGAGCCTACGCAAGCGGGGGTTGTCGAAAAAGTAGATAAAACCTCCTTCAGCCTTTCTTGGGGCGCGTGCACCGATCGACCAAATAGACCAGTGACTGGTAAGGAATGCCGCTGTTGGTATTCAAGCCGATCTCGCAGGTGCGGGAGTTGGAATACCCGTGCCGGATACCGTTGTCCTGGATCTGGCGGCGGAGTTTGCGCAACGCAAAGGCGTTCATCTCCGGATAGGTAAATCCCCTGTCGCCCGCAAAACCGCAGCAGCCCACTTCCGAGGGGACGAACACCCGTTCGGCGCAGGCTTCGGCCACCCGGCGCAGCACATCGGCCTTACCCATCTTGGTCATCGAGCAAGTGATGTGGATCGCCACCGTCTCGGGCACGCGGGTAAACTCCAAACGATCCATCAGGAACCGGTCGATAAATTCCACCGGCTCGTAGAGCTTCATGCCCCGGATCTTTTTGAGCATCCGGTACAGACACGGACTCTGGTCGCATACTACGGGATATTTTCCACCTTCGGAAGCCTCCCAGAGTGCTGCCTCGAGTTCAGCCGTCTTGCGGTCGGCCTCCTCGATAAAACCTTTGCTCTCCCAGATCGTACCGCAGCACAAGTGTCCCATGTTCTTGGGGAAGATCACCTGGTAACCGGCCTTGGCCAACAGGCGGGTAAACACCTGATGGAGCGGCTCCTGATCCGGATCGCCCTTGGCGGCGCCCATCACCTGATTGATACAGCTGGGGAAATACACCACCTTGTCGGGGCAAGCCGGATCGACGGGCGGCTGCACCGGCTTGTCGATGCCTTTGGGCATGGCCGGAGTCCACAAGGGAAGCGCTCCGAAAGTGAGTTTGCGCATACCCCGGGCCAGCGCACCCGTCAGGGAAGAACCCAACACGCTGTGCACTCCGTTTACAACCTTGAGCCCAACCCGCATTCCGGAAGTAACGGTCGAGAAATGATCGGCCGTCCAACGGGCTATCTTCTTGGCGGTATTCGAGGCTTCGGCCTGGCGCAGGTCCTGCGTCAGTTTTCCGGTGTCGATCTTCACCGGACAGGACGTGGCGCACAGACCGTCCTTGGCGCAGGTCTGGTTGCCGAAGTAGCGGTACGCACATTCCAGCTCCGCCTGCCGGGCAGGGTCTTCGCCGGTGAGTTTCAAACGAGATATTTCACGACGGATCACCGTACGCTGCCGCGCGGAAAGGGTGAAGCCGTTGGTAAGGCAATTCACTTCGCAGAAACCGCACTCGATGCACTTGTCCACATTCGGATCGGTCTGCGTAAGGGTTTTCAAGTGCTTGATGTGGCACAGCGGGTCGTCGTTGAAGATCACCCCCTGGTTCAGGAGGCCTTCGGGGTCGAACAGTTTCTTGACGTCGAGCATCAGTTGGTAAGCCTCTTCGCCCCATTCATGACGCACGAAAGGCGCAATGTTTCGTCCCGTACCGTGCTCGCCCTTGAGCGAGCCGTCGTAACGATCCACCACGAATTCCACCACGGCCTCCAGCAAGCCTTGGAAACGCTTGACTTCGCTCTCGGTGGCAAAATCCTGGTTGAGGATAAAGTGGAAGTTGCCCTCGATGGAGTGTCCGTAGATCACGGCATCCTTGTAGCCGTGTTCCACCAGCAAGGCCTGCAATTCGGATACGGCCTGCGGAAGGACTTCCACCGGGAAAACGATGTCCTCGATCAGACATGAAGTCCCCACCGGACGCATCGCCCCCACGGCCGGGAACACGCCCGAACGGATGCGCCAATAATTGGAATACACCGCCGGATCGGTGGTAAACTCGATGGGATACAAGGTCTTCAGACCGGCTACCGCCTCGCGCACCCGGGCAATATTCTGCTCCAGGGTATCCGGATCGATCGCCTTGGTCTCCAGCAGGATGGCCGTCGCTCCCTCGGGAAGATCCTTGATAAACTCAGGAATCCCTTCGTCGTTCTCCACCGAATGCAAAGCGCCACGGTCGAGCAGTTCGGCCGTATCGACCGGCAGAGGCTTGAGGTTTTGCACGGCTCGGCAGGCATCGACGATATTTTCAAAATAAAGCATCGCGCTGGCCTTGTAGGGGATCAGAGGCAAGGTATCCATCTCTACCTCGGAGATAAATGCCAGCGTCCCTTCCGAGCCCACCATCAAGTGGGTAATGATGTCGAACGGATCGTCGAAATGCACGAACGGATCGATGGACAGTCCGGTGGTATTTTTGATGCTGTATTTCCGGAGAATACGCTCGGCCAAAGGCTTGTTGGCCTGCACGGCATCGCGCAATTCGATGATGCGGGCGATAAAATCGCGATGGGTATGGAGAAATTCTTCCCGCGAAGTGTGCGAACCGGTATCCAGCACCGTCCCGTCGGCTAATACGATCCGGATGGAACGCAGGGTGCGGTACGAGTTTTCATTGGTGCCGTTCATCCCGCTGGCGTTGTTGGCCACGATACCGCCGATCATCGCCGAACCTACCGAAGCCGGATCCGGGCCGATCTTGCGCCCGAACGGTTTGAGGATCTGGTTCAAGCGTGCGCCGACGATACCGGCCTGGCTGCGGATCACCGCCCCGCTTTCGAGCACTTCGTACTTTTCCCAACCCTGCGAGGCGAGCACCAGCACCGAATCGGTAGATGCCTGTCCGGAAAGGCTCGTCCCGGCTGCCCGGAAAGTCACCGGAACTTTGTAACGGGCCGAAGCAGCCAACACGGCACGCACCTCGGCTTCGTTGAACGTGCGGACAACCACCTTGGGAACAAAACGGTAAAAACTGGCGTCGGTCCCGTAAGCAAACGTGCGCAGGGGATCGGTATAGATGCGCTTGGGATCGACCGTTTTTTTAATCTCGTCGATAAAATTCTGATAAGATGCCGATAACATTTTTTATATACTCTTCCTTCTTCTTTTCTTGCTTATTCTATTTTGAAACCGTAGCATGCGCCCGATATCACATCGTGCGAGGCTCCGGTCACGCTGGCCAGGCAGTTGGGCTGGTTCAGTACCCGGCGCAAACCCAGGAAAGCGAAGATAAGCGCTTCCTTGAAGTCGATGATGTTGCGCGCAGGACGGATAAATTCGATGTCCGCATAGGCCTTGACCCGTTCGAGCATGTACACATTGTACGCGCCCCCGCCGGTTACGAGTACCCGCGCACCGGGACGGAAGTTGCGGGCAATCTGATAGGCCGAGTGCTCGGTCAGGGTAGCGATCACGTTGGCAAATTCGTCGTTGCAAGCCTCCACCAACGGCATTACATGCTTGTCCACCCATTCCTGGGCGAGCGACTTGGGCGGCTCGCGGTGGTAGTACTCCAGGGCGTTGAGCGCGTCGAACAACTCGCGGTTTACCCGACCCGAGCGCGCCGTCTCGCCATCCTTGTCGTAGTCGTGGCCTTTGGTGCGCATCAAGCGGTTGAGCACGTAGTTGGCCGGGCACAAGTCGTACGCGATGCGTTTCCCCTGCTCGTTGTCGAAGGAGACGTTGGCAAATCCGCCGATGTTCAGGCAGTAATCGTACTCCGAAAACAGGAGCTTGTCGCCGATGGGCACCAGGGGTGCTCCCTGTCCGCCGAAAGCCACGTCGAGTGTACGGAAGTCGCAGACCACCGGAATGCCGCAAGTGGCATAGAGATGGGCACCATTGCCTATCTGGAGGTTGTATCCCAGATCGGGACGATGAAAGACCGTGTGGCCGTGCGAGGCAACGAAATCGACCTCCTGGATCCCTTGTTCGCGGACGAACTCCTTGACTTTCTGTCCTAGATAGCGGCCGTATTCGGCATCCAGCGCCGTAAGGGCTTCTCCCGACTGGTAAAAGGACATTTTGAGGCTCTCCTTCCACTCCGGATCGTAGGATTTGGTATCGGCCTTTTCGATCTCGTACTGCCACTTCCCGTCGTGCTCGCGGAACACTACATATACCATGTCCAACCCGTCCAACGACGTACCGGACATCAGTCCGATGGCTTTGTATTCTTTTTTTGCCATTGTTTCGATCGTTTTATTTAAGGACGGGCGGCCCCTCGCCAAGGCGTAACGGCCACCCGGATTGATTCAGTCAAAAATCACTATTCCTTGGTAGCTTTTCCGAAAGACTTGTCCACGCCCAACTTGCGGTACAGCAGCACCGAAGGGATCGTTCCCAGGATGACGACCATCCAGAAGAACCATTCGTAACCCAGTGCCGTGACGGTAAATCCACTGATGGCCTTGGGCCAGATGAGCGAGAGGGCCATCAGACCCGAGCAGATCGCGTAGTGCGAGGTAGCGAACTGCCCCCTGGAGACATACACCATGTACATCGTGTAAGAGGTAAACGAAAATCCATATCCGAAATAACCCAGACCGACCACGATCGCCACCAGGGTCAATCCCATCGTGCCCAATTCCTGCACGATGGCAGGATTCATGGCCAACAGGATATAGCCGATATTGGGCAGGTTGAGGATGAGGATCATCGGAAGCAGCCAGAAGCGAAGTCCCTTGCGGGCGATGGCAAAACCGCCCACGATACCGCCAATGATCAACGTGATCACTCCGATCGTTCCCTTGATCAGTCCCTGTGCCTCCATCGGGATCTCAAGTCCACCTTTCTCTACCGGGTCGGTAAAGAACGAAGGCAGGATCTGCAAAAGCTGCGCCTCACCCGTGCGGTACAGCACCAAAAAGAGGATCCCCCAAACGATGTTGGGCTTTTGCATGAACGTAACCACCGAACGGCCGAATTCGCGTACGATACCGCCGACCGTTTTTACATCCACGCCTTCCTGCGCTGCACGGTGCGGGTCCTGCGGAAAAGCCCAGAAGTTGTACGCTGCCGTAACGAACGTAATGGCTGCCAGCACGTAGAACGTTACCTGCCAAGCCCACAGCATCTCATCGCTGAGCGGTTTTGCACTCTCGCCGGCCACATAGCCCACCAGCCACAGCATACCGCCATCCACCAGCAGCCAGCCTACCCGGAAGGCCGTCGAACGCAATCCCACCCAGATGGACTGCTGGTTGGGATTCAGGTTGATCATGTACATACCGTCCGAAGCCACGTCGTAGGTAGCCGCCGAAAGGGCGATGAGGATAAACGGGATGAGGGTATAGGCAAATATCTTTCCCGAATCGGCCCCCAGAGCCGGAACCAGCAAAGCCGTGGCGACAAAACCGATGCCCACCACGATCTGCATCCACATGGCCCACCATTTTTTGGTCTTAAGGATATCGACGATAGGACCCCAGAGCGGTTTGATAAACCAGGGCAGATACAAAAGGCTTACGGCTACGCCCGAGACTTTCGGATTGACGTTCATCGCGATGTAGAAATACACGATGAGCGACTGCATGACCGTATTGGGGATCGCCTGATAGAAATATGCCGTCGGCACCCATTGCCAGGGTTTGCGTTTGGTAACGGGGACGGCTGCCTCCGTTGCGGAAGGTTGTGCTTGTTGTGACATGATCGCTATTCTTTTTTATTTATCGTTTTTACTTTGGTTTTGCTTACTTTGACGGTCGTCTCTACCGGAGTGCTCTCCACGTTGTTGCGCGAGAGGGCGGTAACGACATACGTGTATTCTCCCGCAGCCACCTCCTGATCCAGGTAAACCTTCCGGGCATCGTGGTCGTAGAGCACCTTGGCCACGATGGCCGAGGGATCATTCAGATCCACCACCTGCCCCTTGGCAAAACGGTAAACCAGATAATACATCAGGTTGTCGGAATACACGGTTTCCCACGACAGCATGACCAGATGCGCCTTCCCGTCGGCCGAAAGGTTCTTCGGGGCGGCCGGAGGCGTCATGTCGTGCCAAGGCATCGGCGGGACGAGGGCCGGATAACGGTATTCATCCGCCTGGAGTACCTGATTGAGTCCCTTCTTGTTCTGCATGAACACCCGCGTACTCCAGAAGAATGTCCCCTGTACCTTGTCGGGCATCTCCCGCTGGCGGGCGATCTCGTACTGGAGTTCCGGGGTCTCGTTCCACATGGAAAGGCCGCAGTACAAGTGGAATTTGTCCGGCTGGGTGAGGTTCGACCACCAGGAGAGCACCTTGTCGTAATTGGCGCTCTTGTGGGTAGTGGGATAATACATCTGAGGCGTTACGTAGTCGATCCATCCCCGGTCCATCCACAAAAGGATGTCGGCAAACAGGTCGTCGTAGTTGGTCTGTTGGACGGAAGTCTGCGAACCGCGGGGGTCTTTCGAGGCATTGCGCCACACGCAGAAAGGGCTGATACCGAACTTGACCCACGGCTTGGTTTGCCGGATGGTCCGGCTGAACTCCTCGATGAGCAGGTTGACGTTCTGACGGCGCCACGCATCGCGATCCTTGAAGAAAGGTTTCCCGTAACGCTCCCAGGAGAGCGAATCGGGAAATTCGACGGTATGGCTTTTTCCCTGTTCGTCCTTGACCGATACGCGATACGGGTAGAAATAATCGTCGAAATGGATCGCATCGACATCGTAGCGTTTTACCAGGTCGAGCAGCATGGCATTGGCAAATTCGCGGCACTGGGGGATCCCCGGGTCGAAGTACCACTGTCCGCCGTATTCCACGAACCAGTCGCGGTGCCGATGGAAGACATGCGAGGGGGCGAACTGGGTCGTATCCGACTTCTGGGATACCCGATAAGGGTTGAGCCAGGCGTGGAACTCCAACCCGCGCTTGTGCGCCTCGGCGATCATGAAGGCTACCGGATCGTACAAAGGGTCGGGAGCCTGTCCCTGCACACCGGTCAAATACTGGCTCCAGGGTTCGAGATCCGAAGGGTAAAATGCATCGGCCGTAGGGCGGATGTGCATGACTACCGCATTGGCATTCATGGCTACCAGCGTATCGAGCAAAGCGATGTACTCGGCTTTCTGCTGCCCCACGGGGAGACCTTTCTTACTGGGCCAGTCCAAGTTGGCCACCGAAGCGATCCAGCCGGCACGCATCTCGTACTTCGGCGCATCGCTCGGCTGAGCCTTCCCTGCCCAAGGGCAAAGAAGTGCCAAAGCCAACGCCCATCCCGCTCGTTTTCCTATCTGCCACCTCATCTTTCTCGCGGGAGATTATTTTGTTTTAACCGCCGTTTTGGTCACCTTGACCGCCTGGGAAACGGCCGGGCTTTCGATGTTGTTGCGCGAAACAGCCGTTACGGCATAGGTAAAGTCGCCCTTGCGCCCCTGCTTGTCGTAGTAGGACATCGTTTCGTCGTTTTCGTAATGGAGTTTGGCCACGATCGCCGAAGGATCGGACACATCGACCGGTTGCCCTTTCTCGAACTTGTACACCAGGAAGTACATCAGGTTGTCGGAATAGGTCGGTTTCCAGGATACCTCGACGATGGGCGCACTGCCGCTTACCTGCAAGTCGGTAGCCGCCTTGGGAGCCGTCATATCGAGCCAAGGCATGGGCGGAACGAGGGCCACGGCCGTATTGAGCGAGCGCAGCATCGGATTCATCTCCCGGTTGCTCTCGCGGTCCTTGGCATTGCGCAGCACGGAAGCCGCATTCCAGTAGAACGATCCCTGCACCTGATCGTAGCCTTTCGCACGGAGCATCTCGATCTGACGCTCGATCTCGTCCGCTCCGTTGCCCATCGAGTGGCCGATGTACAGATGACGTCCGTTCGAATATTTGATCCACCAGTCGAGCAGGATGGGATAATCGACGATCTTTTTCCCGATCTTCCAGTAGAGCTGGGGCGTTACGTAGTCGATCCAGCCTTTTTCGCTCCACAGCAGGATGTCGGCATACAGGTCATCGTAATTCTGCACTCCGGCCTGGGTATCGGAACCGCGCACCGGATCGGTGGACTTGTTGCGCCATACCCCGAAAGGACTGATGCCGAACTTGACCCAAGGTTTGGTCTCCCGGATGGTCTGGGACAACATCCGGATGAGCTGATTGACGTTGTTGCGCCGCCAGGCATCCTTGTCCTTGAAGAAAGGCTTGCCGAACTGCTCCCAGGTAAGGGTGTCGGGGAAATCGACCACATAGGTCTTTCCGTTCTCGTCCTTGGCGGTTACCTTGTACGGATAGAAATAGTCGTCGAAGTGGATACCGTCCACATCGTAACGGCTGACAAATTCGCGCACCACCTCGTTGGTGTACTTCGCACTGCCGGGATGTCCCGGGTCGAAGTACATCTGCCCGCCATAGGTAACGAACCATTCCGGATGCTGGCGGATGGCGTGCGTGGCGGCAAAAAGCGAAGTATCGGCACTCTGAGCGATCCGGTAGGGATTCATCCAGGCGTGGAACTCCATGCCGCGTTTGTGCGCCTCCTCGATCATGAAGGCGATCGGATCCCAGAGCGGATCTGGAGCCTGTCCCTGCACACCGGTGAGGTAGATGCTCCAAGGCTCGATCGAGCTGGGATAAAACGAGTCGCCCGTAGGACGCACCTGCATGATGACCGCATTGGCATTGACAGCTGCCAGCGAATCGAGGTAGGTGATAAATCCTTTCTTGAGTTCTTCCTGGGTCAGGCCCTTTTTGGCCGGCCAGTTGATGTTGGCCACCGAGGCCATCCACCCTGCACGCATTTCATACTTGGACGGCTTGTCCTGCGCACCGGCGGAAACGGCTGCGCACAGAGCGATAGCCGCCAGAATCGGTCGGAAAATTTTCATCGGTTGTAGTTCGTTATGTTTTAAATCTCGTAATTTCTTTCCTTGCCCCTCTTCAAAGACAAAAGGAGGCACTGCTTTTTCGGTTTTCGGAAGGACAACCTGCAATCGATCACCGGTAACGCCTGTAAGACCGGTAAGCCGAAGTATCGCTCGCCGTCCAGCCGCACCCATGCCCGGGGCGATGATAAGTACGGCCGGCATCTTCGCGCCGATACTCCGCCGGGGCATCGCAACAAACCTCCGGGTTTCGATAGCGCACCCCGCATCCTCGCCTGTCGTAATGGCGATGGGCGCGGAAATCGTCCCGGCAATGCACATCCCGGCGGGAGACGTATTCACGCGGGTAATCGCAGCAACCCTGAGGGAGATATTCGCGACTCCGCTGCGAACGGGCATCCGCCCGATAGACACGATCATCGTTGGATTGTCTCTCCGGATCGTTTTGCGCCGCGGCAGAGAGCAGAACGCCCAATAGTGCTACTGCGAGGACTACACGTGTGGTCTTCATAACAAATTGTCCGTTTGTTTTTACTTCTTCATGTTCTTGTTGTAATAGGCCACCGCCCGGCGTACCGAACCTTCCTGGAGCAGGAGTTTGTTGGCCTCTTCGTACGACAAGTCGGGCGCACCGAGCATCACCATCTTGGTGCCGCGGTCCACCAGTTTCTCGTTGGTGAGCTGCATGTCCACCATACGGTTGCCCACCACGCAGCCCAGACGGATCATCAGCGAAGTACTGATCATGTTGAGGATCAGCTTCTGTGCCGTACCGGACTTCATGCGGGTACTTCCGGTCACAAATTCGGGACCTACGACAGCCTCCATAGCCACTTCCGCTTCGGCAGCGATGGGCGAATCGGGATTGCAGGCAATGGCTCCCGTGAGACACCCGAACTTGCGCGCCTCGCGCAGACCGCCGATCACATACGGAGTACGGCCCGATGCAGCGATGCCGACCAGAATGTCCTTGGGTTTGATGTCAAAAGCCTGAAGGTCCTTCCATGACTGGTCGAAATCGTCCTCGGCACCTTCCACCGCATTGCGGATCGCCTGATCGCCGCCAGCCATGATGCCGATCACCACGCCCGAAGGCATTCCGTAGGTCGGCGGTATTTCAGAAGCATCCACGATACCCAGACGCCCCGACGTACCGGCGCCGATATAAAACAAACGACCGCCGTCCTGCATGCGGGGGAGCGCTTTCTCGACAAATTCGGTGATGGCAGGGATCGCTTTCTCTACGGCAAAAGGCACACCTTTGTCCTCCTGATTGATCCCCCGCAGGATCTGCTCGACAGACATCTTGTCGAGGTCATGGTAGTTGGATTCTGATTCTGTAATGTATTTCATTGTTATCTTGAAGTATTATTTTCTCGGTTTCAATCGATCGGAAACATCATTTGCCTTTGTGATGCTCGATCAACAAGTCGATGGGCTTGAGAGCGATCTTGTCGATGGACACCCCGTAACGGGCGCCCACCCGAGCGATCACATCGCGGTAGTAATACCCTACCGACCCGATGATGCGCACCGGCATCTTTTCCTCCTGATAGAACGGCACGACAAAGTACTCGAAAAATTCACTGAATTCGTGATCCAGCATCTCCGCAATGGGCTTCACCTGCTGATGCTTGGCGACGAACGGCGAAAACGAAGCGAAATACTTGTTCGGACGCTCTTTCTTGTACACATTTTCGATGATGTTCTTGTACTCCACCCCATAGTCTTTTTCCAGTTCGGCAGCCACTTCGGGCGGGAGCATTCCCCGCAGGTAGAGTTTGATGAGCTGCATGCCCAGCACAGCGCCCGAACCGTTGTCACCCAACATGTACCCCAGCGACAGCGGAGTCTTGACGATCGTCCGACCGTCGTAGATACCGGCATTGGCTCCGGTTCCCAGGATGCAGGCGATCCCCTTTTCCTGGCCGAAAAGCGCAATGGCAGCTCCTACCAGATCGGTATCCACATCGACCTCGCGAACATTGGGAAACAAGCTGCGGAAACATTTGCGCAAGCGTTCCCGATTGACCTCCAGGCCGCAGCCCGAACCGTAAAAATACACTCCCGTTACCTCCTCGGCCGTCACATCGGCCAAAGCCCCGCTGATGGTCGTCTCGAGGCTCTCGTCAGTAAAGAACAATGGATTGAGACCGATCGACTGAAACCGCTGTACGGTATCGCCGATGGCTGCCCAGTCCGTTTTGGTAGAACCGCTGTCTGCTACTAGGATCATACTATCGTATTTGTTTGATGATTAATCGATTGTGCCGCCAAAAAGCGATTGTCTCCGCCCGGAGGGCGCAGATAACGCACAAATGTACTAAATATCCCCGGCTCCGCGAAGTCGCGGGGTCAAAAACAGTCCTGCGTGGTACTTTTTAACTATTGAACCCTTTCGCGTGAAAATCCGCAACATTTCCTCCCGACTTGCTGCAAAATCCCCTGCCGGGGCTTGTCCATGTGGAAAATTATTGCTTCCTTTACTTGTTTTTTGGCCGGCAGACCAGCCGGTCTGCCGGTATTTTCCCTTCCAAAGAGAAACAAGTAAATATCTATCAACTAAATAACCACAAAAAAACCATTTTAACAGGATGAAACGACTCTTTTTGTTTTTCGCCTTTATGATGGGCCTGTTCTCCGTGAACGCCCAGAATAAAGATCCGGAATTCGTCCAGTACATGCACAGTCCCTGGGTGGATTCGGTATTCAACTCCCTGTCCCTGAAAGAACAGATCGGACAGATGATCTTTGTCGAGTTGCGTCCCAGCAACCCTTCGACCATCGTCAAGGCTCTCAACGATGCGCAGAACCTGGGCGTGGGCGGTGCCGTGCTCTTCAAGAGCACCCTTCCCGAAGCCGCTGCACTGACCAACGGCCTGCAACAGGCCTCCAAGACCCCGATGCTCATCGCCATCGACGGCGAATGGGGCTTGGGAATGCGTCTGGACGACGTAGCCAGCTTCCCGTATCAGATGGCACTGGGTTCGCTCAAGGACAACGACCTGATCTATAAAATGGGATTGGAAGTCGCCCGCCAAGCCAAACGCGCCGGACTGCACATCAACCTGGCACCGACGGTGGACGTAAACAACAATGCACTCAACCCCGTGATCGGTTACCGTTCCTTCGGTGAAGACCCGAAAGACGTAGCTGCCAAAGGCTTGGCCTACATCAAAGGTATGGAAGACGGCGGCATCATCTGCACAGCCAAACACTTCCCCGGACACGGCGACACGGAGGTCGATTCGCATGCCGACCTGCCGCTGATCTCCCACGACATGGATCGCCTGAATGCGGTCGAACTGGCCCCCTTCAAAACCTTGATCGAAAACGGAGCCACCGGCATCATGTCCGCACACCTGAACGTACCGGCACTCACCGGCAACTCGCTCCCGACTTCGCTCTCGCCCAAAGCCCTCAAAGAACTGGTGCGCGACCAGTGGGGCTACAAAGGTCTGATCTTTACCGACGGCATGGAAATGCAGGGCATCTCCAAATACTACACCCCGGGCGAGGCAGCTCGCATGGCCGTGGAAGCCGGCAACGACATCCTAGAACTGGTTCGTGACCCCAAAGAGGCCGTCGACTCCATCTATGCCGCCGTCCAGAAAGGACAGATCAGCAAAGCCCAGATCGAAGAATCCGTACGCCGCATCCTGGCCATCAAATACTACGTAGGGCTCAACAAATTCAAACCCACCAGCACGTGGAACATCGTTTCCGATGTCAACTCCCCGGCTTCGCAGCTGCTGATCCGCCAGATGACCCAAAAGACGCTCACCGGACTGCAGAACGAAGGGAACATCCTGCCGCTGGCTACCGGAAAATACAACAAGATCGCGGTCGTTTCGCTGCGCAGCGACAACGGCGGGGCGTTCTACAACCGGTTCAAGAAATATTTCAAGGCCGACTACTACACCTACGACTTCAAGAACAGCCTGACCAAGGCCGACGACATTCTGGACAGCCTGAAGAAATACGACCTGGTGATCGCCGAGATGGGCGGATTTTCCACCCGTCCGGGCAAGGCCCAGAGCGGCGACGACCCGAAGCAGAACTACGTGCTGGAATACGGGGTAACGACCAACCTGCAACACTTCCTGGACCGTCTGACCAAAGAGCATGACAATACGGTACTGGCCGTCTTCGGCATGCCGTACGTGATGAACTACCTCCCGGCCATCAAGGACGCTACCGCCGTCGTCTTCTCCCAGGGCAACAGCTCGCTGGCACAGGATCTGATGGCACAGGCCATCGCCGGCGCGTTCGACGTGGATGGCAAACTGCCGGTCAACACCACCCCCTACCCGATCAACACCAGCGTCGGGATCAAAGGCGGCATCCGCTTTGCCTTTACCATCGGCGAGGAAGTCGGCATCAATTCGGCCAAACTGGAGCACATGGTCGACTCGATCGTGTATGGCTCGATCCGCAACGGTGCCTTCCCCGGCTGCCAGATCGTCATTGCCAAAGACCAGAAAGTCATCCTGGAGCGCAGTTACGGCTATCACACCTTTACGGGACAGGAGCCGGTCAAGGATGAAGACCTGTTCGACATGGCCTCCAACACCAAGGTGTGCGCCGCTCTGCCGGCCTACATGGAGCTGTACGACCAGGGAAAAATCGATCTCGACACTCCCATCTCGGAATACCTGCCGGGACTTAAATTCGAAAAATCGAACAAAAAAGACGTAACGCTCCGCTCCCAGCTCTCGCACATCGCCGGCTTCCAGCCCTACTATCCGTTCTGGAGCGACGCGATGAAAAAAGGCCTGATCCGCAACAAGCCCTCCAAGAAATTCAATGTCCAGATCGACCAGAACCTCTGGGCTTCGGAAAAGATCTACGACTTCGTCTACAAGAAAATCCGCGACCTGCCGCTGACCGAACCCAACAAGATGAAATACTCCTGCCTGGGCTTCGTGCTGGCTCCGCGCATCATCCAGAACGTAACGGGTGAAAACTTCCACGACTTCGTGGACGAGAACGTATACGGTCGTCTGGGGGCTTTGTACACCACGTTCAATCCCTTGACCCGCGGCGGTTATCCGCTCTCGCAGATCATGCCGACCGAATACGACAATGCCTTCCGCAAATCGCTCGTTCATGGTTTCGTACACGACGAGGCTTCGGCCGTGGTAGGCGGTTATTCGTCCAACGCCGGATTGTTCTCCAACGCCCTGGGTATTGCCGAACTGTTCCAGATGTACCTGAACAAGGGCACCTACGGCGGTCAGTACTTCTTCTCGCCCGAGACGTTCGATACGTTCAACACGCAGTACTACCTGCAGTACAACAACTACCGCGCCATCGGTTTTGAAAAGGCCACCCCGGCCAACAAGGACCGCAAGGTGGAAGACGCCTGGCCGGCTCCTTCCTGCTCGCCGGAAGCCTTCGGCCACTCGGGATTCACCGGCACCTATGCCTGGGCCGACCCGGCCAATGGCCTGATCTACGTCTTCCTTTCCAACCGGGTTTACCCCACGCGCAACAACAAGGCTTTCGACAAGATGCAGGCTCGTGTAGGTATTCACGAACTGGCTTACCAGCTCATCAAGGAAGGTCTGCCCAAAGAAGCGGCCATTCAGGAAAAACAACCGGAAACCAAAGCTCCGGCCCTGTTTGCCGACTAATCTCTGGAACTGCTTTTACGCCCCAGAGTATCCGTCTTAAAAAAATCCCGACCGGTCCCCGGCCGGGATTTTTTTATTCAATGCTCCGGCACAAAAAACATGCCTGCCTTCCGGTATCATTCCTCACCCCCCTGCCGCCCGCATCCCGCACTCCGGTCAGAATTCAAAAAAATCCCCTGTCTGGAAAGACAGGGGATTTTTTCACAAAACCTTACCCTCACTCCTGAAGGTGATGATGCCGACGGTGCCGCTCCCCCCGCGCTCGGGCCAATTCCGGCACCAGCGCATTGGCACGGAGCACCGCCTTGTTGATATGGCGGAAGATGTTGTCCGAACCCACCATCGCCTCGATGCCCATGCGCTCCAGGGTCTGGTGCACCTCGGGACGCACCCCGGAGAGGATTATGTGGATATGCTCCTTCTGCGAGGACTGGATGAGCGTTTCCAGGTTGTGTGCCCCGGTGGAATCCACAAAGGGGACTTTCCGCATCCGGATGATGCGCACCAACGGCTTGTCGCCCATGCGGCGCATCAGGTCGTCGAACTTGTTGGCGATCCCAAAAAAGAACGGCCCGTCGATCTCGTACACTTCCACCCCGGGAGCCAGGTCCATCTTGTCGTCTTCGTTGGGGGAAACATCGCTGTGGTGGCGCGTATCCAGCCGGTCGCGCAACACGGCAATGTGCGTGGTCTCGCTCACCCGTTTGACAAAGACGAAGATAGCCATCAGCATACCGATCTCGATGGCAATGGTCAGGTTGAAGATCACCGTAAGGAAAAACGTAACCGACATGACCAGCACATCGGATTTCGGCCCGCGAAGCAGCGAACGCACCGTCCGCCATCCACTCATGTTGTAGGCCACCACCATCAGTACCCCGGCCAGGGCCGCCATGGGGATATACCGGGTCAGGTTGCCCAGGAAGAGCAACACCAACAACAACACCACAGCATGGATGATCCCGGCCACGGCGGTACGCCCGCCGTTGTTGATGTTGGTCATCGTCCGGGCGATGGCTCCCGTAACAGGGATTCCTCCGAAGAAAGGCACCACGATGTTGGCCACCCCTTGGGCCATGAGTTCGGTATTCGAGTTGTGCCGCTCACCCGTTACTCCATCGGCTACGGTAGCCGAAAGCAGGGATTCGATGGCCCCCAGCATGGCAATGGTAAAAGCAGCGGGCATCAGCAGGTTGATCGTTTCCATGCTCAACGAAAATCCTTCCGGAGCCGGTAAGGACGAGGAAATGGAAAAACGATCGCCGATGGTCTCGATGCCCTGAACCCCTGCGTAAGTCTGGAGCAGGTACACCCCGACGGTCATCACGACGATCGCTACCAACGATCCGGGAACTTTCTTGGACAGACGGGGCATCAACGCGATCACCACAATGGTCGCTACCCCCACGGCTGCCGTCCACAGATGCGCCGAAGAGAGATGTTGGAAGTACACGGCCCATTTGGACAGGAAGTCGGCCGGCACATCGCGCAAGCCGAGTCCCAAGAAATCGCCCACCTGCGTGGTAAAGATCGTCAAAGCGATACCGCTGGTAAACCCGATCACGATGGGATACGGGATAAAACGGATAACCACCCCCAAACGCAACAGCCCCATCAGTACGAGCATCACACCGGCCATTGCCGTAGCCACCGCCAATCCTTCCAAGCCGAACTGCTGGATGATCCCGTACACGATGACGATAAAGGCACCGGTCGGCCCTCCTATCTGCACCGAGCTTCCGCCCAAGAGCGAAACGATGAATCCGCCGATCACCGCTGTGATAAGTCCCTTCTCCGGGCTGACCCCCGAAGCGATACCGAACGCAATGGCCAAGGGCAGGGCCACGATTCCCACGATGATGCCGGCCATCAGGTCGGCGGCAAATTTTTCCTTTGAATAATTCCGCAGCGCCTCAAAAAACTTAGGCTTAAAGTCTATTTCCATCTCCTTTGTTAAAAAAACGCGCAAAGATAGTGAAAGGCGAGCGCAGCAGCAAGGGGGAAAACAGAGTTTTCATCCGAAGCCGATGCCAAACCGCATCCTGTCTTATCCAAAGACAGGGAAAGGCGAGCGCAGCGCCCGTGGGGGAAAACAAGGTTTTCAACCGAAGCCGATGCCGAGCCGCATCCTGT
>DCEW01000073.1:17081-34795 GCA_002314265.1 Flavobacteriales bacterium UBA1820
CGGGAGGCCTTTTTGTACGCAGAACAGACCGCGTGATTATTTTTGCTGCAAGGCTTTTTCACGATCTTTGCTGAAGCGCAGCAGGTCGAGCATCACCGGGGTAGCCGTAAAGATGGACGAATACGTACCTACGATGATACCGATACCGATGGCGAACATGAAGCCACGAATGCTGTCTCCACCCCAGATAAAGATCACCAACACCACCAGGAACGTGGTGAGCGAGGTATTGATCGTACGGCTCAGCGTTTTGTTGATCGCCATATTGGACAACATATCGACATCCTTGCGCGGATTGTTGCGGATCTCCTCGCGGATACGGTCAAAGACGATCACGTTGTCGTTGAGCGCATAACCAATCACCGTCAGGATAGCGGCCACAAAGGTCTGGTCGATCTGCATCGAGAAAGGCAATACCCCGTGCAGGAGTGCAAATGCCCCGCAAACGACGATGACATTGTGGATCGAAGCGGCCACACATCCGGCCGAATACTGCCACTTGCGGAAACGGAACAGGATGTAAAGGAAGATACCTGCCAGAGAGAACACCAAAGCCCATACGGTGGAGGTCTTGATGTCGTCGGCCATGGTCGGACCTACCACATTGGCTTCCATGATACCCAGTCCGCTGCCGCTGGTAAACTCTTCGTAGGTAAAGCCCTCGGGGAAGAATTTCTTCAAACCTTCGTACATCGTCCGATCGACCATGTCGTCCACCTCGTGGCCCGTTTTCTGGCTCATGAACTTGGTGGAGATCTTCACCTGACGGTCGGTACCGAACGTCTTCACCTCCGGCAACTCGTGCTGGCCGTCCTCGACCAATACTTCTTCCAAACTCTTGGCCACTTCAGCCGTTACCACCGGCTGGTCGAAACGAACGGTATAAGTACGACCGCCCACAAAGTCGATGCTCTTGTCAAACCCACGAATGCCCATGGCCAGGAAAGACACCACGATCAAAACGAGGGACACGCCATAGAACAGGTTCTTTTTCTGGATAAACTGGAAATTCGTGTGGGCAAAGAAATTCTTGGACAGCGAAGTGTACACGCGCAAGGGACGTCCGCGTTTCACATCGCGGTCGATGAGCATACGCGAGATAAAGATCGAGGTGATCACCGAAGTGATGATACCGATCATCATCGTGGTGGCAAATCCCTGGATCGGCCCCTTTCCGAAGATGAACAGGATAAGGCTGGTGAGGAACGTAGTGGACTGCGAGTCGATGATCGAAGGCAAAGCGTGCTTGTAACCGTCGGCTACGGCCTGTTTGCCGGTTTTCCCGGCGCGGAGTTCCTCCTTGATTCGTTCGTTGATGATCACGTTGGCATCCACCGCCATACCGATGGTCAGGATGATACCGGCAAATCCCGGCAAGGTGAGCGTCGCACCCAGTGAAGCCAATATACCGAAGATGAACAGGATATTGACAAACAGAGCGATGTCCGCATAGAATCCCGAACGGTTGTAGAAGAAGATCATCCAAGCCAGCACCGCAATAAAGGCGATGATGAACGAAATCATGCTCGAATCGATCGCCTCACGGCCCAACGAAGGTCCGACTACCTCCGACTGAATGATGTGCGTAGGAGCAGGCAGACGGCCGGCCTTAAGGATATTGGCCAAATCCTGTGCTTCCTTGACGTCAAACTGACCGGTGATCTCGGAACGTCCACCGGGGATAGCACCCTGCACGGTAGGAGCGGAATAAACCGTTCCGTCAAGCACGATGGCAATGGCCTTGCCGACATTGTCGCCCGTGAGCTTGGCCCAACGGTCAGCTCCGGTAGCATCCATGACCATATTGACGCACGGCTGGCTACGCTGGTCGTAACCTTGGGAAGCGTCGCTGATCACGTTGCCCGACAAGGCAGGCTCGCCTTTGGAATTGGAACGGATGGCGTAGAGTTCCATCACCGTCTTGTCCTGTACCGGAGGTTTGTTGCCCCACATGAACTGGACATGTTGCAAACCGTGACGGATGAGCAGATCCGGCGCGGATGCGAGATACCGGTTGACCACCGCCGTATCCTTGATAGGAACATAAGCGATCACGGCCACCCCCTGCTGTACCGGGTAGAGCACATCGAAGAGCGGATTCTCCCCGCGACGCACCGAGTCGCCGCTGGCCTGGGCAATGGCCTGATCGGCCTGCTCGAGCAGTTTTTCCGCGGCTGCCTTCAGCGAATCGGCACTTCCCTTGGTGATCTTGTTCCCTTCGGAAGATTCGGCCAACAAGTCTTCTGCCGAGGTGGCCTCCGCTGCTTGCTTTGCCGGTGCTTCCTCCTGCTGCACTTTGGCATTGAGGTCGTTGATTTCTTTCAGACGGGCATTGAGGTCGATCAAAAACGGAGCGACCTCCGCCGGCGTATAAACGGTCCAGAATTCCAGTGCTGCGGACGACTGAAGCAATCTGCGTACGCGCTCGGCATCGGAGACACCGGCCAACTCGACCGAAATCTGATCGGTACCGGGCAGACGCTGGATCGTGGGCGAGGTTACTCCGACCTTGTCGATACGGTCGCGCAGGATTTTATATGCACGATCTACGGCTCCATCGACTCCCGAACGCACGATCTCCTTCACCCGCTCGTCGGTCAGCCTTCCTCCGTCGGAGGAAGCCAGCCCTCCGAAGATCTGCGGCGAAGAGAGCGTTACTCCACTGCCATCGGCTTTGGCGATCTCGTCGAACTTGCGGAAAAATACGGTAACGAAGTCTTCCTTGCTCCCGCTTTCCTCCCGGGCCGCGATCAGAGCCTTGTTAAAGGTCGGATCGGCCGTATTGTTGGCCAAACCCTTGACCACTTCCTCGACCGATACCTCCAGGATGACGCTCACACCTCCCTGCAAGTCGAGACCCAATTTGAGCTCGTTGTCCTTGATCTCCGAATAGGTGTACTGGATAGGACGCCACGAACCGATCCCGAGATTGATCACCGGATCGCTCGCCGTCGAATCGAAGTAGTATTGCCGCATCTTTTTTACCGCGGAATCCCGAGCCGAAGTCGTGGGATAATCCACCTTGTCCGCCTGGGCCACGGCATATTCTTCGGCGATCCGATCGACGCTTTTGGCCTTCCATGTAAAAAACAACTGGTACACGCATACGATCCCCAAAATAATGAGGAACAAGCGAATGGGGCCTTTGTTTTGCATTATCTTTTTGGTTTTGTTTATGATATTTGTTCGTTTGTTTTCGAGGGGCAAATATAGCGAAAGGCGAGCGCAGCGACAAGGCGAAAACAAAGTTTTCGTGTTTGATGGACACCGAGAATGCCGTCCGTCCCGTCAAAAGACCACCGAAGACACCCGCCGCGGCACATCCTGGGAAGCAGATCCCTTTCTTTTTTCGCCGGAAAAATGCGAAAAGCATCAGCCTTTCACGTAAATATCGATCAACGACTCCAGCGGGGGATTGTTTTCCAGGAGCTTCTTCCGATCCTTCACCTTTACCTGGATCGACAGGTACTTGTCCATATTGTCCTCGAAAGGTTTCCAGTCTTCGCTTTCCTTGGATATTTTCAGATATTCGCCGCAGGCGTGTTGTACCACCAGATACGTTTGCCGATGCTGACGGTTGTCGTACCCCCACTGCACGTGGATGTAATACGCCACCCGAACGACATCCTCCCAGTAGTACAACTCCTCGGAGAGCGTCTGGGGAACGATCCGTGTGAAATAATCATCGTTGAATTTGAACATGATGTCCTCCCGGCGGAAAACGCCGATTTTAAAAGCCTTTCTTTTTCAACAGCGCAGGGAGCAGACGGAAGAAAGCCTCGCGTTTGTACAACTTCTCGGCTTCTTCGGCCGGATAGCCGAAATACGTCTTTCCTCCTTCGAGGGACTTCGAAACGCCGGACTGCGCCAGGATAACCGCTCCCGTACCGATGGTAACCCCCGAGGTCATCCCGACCTGTCCCCAGATCGTCACCTTGTCTTCGATGATGTTGCATCCGGCGATACCGCATTGGGCCGCTATCAAGCATTCCTTACCGATGACCGTGTCGTGGCCGATGTGCACATGGTTGTCGATCTTGGTCCCCTCGCCGATGGTCGTAGGAGCGGACACTCCCCGGTCGATGGTACACAGCGAACCGATCTCCACATCGTCCCGAATCACCACGTTCCCACTGGAGAGCAGACGGTCGTACCCCTGGGGACGATGCTTGTAGTAAAACGCGTCTCCACCGATGACCGTACCCGGATTGACGATCACCCGGTCGCCGATACGCGTACCGTCGCAAACGATCACCCCGGCGTGCAGCACGCAATCCTGCCCGATCTCCACGTCGTTGCCGATGAACACCCCGGGCTGGATGAGCGTTCCCCGGCCTATCTTGGCATCGGGAGCGATCATAGCCGTAGAGGGGACAAAAGGACAGAACGTATGGGTTATCTTGTTGAAATCGCGGAACGGATCATCGGTAACGATCAGCGCCTTGCCCTCGGGGCATTCCACGTCCTTGTCGATCAGCACCACGGAAGCGGCGCTTCGCAACGCCTTGTCGTAATACTTGGGATGATCGACAAAAACTATATCGCCGTGGGTAACGCTATGTATCTCATTTATCCCCGTCACCGGAAAATCCGCCGGGCCCACGTATTTTTCGGCCCCTATCATCGCGGCGATTTCCGAGAGTGTTTTCGGAGTGGAAAATTTCATCTTATCGTACGGATGTTACAAGTTATAGCTCCTGCAAAGTTAAACAAAAATGAAAAGATTTTATCGGGCCCGCGCTAATTTTTAAGCCGCTCGTTCCTCCGGCGTCTTTCCTTGCGGACAACGCCTCTTTTCCCCGGGGAAAAAAAGTCGTCCGGACGGGGCNNCGGGGAAATGCCCGTCCGGACGACCTGCCTTAAAACACGTTGCTTTCTCGCCGCTACGAACGGAGCGCTTCGTCCTCCTCGTGCTGCATATGGGTCTTGTCGAAAAGCGCGGCAAAACCCGAAAGAGCATAGAGTACACGCTTGACTTCGAACATCATACCGAAATAAAGGTTGGTATTGCGGCGGGAGAACTCCTTGTTTTCCCCGATCCGGTCGGCTTCCTTGGCCATGATGCGGTCGATGTCGTCACTGAGGGAAAGGATTATCTCCCGCAGAGCAATCACCTGGCTGTAATCGTTCTCGCGGATCGCATCGGTCATCTCGCCGAAGAGGGTATCCAACCGTTTCCCGATGGTTACCAAAGTCTCCTTGCGGTACTGGATCAACGGCTTGTGGTTGTTGTCCAGATGCTCGAAGGCCGAAGAAGCGATCACCGACACCGATTCGGTGAGTGCCACCAGGTACGAGAGACTCTTGACAAAATACGCCGCATGAGGGCCGTTGATGTCCTCCGAGGAACGGATCATGTAGAATGTCGAAAAACGCAGTTTCTTGACGTTTTCTTCCAAGCGGGACGACGCTTTCTGCGCATTGGAAAGCACCGAACGGCTGTGCATGTACAATCCCTTGATCACCTGATCGGTCAGACGCATCGAATCGATCATCACGTCGGAGAGTTTCATGTCGAAGGCCCGCTCGGCAGCTGCTGCACTGGGATACTCCACCTGCATGTCCATCGAAACCTCCGGAGCAGTCTTGCGGGCCAGTTTCTTGAACAGTTTCACGGCGACGACCGTCATGCCCGCCACGATGATGATGGGTATGATGGCCTTGACACCGATCACCTTGAGCAGCAGCGCCAACGAGGCCGCCGAAAGGAAAGCAATGAGCGCCGTAGCAAACCACCCAAGGATCACCCGTACCGTACCTGACACCCGATATACCGCACTTTCCAACCCCCAAGCCCGGTCGGCCAGCGAAGTACCCATGGCAACCATGAAAGTGGTATAGGTCGTACTCAAAGGCAAGGTACTGTTCGTTCCCATCGAGATGATGATAGCCGGCACCACCACATTGACCGAAGCACGCACCAAGTCGAATGCCGGCACATCCCGATGTTTGAGATCCTTGACATACGGGCGGTCGAAACGCCCTTCGATATGCTCCCGGATACGAGAGGGCAACAAATAGGTAAGTCCTCGTCCTACATACACCGAAGCGCGCACCATCAGTTTGGAAATGGTATTGGGACGAAAACGTTCCTCGGCGCTTTCCGTACGGGCAAGATCTACCGTAGTCTTAAGTACGTTGTGTGCCTTGCGGGAAAATATCAAGGACAGCATCATGATCACGCCTGCGATAATGAGGATAAACAGCGGCGTCTTCACATCCGTATTGAGCACATCCATGTACATGTTGATATCCCCTGTTTGGCTGTATGCCTCATACGCTCCAAAAGAAGCCAGCGGAACACCAATAAAATTGACCAAGTCATTGCCCGCAAAGGCCATCGCCAGGGCGAAGGTTCCGGAAAGCACGATCACCTTCAAGATATTGATCTTGAACACCGACACCAGCAGCTGCGAAACGAGGGTGAAAAAAACAAAGCATATCAGCATCAACAGCATCGAATGCGTTCCGATCCATGCCTTGGCCGCCGGAGGAATGATGGTCGTGCCTTTTGCCCCCTTGAGCAACAAATAAAACACGATCGCCGTCAGAGCCACTCCACCGATCAGACCTCCCCAATACTTCAGCCGCTGACTGTAATTGAACGTCAGCATAAAACGAACCAGCCACTGTATCACCACTCCTGCGACAAAGGCGATAATCACCACAGCAAATATTCCCGTAATCATCGGGATAGTTTTCTCATAGTTGATATAATCACCCAAAGTGGGCAAATCTCCCATAAAGGTAAGGAACGAGGGGACATCTTCCGCCCCGACCACCTTGAATACCGACATGGCTACCGAAGCTCCCAGCAGTTCGAATACCATCGACACGGTTGTGGAGGTCGGCAATCCCAAGGTATTGAAGACATCCAACAAGATAACGTCGGTAATCATCACCGCCAGATAAATCATGATCACCTCCTCGAACATGAACATTTCGGGATGAAAAATGCCTCGGCGCGCTATTTCCATCATACCGTTGGAAAATACCGCGCCAAGAATAATGCCTACGGAGGCCACTACGATGATAAACTTGAAAGAAGCGGCTCTGGATCCGACCGCCGACCCGATAAAATTGACCGCGTCGTTGCTTACTCCCACGATGAGGTCCAGCACGGCCAATGTCCCCATCAACACCATCAGAAAGAGAAAGATATCGTTCATTACGCATCGGTTTGATTCACGGTACTAAATAACGGCTTTTCTTTTAAGTATTTTTTAAGAGTATGTTTCCAAAATGTTAAATTCCCCTCCCGCATACACCCGTCGAAAGCAAAACACTTCCTTATACCATACAAAACAGGGGCCGTGAAAAACACGGTCCCTGCACACTTAACACAACTGTTTTCAATATGTAAACAAAAAACTTACTTCCAATTGTCCGGGAAACGATAGATCACCGCATTGATGCTCATCCCGGCTCCTACCGAGGTAAGGATCACGTTGTCGCCCGCATGGAAACGATGCTCGGGAAGCTGCTCGCGAGCGATCAGATCGTACAAGGTAGGAATGGTGGCTACCGAGGAATTGCCCAGGAAAGAAAGACTCATCGGCATGAACTCCTTGCTCTCCTTCTTGCAACCCGGATAGAGCCGCCGCAGACGGATGAACACCGCCTCGTCCATCTTTTCGTTGGCCTGGTGAATGATCATCTTGGCCATTTCATCCAGCGTCAATCCTGCCTGGTCAAGTGCCGACTTGATCGCCCCGGGGACGTTGCGCAACACGTATTCGTACACCTTGCGACCGGCCATGCGGATCACCGTACGCCGCGGTCCCGGATAGTTCGGATTGACACTCGGCCCCCCTTTGAGGTAGTCGGACTCCTCACCCGTATCGGAAAGGGTTGCGGTGGAAAGCACTCCGTATTTCTTGTCGGACTCCTCGCCCGTGAGCACCACCGCCCCGGCACCGTCCGAGAAGATCATCTGGTCGCGGTCGTGCGGGTCGCAGATGCGGGAAAGCGTATCGCTGCCCACCACCAAAACATTGTGAGCCAGACGCGCCTGTATGAGATGGTGTGCCAGAATCACTCCTTGCACCCATCCGGGGCAACCGAAAATCATGTCGTAAGGGATGCAATGACGATTCTTGATGCCCAGTTTGTGTTTGACCCGTGCGCTGACCGAGGGAACCATTTCGCTGCAATAGGTCGTCTCGGGAATATCGGCATAGTTGTGGGCCACGATCACATAATCGAGAGTCTCCGGATCGCCTCCCCACGCCTCGATCGCCCGGCGAGCCGCCTCGGCCGCCATATCGGAATTGTTTACCCCGTCTTCTACGTAGCGGCGTTCGGTAATGCCGACCAGCTCCCGGAATTTTTCAACGATGTCTTCGTTGGTGCGTTCGATGCGTTTCCCGTCCGTATCGTAAAACTCGGTCGAGAGGAAATGATCGTTCTTCACCACCCGGGGCGGCAGGTAACAGCCCGAACCGGCGATGACCGTGTTAAGATGTTTTTCCATGATGATTTGTTGGATCGCTTTATTCTTGATTGTCTTCTTCTCCCGTGTAACGCAAGGCATCCCAACATGCCCGACAAGCCTGACGGATACGGTTTTCGGTCAGTTGTTGGTTGTGGTCGATGTGCAATTTGGCCATCTCGATGATCGGTCCGCGCGAAACGGCGATGATGGTGTACAGAGGCAGGTCCTTGATCAGCTTTTTCTTCTTGCCCTCGATGAAGAAACGGAGCACCGGACTGAGAATCCGCAAACCCGACACGCGCACCAAGTGCTGCATGTACCCCGAATGGCGGTGCTGCTCGGCATACTGGAACTCGTCCGGATGGTGAATGTAGTAGTGCGTCATGTTGAGCCACATCAGTTCGAAACGATCCCGATAGGGCATTGCCTCGTCATAACCGCGCAACATGGCCTGGATGACCTTTTCCTGGATCTCCTGCATGAGGGTGAAGATCAGGTCGTCCTTGCTCTTGAAATAACGGTAGATCGTGCCCGCCCCGATCCCGGCGTCCTCGGCGATCATGGCCATCGAGGTGCCGTGGAATCCGTAGGTGGATACCAGAAACAGCGTACTGTCGAGGATTGCCTTGTATTTGTCTCCCCTTACCGTCTTCTGACTCATAGGCCTTTAGCGCGAATGAACATTCATTCCGCAATATTACGCAGAATTGCCGGTCCCGACAAATATTCCCGGCATTTTTTATGTACTGCTTTGATATTTCCTTTTGGATTATTATATTTGTAAGTAAATCATTTCATTTGTCAAAACATGACACAGGACAACCTCGGTTGGGGACAATTCATTCTCTCGCTGGTAGGCGTACTGGGACTGCGGGAACTCGCCCCGGTGATCTTCTCCGCCCTTTTCCGCCGGAAGGAGGACGTGGAGTCCACCCGGATCGAAAACTCGGCGCGTCTGGCCGCCGCCTCGCGCGAACAAATCCTCTTTCTCAAGGACAGCCTGCGCGAAGCCTACGCCGAGATGGACAAAATGCAGGACGACCTCAATGCCAAGCGCGCCCACATCAACGAGTTGTCCCGAAAACTGTACAACATCGAACTGGAAGTCCAACTGATGCGCCGCCGCAGCGACCGGCTCTGCTGCACCAATACCTCCTGCCCCTCCCGGGAAGTTCCCCCGAGCCAACCGGAGAGCGCCAAAACCGAAAAAGCATGAAAACACCCCAAATATTGCTCCTCGCGATCCTCGCGCTGGCAGCCTCCGGTTGCCGCGTCAAAAAAGAAACGCTTCACCGGCAGCAAAGCACTCGTTTGCAGATGGAAAACCTCCGGAAAGACTCGCTCTTTACCCTCGCGCACATGCGCTCCGGAGGGGAACTCCGCATCCACATCGACGAAACCACCCGCGAGAAAGACACCTTGGGGCGCACCCTGCGGGAAACGGTCCGTCGCTACCACCTCCAGCAACAGGATTCCTCGCAGCAATCCCTCCGGCGGGAACGCAACGGAGAGACATTTTCCATACAAAAAGAGGAAACACAAGCCGAGGCCCGATCGGAACTCGCAGCCGATCCACCCATGCGCGGATTCTGGACGGGGATCCTCGCCTTGCTCGCAGGTGCGGCAGGATGGGTATTGCGGGGTGTACTGCGAAAATAACTGTCAGGCGATACAAACGATACGATCGCTCAATCTCCTTTTTGCTCCGAAAGTTCCAGCCAACGCATTTCCAAGGTGTCGATGCGTGCGAGCAATTGTTCCATCCGATGGGAGAGTTCGTTCACCCGCTCGGGCGACAGGGTTTCTCCGGAGGAAAAAACGGCTTCGATCTGTCGTTTTTCCGCTTCCAGGCAGGGAAGCTCCTGTTCGATGGCCTCGTACTCCTGCTGCTGGCGATACGAGAGGCGTTGTTTTTGCGGACCTCGCTCCCGGGCGGCTTTCGGTTTTTCTCCCGAAGCCTGTTCGCGGGACTGCTCGGCAGCTTGCTGCCGGCTCCACTGGCGGTACTCGGAATACGTACCCGGGAAATCCTTCACCCGGCCGTCGCCTTGAAAGACAAAGAGATGGTCGACGATCTTGTCCAGGAAATACCGGTCGTGACTCACCACCAGCAACACCCCGGGATATTCCTGCAGGAAGTCCTCCAGGACAGTCAAGGTGAGGATGTCCAAGTCGTTGGTCGGCTCGTCGAGGATCAGGAAATTGGGATTGGCGATCAGCACCGTGCAGAGGTACAAGCGACGGAGTTCGCCCCCCGAGAGTTTTTCCACATAGTCCCACTGCTGGGAGCGGGTAAAGAGAAAACGCTCCAACAACTGTTCGGCCGAAAGGCGCCGCCCGCCTGAAAGCGGGAGATAATCGCCGTAACGGCGTACTACGTCGATGACTTTTTCGCCGGGCTGCACCTCGAGACCGCTCTGACGGTAGTAACCGAACACCACGGTATCGCCCACCACGACTTTCCCCGCATCGGGGGACAGCTCGCCGGTAACCAAACGGAGAAAGGTGGATTTGCCCGTGCCGTTGTCGCCGACCACCCCCACCCGTTCGGCCCGCCGAAACGTGTAGTCGAAGTGGTCGAGCATCTTGGCCTTCCCCCACGATTTGGACACGTTGTGCAGTTCGACTACCTTGCTGCCCAAGCGTTCCATATTGATGCCCAAGGTGAGCACCCGGTCGTCCGCGCGGCGCGCGGCGCGACGAGCCAGCTCGTCGAACGAGTCGATGCGGGCCTTGGCTTTCGTGCCGCGCGCCTGAGGCTGGCGGCGGATCCATTCGAGTTCGGTGCGCATCAGGTTCCGGGCTTTTTCCGCCGCGCTGCGCGCGGCGGCGTAACGCTCCGCGCGTTTGCTGAGAAAATCTGCGTACGTACCCTTGTAGCGCCACAGCGACCCTTCGTCCAGTTCCAATATATCGGAACATACCCGGTCGAGAAACCAGCGGTCGTGGGTAACCATGAACAGGGTTACCTTCGACTTGGACAGGTAATCCTCCAGCCATTCCACCATCGGAATGTCCAGATGGTTGGTCGGCTCGTCGAGCACGAGCAGGTCGGGTTCTTCGATGAGCACCCGTGCCAAGGCCAAACGCCGCACCTGTCCGCCGGACATCTGCCCGCAGGGCACTTCCACCCGATCCAGCCCGAGCTGGGAGAGGACCGTACGGATGCGCACCTCGTAGTCCCACGCGCCGAGCGCTTCCATCTGCTCGTACGCTGCCTGAAAATCGTCCCCGTGGTTTCCTCCCTGACGGGCGGCCCGCTCGTAGCGGGCGATGGCCTGCAACTGGGGGCTGTCTCCTCCATAGATCACGTCCTGCACGGTCTGCTGCGGATCGAACGTGGGCTGCTGCTCGAGATACCCCAGCCGGATGCCCTTGCGCAGGACGACCTTCCCGGTGTCGGGCTGCTCACGTCCGCAGAGGATCTTCATCAGGGTGGATTTGCCCGTGCCGTTTTTGGCGACAAAGGCGACCTTTTCGCCCTGCTCGATGCCGAAGGTCAATCCGGAAAAGAGCGTGCGCACACCGAAGGACTTGCCGATATTTTCTGCCGAAAGGTAATTCACTGCCGGCAAAGGTACGAAATCCTGCCCCGAAACCGAAAAGGAATGTCCTCCCGCCGCCCATCTATGGGAAGAAAACCGTACCTTTGTCCTATCCGCCGTATTACCCCGGCAGCGGGGTCCGTCTTGGCACGGAGCCGATTCGCGGCCTTACGGCCGNNGTCGCCTGGGGAAAAGGCAGGAGCACACAAGAGACGCAAAAGAAAAAAAGAACACTTACACCCGATTGCCATGGTACGATCGATGACCGGATTCGGCCGCGCACAGGTCGAACTGGACGACAAAAAACTGACGGTAGAGATCAAATCCCTCAACGGAAAACAAATGGACCTCTCCACCCGCATCCCTTCGCTGCTGCGGGAAAAAGAACTGGAAGTACGCAGCTACCTCACCGGCCGGCTGGTGCGTGGGAAGGTCGACCTGCTCATCTACACCGAAGCAGCCGACGCCGACAACAGCCACGACATCAACGCCGCCACGGTAGCCTCCTATCGGGAGCAGTTGCAAGCCATCGAACCTTCGCTCTCCCCCACCGACAGCCTCTCGATCGCCATGCGCCTGCCGGATGTCTTCCGGGGCGAACGCGAAGAGCTCTCCGAGCAGACCTGGCAAGCGGTACAAGGCGCCATCCGACAGGCGACGGACGCGCTGATAACCTATCGCGAATCGGAAGGGGCGGTCCTGCAACGGGAATTGGCTTCGTACATCGGAAACATCCGGGCGCTGGCTGCCCAGGTCGAGCCTTTTGAAAAATCGCGGGTGGAGCAGATCAAAGAACGCCTGCGCAAACACCTGAGCGAAGCGGAAGTGAAAGTGGACGAAAACCGCTTCGAGCAGGAGATCATCTTCTATCTCGAAAAACTGGACATCACCGAAGAGAAAGTCCGCCTGAACCTGCACCTGGACTACTTCCTCAAAACGATGGACAGCGAGGAGAACTGCGGAAAGAAACTGGGCTTCATCGCCCAGGAGATAGGCCGCGAGATCAACACGATGGGGTCCAAATCCAACCAGGCCGACATGCAAAAACTGGTCGTGCGGATGAAGGACGAACTGGAAAAAATCAAGGAACAATCGCTCAACGTACTGTAAGGATGAACCCAAGTACCCGCAAGATACTCATCTTTTCCGCCCCATCCGGTTCGGGAAAGACCACGATCGTCAACCGCCTGTTGTCCGAAGGCATCCTGAATGCCGAATTTTCGGTCTCGGCCACTTCCCGCGCTCCGCGCAAAGGCGAAACGCACGGCAAGGAGTATTACTTCCTCTCCCCGGAAGAATTCCGCCACCGCATCGACGCGGACGAATTTCTGGAATGGGAACAGGTCTACGCCGACACCTACTACGGAACTCCCCGCAGCGAGGTGGAACGCATCTGGGCGGCCGGTCATGTGGTCATCCTCGATGTGGACGTGGTGGGAGGCCTGAACATCAAACGAATGTACCCCCGGGAGTCGCTCTCGATCTTCATCATGCCGCCCTCCATCGAACAGTTGCGTGCCCGGCTCGAAGGCCGCGGCACGGAAACTCCCGACAAGATCGAAATGCGCATTGCCAAAGCCCAACGGGAGATCTCCTATTCGAAGGACTTCGACACGATCATCGTCAACGACGACCTGGAGACAGCCGTAGCCCAGGCGAGAAAGACGGTACTCGACTTCCTGGCGAAATAATCCGCAAAACCTCCCCCGCTGAAAGGCCGAAAGACAGCCACCGGCAAAAAAGAAAGGCAAACTACCTCCCAAAAAAGAGGACAGCCAAAGGGATAAAAGACAGCGGCAGACATAGCGACGGACACATAGACAGACACCTGTACAAAACATGGACAGCGTCGGAAAGAAAAAAACGGGACTTTACTTCGGTTCGTTCAACCCGATACACGTCGGGCATCTGATCGTGGCCGAATACCTGCGCGAGCACACCGATCTGGACGAAGTGTGGATCGTGGTCTCACCGCACAATCCCTTCAAACAAAAAGCGACGCTGGCTTCGGACTACGCCCGGCTGGAGATGGTGCGGCTGGCCCTCGAAGACTTCGAAGGAATACGCGCCTGCGATGCGGAGTTCTATCTCCCGCGTCCCAGCTATACGGCCGACACGTTGCTGCATCTGTCCCAGAAATACCCCGAGAGGACTTTCTGCCTGATGATGGGAGCCGACACGCTCATCGGGCTCGAACGGTGGAAAAACTACGAATTTCTCCTGAAATACTTCCCACTGTACATCTATCCGCGACCGGGATACAGCAACACCCATCCCTTGCTCGACAAAGCCCAGGTTACGGTGCTGGAACACGCTCCGCAGGTGGAGGTTTCGGCCTCCGCCATCCGGGAAGACCTCCGGGCAGGACGCCAGGTCCGGGCCTTGGTGCCGCCGGCAGTGTTGGACTACATCGAACGGAGCGGCTTGTACCGATAAAGAAAGCCCCTTGCCCCGTATCGATGCCGGGGAAGTTCGGTTTTTCATGTCCGACCCTACGACGGAAAGGGGGCGTTTCCCGCATGGGAAACGCCCCCTTTCTGATGCCAAGGTATTCTCCCCTCCCCGATCCGGATCAGGCCTTGGGCAAGGTGAAGCGGAATTTGGAACCGATGTGGAGTTTGCTCTCCACCTCGATCTTCTCGCCATGCGACTCGATGATGTGCTTGACGATGGAAAGTCCCAGTCCCGAGCCACCGTTGTCGCGCGAACGGCTCTTGTCCACCCGGTAAAAACGTTCGAAGATACGGGGGAGGTCCGAAGGCGCGATACCGATCCCGTTGTCCGCCACTTCGGTAACGATCTTGTCGCCGGCCTGGTAGAAACGGATCTTGACGTATCCCCCTTTTTCCTTGGAATAACGCACCGAATTGGTCACCAGGTTGGTCAGCACCTGCTCGATGCGCATCTCGTCGGCATAGACCATCACCGGTTCGTTGTAATCCTTGTCCAGAGACACCGTTACTCCCCGCTCGAAAGCCTCCATGTCCACCATCCCGATGATGTTCTCGGTCAACGCCACGATGTCAAACGGCTCCTTGACCGGTACGTTTCGGCCGTTTTCCAATTTGGTGATCGTATCGAGGTCCTTGACCACCGATACCAGCCGTTCCATCCCGATAGAGGCCCGGCGGACGTATTTGGCCGTGAGTTCCGGGTCGTCCAGTCCGCCTTCCATCAGCGTGAGCAGATACCCTTGGGTGGTAAACAGCGGGGTTTTGAGTTCATGGGCCAGGTTGCCGATAAATTCGCGCCGGAAGGTATCCCGGTCGCGCAGGGCATCCTCCTCGACCCGTCGTTTTTCCATGTACGTGCGGATGTTCTCCCGCAGGCGCGAGAGTTGTTCGGACACCGAACGCGAACCGCTGTAATGCGAAAAGGTAAAACAGTTGTGGATGTCCTGGATCTTTTTACTCAAGCTGCGGTTGTACAGCGGGATGAAGATCCAGCATACCAGCACATAAAATCCCACCACCACGGCGCACAGGACATACGTAAGGGCCGGCGTAGCCCCCATCGAAACACAAATTCCCGCCACCACTGCCAGCAAGGCAGCAAAAAGCACGTGCGGGACCAGATTGAATCCTATCTTCTCCATCGTTTATTGATAATCATGCAGGCTCCCCGGACGAGAACCTCGGTTTATTTTTCCTCGAATTTGTACCCGACGCCTTTGATCGTCTTGAAACGGTCGTCGCCGATCTTTTCCCGCAATTTGCGGATATGCACGTCGATGGTGCGCCCTCCGACCACCACTTCATTGCCCCAGACCTGGTCCATGATCTCTTCGCGCTTGAACACGCGCCCGGGACGGGAAGCGAGCAAGGCTAGCAGTTCGAACTCCTTGCGGGGAAGCACCATCTCACGCCCCTGGTGGATGACCCGGTATCCTTCGCGATCGATCACCAGATCGCCGGCCGAATAACGGGCCTGCGACTCTTCCGCGACCGGCACCACCCGCCGCAACAAGGCACGGACCTTGCTCATGAGCACTTTCGGCTTGACCGGTTTGGTGATGTAGTCGTCCGCCCCTGCCTCGTAGCCGGCCATCATGGAATAGTCCTCGGCCAAGGCTGTGAGAAAGACCACCAGCGTATCCTTCAGACGCGGGATCTGCCGCAACCTTTCACAGGTTTCCATCCCATCCATCCCCGGCATCATCACATCGAGAATGATCAGCGAAGGCGTCTCGCGCACCGCTATCTCGATGCCCTGTTCACCGTCGGGGGCGGTAAATACCGTATAACCTTCCCGGCGCAAATGGTAGCCTACCAACTCCAGGATATCCGGTTCGTCGTCTACCAAAAGGATCTTTATGTCGGAATTCGTCACGTAAAAAACGTTTTGGTTCGTCTTTCGGGATCAAAGGTAAAAAAAATGGAAACGCACCCCCGAGGGGGGCACGATTGTTTACAAAAATTTTAATTTGTCTTTACACGGCGGTTACTTCGCCGCCGGGCACCTATTCGAAATCCTTGCGCAAGGCCAGCGCCATTTCTTCGGCGGCGCGCATCTCGAGTGCTTCCTCGGGCGTTTTGTCCTTGTACCCCAGGTAATGCAACACCCCGTGTACCATCACCCGGTCGAGTTCCTCCTTGAAATCCTCGCCCAGATTGCGGGCATTCTCGGCCACCCGGTCCACGCTGATGAACATCTCTCCGCTGATGATGTAGTCCTCCCGATAGTCGAAACTGATGATGTCGGTGTAGGTGTCGTGGTTCAGGTACTCGATGTTGAGTTTGAGAAGCTGCTCGTCGCTGCAAAACGTATAGCACAACTCGCCCACTTCACACTCGGCCCGGACGATCACTCCGGAGATCCAACGGGTATAGAAATCCTCGTCCTCCAGTTCGAAAACCGTGTCGTACAAATATTCTATCATCGCTTTTCCGCTGCTAAACTTCCTGCTTGCACTTTTTTTACCCCCCAGGATCGCCGCTATTCCTTTTCGGGAAACTCGACCGCCTGACCGTTTACCTCTAGGGTGTAACGTATTGCCACGGCAGGATCGATCGTCTTGGCGACCGAGCAATACTTTTCGAGCGAAAGCTGCACGGCACGTGCCACCTTCCCCGGCAAGGCATCGGTATCGACCGAAAACGCCAGATCGATCGCTGTAAAGGGCTTCGCCGCTCCCCCTTCGGCGCGATGACCCTCCACCCGCACCTGATAGCGGTCAACACTCGCCTTTTGTTTTTCCAGGATCATCAGCACATCGATGGACGAACAACCGGCCACCGCCTCAAGAAGCATTTCCATCGGGCTGGTTGCCTCCGGGCTCTCGCCCGGCCGCCCGATCGATACTCGGGCTCCAGCCGGATTGGTCCCCGAGAACAACAACCCCTTTTCATGGGTCAGCAAAACTTCCATATCCATACTTTCTGTTTTTTACAAATTCCTATCCTCTTCGACAATTTCCGAGCGGTCAAAACGCTTCTGTGCGCATTGGAACCCTTTTCGGAAATCATGAGTTCTGCACAAATGTAGGGAATATTTTTCCGCCTTTCCGGAATTTATTCAAGATTTTTTTTACGAAAATAATTTAACTATGTTAAAATTATTCGTTTTTTAAGAATGGTGCTTTTTGATGAGAAAAAAAACTTTACATTTGCCCATGTGAAGTCAGTAATTTTAGTTTTTCATAGTTATAGTTTTTAGGTTTGGGTTAGTTTTGAAAAGGGTGTTCGTTTTGGGAATACCCTTTTCTTTTTTATATGCCTGCCCGCATTTAACGTTTC
>DCEW01000090.1:0-2733 GCA_002314265.1 Flavobacteriales bacterium UBA1820
CCGCCTTTTTTGCGCCCGCTCGCCTGCCCGCCCCGGACAGGAAAGCAAAGCCTATTTACCGAAAGCCTTTCCAAAGTCCCCCGCGCTCGAAATCGCATCGAACACCGCCGGGAAAGGAATGTTCACGCGCGCGTAGAGCTCTTTGTAATGGTCTTTTACCGCTTGGATCCGCTTTGTCATGAACGCCTCGTCATTCTCCACCCAACATTGGGTCTGCTGGTCGTAGACGGATGCCGCGCGATCGTTCCAGACGGCTTCCATATCTTTATAGACCGCGTCGAAGAGAAAGTTCGAGAGCTCGGGATTGCCCTTGTAGCTCTCCTTGAGGATCTCCGATGTGGAAAGGGATGCGGGGGAAAGCGTAAATTTCTTCTTCAAGGCTCTGACATCGTTGGTCATGCCCCATATTTTGAAAAACAGGATGATCTGCAGGATACCGACGACCAGTATCACAAGGTCCGAAAGAACAAGGAAAGTTACCATGGTTTCAAAGGTTTTCGTGGTTGAATAATTATAATGAACGGTTGCTTTCCTCTTCCTCGACAGGGCGTTACGCCGGACGCGTCTCCAGCAGCTCCACGCCCACTTCCTCCGGTAAGATCTCCACACGCTCCAGACAAGCCGGAGTGAGCACGCATACGCCCGGGCGCAGTTCCACTACCCGGCCCTGCGCATCCCGCAGCCGGCCTCGGCCTCCCACGCAGGTGTGGATCACGAATTCGCCCGCCGTCTCCCGCAGCAAAGGCCGACGGCCATGCAACAGTCCGGTGGAGAAATACGGACATTCAGCCAGCGGGATGAGTACGTCCTCCCGAAGGGTGTAATGCACTTTCGGGTCGCCCGATGCCGAGAAGTCCATTGCTTCCAGAGCCTTCTCCACGTGCAGTTCGCGCAGACGTCCCTGGGCATCCCGGCGTTCGAAATCGTAAATGCGGTACGTTACGTCGGCTGCCTGTTGGATCTCGGCCAGGAGAATCCCCCGCCCGATGGAGTGTACCCGTCCCGGCGGCAGGAAAAAACAATCGCCCCGGTGGACGGGTTCGCGGTGCAGGATCTCCTCCAGACGTCCCGAGTGGAAATACTCCAGGTATTCCTCCCGGGTGATCGGCCGGGAAAAGCCCGACACCAGACAGGCTCCCGGATCGGCATCCAACACATACCACATCTCGGTTTTCCCGCGCAGCAGCCCTTCGCGGCGGGCCGCCTCGTCGTCCGGGTGCACCTGGATGGACAGATCGTCCTGCGCACTGATGAACTTGACCAGCAGCGGAAAATCGGCCCCACTGTTCGCCCAAGTCCTCTCGCCGACCAGCGCCGCTCCGTAAGCAGCCACGATCTCACGTAGATTCCGCCCTGCCAGCGCACCCTCGGCCACGACCGACTCCTCGCCTTCGATCCCGGACACCTCCCACGTTTCCCCGCAATTGGCTAGGCCGGGATAGTCCTTGCCCAGCACCGTGCGGATCTTGTCGCCGCCCCAGATTTTTTCCTTGTACACCGGGACGAACGTCAGCGGGTAAAGCTGCTCCATGCCTTCCTTACAGTTTTATGTAACGGAAATCCTCGCCGCAGGGTATCTCGAGCAGGCTTTGGTAAATCAGGCGGATGGTATTTTCCACGTCCTCCCGGGCGACCATCTCGACCGTGGTGTGCATGTAGCGCAGCGGCAGGGAGATGAGCGCCGAAGCAATGCCCTTGCCCGAGAAAGCGAACGCATCGGTATCGGTACCCGTCGAACGCGAATGCGCTGCCAGTTGGTACGGGATCTCGTTCTTGCGGGCGGCCTGCAGGATGAGCGCGCGGAGATTGTTCTGAACGGCCGGAGCGCGGGAAATGACCGGACCGGCGCCGCACTTGATATCGCCTTCGACCTTTGCATCGATCATCGGGGTGGAAGTATCGTGCGTCACATCGGTAACGATGGCCGCGTCGGGGACGATCGTACGGGAGATCATCTGCGCTCCGTTGAGCCCCACCTCCTCCTGAACGGAATTGACCAGATAGAGGGAGAACGGCAACTCGACTTCATTTTCCCGCAGCAAACGGGCCACCTGCGCGATCATAAAACCGCCCATCCGGTTGTCCAGCGCCCGTCCTACGTATTTGTCGCCGTTGAGGACGGTCAGCTCGTCGGGATACGTGATCACGTCGCCCACCTGGATGCCCAGACGCTCGACCCCGGCCCGATCGTTGGCGCCCACATCGATGAACAGGTTGTCGGTCTTGGGGGTCTCTTCCTTGGCAATCCCGGCCCGCAGGCGCGTATGGATGGCCGGCCAACCGAACACCCCGCGTACGATGCCGTTGTTCTCGGTATGGATGTTCACCATCTTCGAAGGGGCGATCATGTGATCGGAGCCTCCGTTGCGCACCACGTACAGCAGACCTTCGGGGGAGATGTAATTGACGAACCAGGATATTTCATCCGCATGGCCCTCGATGACCACTTTGTAAGGCTTGTCGGGCGAGATCACCCCGACGGCCGTCCCGTACACATCGGTAAACTGCCGGTCGACATACGGACGGGTATAATCCAACCACCGCTTCAGCCCTCCGTACTCAAATCCGGTGGGCGAAGGGGTGTCGATGTACTGTTTGAGAAACGCTTCTGCTTTTTCGTCTATCGGTTTCATCGTGTTTCCTTCTGTTATGTGTTTTCTATATCCTTAACCTCGGGATACCGCAAAAGTTGCGGCGACTCCAAGGAAAAACAAAAATAGTGAAAGCCGAGCG
>DCEW01000090.1:2839-3271 GCA_002314265.1 Flavobacteriales bacterium UBA1820
GTTTTATCCAAAAACAGGGAAAGACATATTCCCTTTCTATCCCCACAACCGTGGAATGGGGGAAAACATGGCTTCCCTGACAGGGATTAAAAAAGGAGGAGGGCGAAATAAAAAAGGAAGGAGCTACAGAAGGGATAATGCCCTCCTCTGCCTTGTCCTTCAAGAAGATGTCAGGGAAAACAAAATACACTCTGAAAATAAAAAACGACAGGCCTGTAAGCCGGGTTCTGTACCGTCGGGAAGTCCCGTCGGCTCCCATCATTTATCTGGGATTGCGGTCGCCCGCAACCTCTATCTGCCTACCCCCCGAAAAACAGAGCACGGGCAGCACTCCGCCCCGAAGGGCTTTTCGGTATACGCGGCATTTCACCCCGTAAGGTTTGCACGGCTCGTCGTGTCGCCACGGCGACGGTGGGCTCTTACCCCGCCTTT
>DCEW01000090.1:3280-6423 GCA_002314265.1 Flavobacteriales bacterium UBA1820
GCCCTGCGGTGCCCGGACTTTCCTCGCGTACCTTGCGGCACGCGCGATGGGACGGCCTGTCGTTGATCCTGTCCTGCAAAAATACTTCATTTTTAAGAACTATTATGCGGTCTTAAGGAGGATTTAAGATTATAGGGTTATTTTTCCTTTGTATATTTGGATGTTAAAAATTGTTTGCATAACTTTGAAGAAAGTGTTTTGAACAGGAAATATTATTAACAACCAAAAACCTAAACCAAACATGAAAAGAATTCTTTTGATGACCGCCCTCTTATTTTTCGCAGTAAGCGCGGTCCAAGCACAATCCACCGACAAGCAGTCCAAAAAAGAGGCCCGCAAGGAAGCCAAAGCCCAGGCCAAAGCACAACGCGACGCCCAGCGCGACGCGCAGGATGTCTTGGTAAAGACCGAAGAAATGCAGGCATTCCTGGCCGCCAAGCAAGCCATCGTCGCCCGCGACTTTGTCCTGGAAGGCAGCCAGATCATGTTCCGCAGTGGCCAAAGTTTCTTCGTAAACTCCTACACCAACTTCATCAGCCTGCAAGGCGACCAGGCTACCGTGCAGATCGCCTCGATGCAAGGCAACGGACTCAACGGTTTCGGTGGAGTAACGGTGGAAGGCACCATCTCCAATGCACGTTACAATGTAGCCAACAACGGGGATGTCTCCTTCAGTTTCTCGGTATCCGGCCCGCAGATCTCGGCCACGGTCGACATCACCCTGCCGCATGGAACCAACTCAGCCATGGCGGCTATCCAGCCCAACTTCAGCGGACAACGCATGACCATGAACGGCAAGTTGCTGCCTTACGAAGACTCCAAAGTCCTGCGGGGCGCCAGCAACCTGTAACCCTGTTTGAATCTTTCAGCAATCGAATGCCGCGCCCCCAAAGGGGGGCGCGGTTTTTTATTCACTGTCCCCAGAAGATCGGCCTGCTGATCCTCCGGACATTCCCTTGGGAAGGACGTACCCGGCAATCGCTCGGCTTTGTCTTTTCTTCTAAACATTCACCGGGCAACCCTCGCGCAAACACCTTTCCGGCCAGTCGCAGCTTTTCAAAACACATCGGGCGAGAGAAAACCCGTCCCGAACCCTTGTCCGGACGGAGGATTTTTCCGTACCTTTGGACTTTCCGATAACCGAAGCCCCCGGGCGGGGAATGCGGGATCCATCCGCAGCTGTGCCCACAACCGTAGAGTCGTTGCGCCTGCCAACGCACCGACGAGCCGGGATACCGTCCGAGAGGGTCTTAAAACTTGGGAGCAAAGTGATGTTTTCGCCTTCTTTTCTATCTGCCGCCGCCCGTTGGACCGGGCTGACCTTCGCACTGGCCTTCACGCTGGCCTGCCAAGGGCACAAAAACACCGAACCGACTACCGGAAACGTCGAGAAACCGGCCTACGCACGCTTGTTCGACACCCAGGAAACCCCGCAAGGCATCCTGGTAACCACCTATCAGCCGGCCGACACCTCCAAGATCCTGAAACGATACCTCCTCTACCGGGAAGGGCACCAGCCGGACACGATCCCTCCCGATGTCGTACCCGTGCGCATTCCGCTGGAAAACGTAGCAGTGGCGCATTCCACCCAGATCGGTCTGATCGCGGCTCTGGGATGCGAGCAATCCATCCGGAGCATCGGGTCGCGGGCAGCCCTCGAGCGGAACTCAGTCCTGGCCGAAAGGGAGGATCTGGGAGAATTTTTCAACGGCTGGCAGTTCGATACCGAAAAACTGCTGGTCCTCTCGCCCGATGCTGTATTCTTTTCCCCGGGACGCACCGAAGACATCACCACGCTCGAAAAAGGCATCCGCGTACCGATGCTCTACGACCTTTCCCCTTGGGAAAACCACCCGTTGGCCCGCAGCGAATGGCTGAAATTCACGGCCGAATTTTTCGACTGCCGCGCGCAGGCCGACAGCCTGTTCGCGCAGATCGAGCAGCGTTACCGAGACATTTGCCAGCAGGCCCAAGCCAGCGGCACTCGCCCGCAAGTGGTCTCCTCCCTCCCCTACCAGGGAGTATGGTACATGCCGGCCGGGGAAAGCTACAAGGCCGTGCTTTTCCGCGACGCGGCGTTGGACTTCCCGTGGGCGGACACCCCACAAACCGGTTCGCTGGCCCTGGACCTGGAGAGCGTGCTGGCGCGAGCCTGGCAAGCCGACGTCTGGTTTTTCGAAACGGGCATGGGCGACTCTCCGACCTTGAAATCGCTTGAGGAACAAAACCGGCTTTACACTCGCTTCAAGGCTTTCCGCAACGGCGACATCTTTATCTGCAATTCGGACCATGGCGCCCCGTATTTCGAACAGAGCATCGTCTACCCCGACCGGGTACTCTCGGACTTCACCTACCTGCCGCGCGAGAAAGACTATCGTCCCTATTACTACCAGCGCATCGAACGCCAATGAACACTCTGCCGGAAAACTGCCCCTTTCCCCGCTCTGCGGCAAGACACCCGGGATACGTGCTCGTCGCCACGGGACTGTTGGGAGCCATCGCCGTGCTGCTGGCCTTGAACATCGCCACCGGTACGGTCGCCATCCCCCTTCGGGACGTGCTGGATGTCCTGCTGGGAGGCGGGGAAGGCTCGATCACCGAGGTGATCGTCCTGGAAAAACGCTTGCCGGAGGCCATAACGGCTCTGGTGGCAGGCGGAGCGCTGGGCGTGTGCGGCCTGATGATGCAGACCTTGTTCCGCAATCCGCTGGCCGACCCTTCCATCCTGGGGATCAGCTCCGGGGCTTCGCTGGCCGTAGCCCTGATCACGTTCTGCGCTTCGCTGTTCGGTCTTTCGCTGGTGGTAAGCCCCCTGTGGCAGATCCTGGCGGCTTTGGCCGGAAGCACCGCCGTGCTGGTCTTTCTGCTGGCCGTCTCGCGGCGCATGGTGGGCAACACGGCACTGCTGATCACAGGCATCATGGTAGGATACCTGGCTTCGGCACTGGTATCGGTACTGCAGTTTTCGGGCAACAAAGATGCCAACTTCGCCTTTATCCTCTGGAGCCAGGGGAGCTTTTCCCGGGCCATGACCGACGGGTTTTTCTACATCTTCCTGGCGGTGTGCATCGTAGGGATGGCTGCCTCGTTCCTGCTGATCCGCACCTTCAACGCCCTGCTGCTGGGCGAGAACTACGCCCGCA
>DCEW01000048.1 GCA_002314265.1 Flavobacteriales bacterium UBA1820
CTGGACACCTCGTTCTGTGTAAAATACCTCAAGGAGGAAAAGGGTTACGATGTCTATACCGCCCTGGTGAATACCGGCGGATTCTCCCCCTCGCAGCTCGAGGAGGTCGAGAAGAAAGCGCTCGCTCTGGGAGCCGTATCGCACTGCAACATCGACATCACCCAGGAGTTTTACGACAAGGCCATCCGCTATATGATCTTCGGCAATGTCCTGCGCGGGAACACCTATCCCATTTCGGTAAGCTCCGAACGCGTATTCCAGGCTATTGCCATCATCGAGTATGCCAAGCAGATCGGCGTGCATGCCGTGGCACACGGTTCGACCGGTGCAGGCAACGATCAGGTGCGTTTCGACATGATCTTCCAGACTTTGGCTCCCGAGATCGAGATCATCGCTCTGGTGCGTGATTTGGCACTTACTCGTCAGCAGGAGATCGACTACCTGAAGGCACACGGGGTGGATGCTTCGTGGGAAAAGTCGAAATATTCCATCAACCAGGGCATCTGGGGTACGTCGGTCGGCGGGGTGGAAACGCTCCACTCGGAACAGACCCTGCCCGAAGAGGCTTATCCCAGCCAACTCACCGAGACGAAAGTCCGCACGGTGTACATCGACTTCGAGAAAGGCGAGCCGGTGGGCCTCGACGGGCAGAAGATGTCTCCGCTGAAGGTGATCACCGAATTGGAAAAGATCGCTTCGGCCTATGCCATCGGCCGCGACATGCACGTGGGCGATACCATCATCGGCATCAAGGGCCGTGTAGGTTTCGAGGCGGCTGCCGCGCTGGTGATCATCAAAGCACACCACATGCTCGAGAAGCACACCATGACCAAGTGGCAGGCTTACTGGAAACAGCAGATCGGCGACTTCTACGGGATGCTGATGCACGAGGGCCAATACCTGGATCCGGTGATGCGCAACATGGAAGCCTTCCTGGAGGATTCGCAGCGTTCCGTTACGGGCCGCGTGGGGGTAATCCTGCGTCCTTACACCTTTATGGTCGAGGGCGTGCAGTCGCCTTACGACCTGATGAACTCCGGCTACGGCGAATACGGCGAGATGAACAAGGCCTTCAGCGGCCGCGATGCCGAAGGCTTCATCAAGGTGCTGGCCCTGCCCAACAAGATCTACTACCACGTCAATGGTTTGGACAAACAGGGCATTGCCGTGAAGGGTTCCCAGAACGAAAAATAAGCAAGGGAACTCCTCGATGGGTCGTCGAAGCCTCTCCCGGGCAATAGGGCTGGCGGTGTGCGCGCTTTTGGCCGTCGGTTGCGGGAAAAGTTACATGGACCTGCCGCCGATGCAGTTCTATTCGCTGCTCACCTCCAACAAAAAGGTTCACGTGATCGATGTGCGCACTCCGCAGGAATATGCGGACGAGCATATAAAGGGAGCGTTGAACCTGCCGGTGGCCGATACGGCGGCGTTTTGGGCGTCGGTGGACAGCCTGAGCCACAAGACTCCCTTTGCCGTGTATTGCCGCAGCGGGGTGCGCAGCGCACGCGCTGCGCAGATGCTTTCCGAGCGGGGCTATATGGTGTACAACCTCAAAGGGGGTATCGAGGCGTGGAAACGTCGGCGTTTGCCGCTGGGGGGTACGCAGGCTCCGGCTCCCAGAGCGGATACGACCCGTCCCCGTTGGTTGCAAGGACAATTGGAAGACGTTTATTTAGAAGACATAGATAAGAAATGATAGAACAGACGCAGCGAAAACTCAAGATAGGGATCGTGGGCGGTGCCGGATATACGGCCGGCGAACTCCTGCGCATCATCCTGCGCCACCCGATGGTCAAGGTGGATTTCGTGTATTCCACTTCGAGTGCCGGCGCGCCACTTCACAGCATCCATTACGACTTGCTGGGCGTGACGGACCTGTGTTTTACCGATCAGGTCAATCCCACGGTCGATGTCCTGTTCCTCTGCACGGCGCATGGGGACTCGGGGCATTTCCTTCAAGAAAACCCGTTTTGCGAACACACGCGCATCATTGACCTTTCGAACGAATTCCGCCTGAAGGCCGATTCGCGTTTCATGGGGCGCAAATTCGTGTACGGCTTGCCGGAAGTGAACCGGGCCAAGATCGTCCGTGCGCACGACATTGCCAATCCGGGGTGTTTCGCTACTGCCATCCAGTTGGCATTGGCCCCCCTGGCGGCAAACGGTCTGTTGAACAGCGATGTCCATGTCAATGCCATCACGGGTTCTACCGGAGCGGGGGTCAAACCTTCGGCTACTACGCATTTCTCCTGGCGGGCGGACAACCTGTCGTACTACAAGCCCTTTACGCACCAGCATCTGGGCGAGATCAAGGAGACCTTGACCCGTCTGAACGGCTCGCTGGATCACGAGATCTATTTCCTGCCCCTGCGGGGCAACCATACCCGAGGGATCTTCGCCACGGCCTATACCGACTTCGAGGGCGACTTGGAGCAGGCGCGCCGTCTCTATGCCGACTTTTACCGTTCGGCTGCCTTCACCCTGCTTTCCGATGCGCCGCAGGTGCACATGAAGATGGCGGTCAATACCAACAAATGCGTCCTGGGCTTGCACAAACACGGGAACAAACTGCTGATCACTTCGGTGATCGACAATCTGATCAAAGGTGCTTCGGGTCAGGCGGTACAGAACATGAACCTGATGTTCGGCCTGCCGGAGGACATGGGACTCGACTTGAAAGGCTCCGCATTCTGATCCGTTTTTTCCCTCTTCCGGGGGGCTTCGTCCCCGGTTTTCGCCAGACGTTTCTTCTCGTCCGCCTTCCGGGGTTGATCGCAGGGGGAGAAACCGAGAGGAGCGCGAGGGAAGGGAGAGGAGGAAGAGCAGGAGAGAAAAGGCGGGAGAGAAAAGGAAGGAAAAAGAAAACACAAAAAATCCCTCGGTGCTCGGGGGCGGAACAGGCGGGGAGGGAAAGCTCATCGGACCCTCCGACCGGGACGCCCGCCGGAAGAGGGCTACAAGCAAAAGATACGAAAATGAAACTGTTCGATGTATATCCTCTGTACGATGTGGACATCGTACGCGGACAAGGCTACCACGTATGGGATGCCGCCGGTGAACAATACCTGGACCTCTACGGAGGACATGCCGTCATCTCGATCGGCCATGCCCACCCCCATTATGTGGAAGCGATCTCCCGGCAGGTTGCCCGCCTGGGGTTCTATTCCAACTCGGTCATCAACACCCTCCAGCGTACCTTGGCCGAGCATCTGGGACACATCAGCGGGATGGAGGACTACACCTTCTTCATGTGCAACAGCGGCGCGGAAGCCAATGAAAACGCCATCAAACTCGCATCCTTCGCCACCGGGCGGGATCGGGTGGTGGCCTTCTCCCGTTCGTTTCACGGACGGACGTCGGAAGCTGTGGCCGTAACGGACAATCCCAAGATCGTCGCTCCGGTAAACGACGTCCAAAAGCGCACCTTTGTCCCCTTGAACGACATCGAGGCCGTTCGGAAAGAGTTGGCTCAGGGCGACGTTTGCGCGGTAATCGTCGAAGGCATTCAGGGGGTAGGCGGTATGGGGGTTCCCACCGACGAATTTCTCCAGGCCCTCCAGCGGGAGTGCCACGCGGCAGGGACCAAACTCATCCTCGATGAGGTGCAGTCCGGCTGCGGGCGTACCGGGAAATACTTCGCTTTCCAGCATGCCGGCATTTCTCCCGACATCATATCGGTCGCCAAGGGGATCGGCAACGGCTTCCCGGTCGCCGGTATCCTGATCGCCCCCGACATCGAGGCGCGTTACGGGATGCTGGGCACCACTTTCGGTGGAAACCATCTGGCGTGTGCGGCTTGCCTGGCGGTGATCGACGTGATGCAGGACGAACACCTGATGGACAATGCGGCGCGTATCGGTGCGTATGCCGCCCGGCGCTTTGCCGAGTTGCCCCACGTGGTGGCGGTAAAGGGTCGGGGATTGATGCTGGGAGTCGAATTCGACCGGCCGATCGCCGAACTGCGCAAGCATCTCGTGCTCAAAAAGCATATCTTTACCGGCTCGGCATCCAATCCGGCGATGATCCGTTTCCTCCCGCCTCTGACCATTGGCCAGGAGCAGGTGGACGAACTTTGCACCGCGGTGGAAGCCTTGACCGAGAAGTGGTGATGGCTCCGCCCGAAAGTGGGGCTCGTTCGCTGGGCGGCCGGGTTTTAACATCCCGGGCAAAAGAACAGGGGGCGATACGATAAGGGCCGAGAATACAAGAGCAAAGAGACAGGGGCGGAAGGGAAGGAAGGCCAATGATGGGAAAACGAGAAAGAGAAGTGTGCGTTATTGAAATCGCCCGGAGAACCCGCGGAGAAAAAAGAAAATAGTACAACGATCAAAATACGACAGACGATGGAGCTGAAGAAGGTGTTTTTCTGGAATGTGGATACCCAGCGGGACTTCATGGAAGAAACCGGTGCCTTGTACGTGCCGGGAGCCCGGGAGATCCGTCCCGCCTTGGCGCGGCTGACGACTTTTGCCCGGGAGAAAGGCATTCCGGTGGTGTCCTCGGCCGACTATCATTACCAGGAGAGTGCGGAACTGTCCGATGCCCCGGATTTCAAGACCACGTTCCCGCCTCATTGCATGGCCGAAACGCCCGGGGCGGAACTCATCCCCGAAACGTGTCCGCAGAAGCCGCTGATGATCTCGTGGGAAAAACTGTATCGAGATTTCGACACGGCCCACCGGCGGGAATTTCTGGTGACCAAGGATGCCTTTGACGTCTTCGAAGGCAATCCCAACATGGACGACTTCGTCGAGGCGCTCTACGACGAGACGGGGCGCGATACGGCGGTGGTGTACGGTGTTTCGGGCAATGTATGCGTGAAGTATGCGGTGGACGGTTTGCGCGAGCGGGATTTTCGGGTGGTGGTCATCTCGGATGCCATCGCCAATCTGCCGGGTCTGCCCGATCCGCGGGTGAGCCCCGAGTGGACGGAGGATGAAAAACTGACGATCCTCACCTTGGACGAATTCCTCGCTTCGGTCGAGTAAAACACCGCCCGGCTCGAAACGATGGAGTACCGGATAACCCTCGAACAGGCCAACCGGCAGACCGCCCGGTACATCCTTTGGCCGGTGTTGCTCCTGGCGGCGGCGGTGTTCATCGCCCGGCTTCCTCATTGGGATTTTTCGTTTTGGAGGCAGGCGCACGTGTGGGGATTGGGCCCTTGGCTGCTCCGGTATGTGATGTGGCTGCTGATCTTCGTAGCGGCGTTGCTGGTCGGGGTGTTCGTGCATGAAGGCTTGCACGGAGTGGCGATCGTCCTGTTGGCGCGGGGAGGATGGCGAAGCCTGGAGTTCGGTTTCGACCGGAAGACGCTTTCGCCTTTTGCCCATTCGCGGGTGCCGTTGCGCGCCTGGCAGATGACGGTCGTGTGTTTGGCTCCCTTGGTGGGCTTGGGGTTGCTGCCGGCGGTGGCGGCGGTGATGGAGGGCAGCGTGTTCGTATATGCCCTTTCGGTGATTTTCATCGTGGCCAGCGGCGGGGACATGCTTTACGTGGGGATGCTGGCGCGCTATGCCAAGAGACGGGACTGGGTGCGGGACTTGCCGGATGCGGTGGGTTTTTCCCTGGAAAGTCCCGGCAAGGAGAAAGGAAAAGAATAAATATCGATACGATCCATGAGAAAATTTACTTGTGCGGCGGATTTGCAGGATGTGGACGCCGCCGTAAAACAAGCGCTGGAACTCAAGAAGAATCCTTATGCCGAGAAATACCTCGGTGAGAACAAGACCATCGGTCTGATCTTTTTCAACTCTTCGTTGCGCACGCGGCTTTCCAGCCAGCGGGCGGCGCAGAATCTGGGAGCCAATGTCATTGTGATGAATGTCGGTACCGACGGGTGGGCGCTGGAATTCGAGGACGGCGTGGTGATGGAAGGCTCGACGGCCGAACACATCCGCGAGGCGGCTCCCGTGATGGCGCAGTATTGCGACATCCTGGGGATACGTTCCTTCCCGGGCTTGAAGGACCGGGAGTTCGACTATTCCGAAAGGGTTCTCAATGCCTTCATCCAGTACACCGATGTGCCGATCGTGAGCCTGGAAAGTGCTACCTCGCACCCCCTTCAGGCTTTGGCCGATCTGATCACCATCGAGGAGTTCAAGCGCACCGAGCGTCCCAAGGTCGTCCTTTCGTGGGCGGGGCATCCCCGCGCCTTGCCGCAGAGTGTGCCCAATGCATTTGCCGATTTTATGACCGCTTCGAAAAAGGTGGACTTCGTCATCACCTGCCCTCCGGGGTACGAGTTGTGTGAAAAATTTACCAAAGGGGCGCGTATCGAGTACGACCAGGAAAAGGCGCTCGAAGGGGCGGATTTCGTCTATGCCAAGAACTGGTCCAGTTATACGCATTACGGGCAGATCCTCAAGAAGGATTACGACTGGATGATCGACACCCGCAAGATGGCTTTGACCAACAACGGGCGTTTCATGCACTGCCTGCCCGTGCGCCGCAATGTCATCGTCTCCGAGCAGGTGCTCGACTCTCCGGCCAGCATCGTCATCCCGGAGGCCAAAAACCGCGAAGTATCCGCCCAGTACATCTTCCGCGAGATGCTTAAAGGTCTCCGTTGATCGGGGTGTTTTTCCCTGAATGAGTCCCGGTAGGGGCGAGCAAGCGAAGCGGCCGTTGGAAAACCTTGTTTTCC
>DCEW01000085.1:0-3056 GCA_002314265.1 Flavobacteriales bacterium UBA1820
TTTGCTTGCCCCCACGCTCCGCGCGTTTGCCCGCCCCCTACTTTCCACTCCGGCGGATCTTCTCCAACAACTGCGCGTAAAACACACTGGCCTGCAAAGCCGGCTCATACCCCAACACGATCAGTTGCTCCCGTGCCCGGGACACCGTCACGTTGAGCTTCCGGTCCACCTCTCCCTGGGCATCGGCGGACTCCACCAGCTGCATCTGCACCGGATCGAATACCGCCATCGAAACGATGATGATGTCCTTCTCCCCTCCCTGGAAACGCTCGACCGTATCTACCGTCACGTTTTCGGAAAGCTGCGGATCGTCTTCGATCTGTGCTCGGATCACCCCCACCTGCGCCCGCCAAGGCGTTACCACCCCTACCGTATCGGCTCCGAAACGTTTCCCATAGCGCTGCTTGATCTCCCGCAAGAGCCGGGAGACCGTCTCCGCCTCGCCGCGGTGCCGCTTGAAGACCGGTTCGTACTGCGAAGGGATAAAACACAAACGAGGCTCCTGGCGGCAAGCGCGCTGACGCGCTGTCCCGCTGCGCAATCGCCCCTGATAAAACGGATTGACCAGTTCGGCGATCTGCTCATGCATCCGAAAGTGCGTATCGAGCATCGCCCGCACCCCCTCGTAGCCCTGCTGTTCGGCATAGCGCCACAAGCGTTCAAAGAGCGAATCGCGCAGATCGTACAGACCCTTTGCGCGCAGGTCGGGATCTTCCACCCGCGCATACGCCCCGCTCTGCAAGGTAACTGCCGGCAACTGCTTTTGGTCGCCGAGCAGGACAAACTTCCGAAAACCGGCCAGTACACCCCCCAACTGCACCTCTGTCAATTGGGAAGCCTCGTCCACCAGCGCCACATCGCGGGGAAAGAGTTCCTTCAAGTCGTCCGCCCGCGACACGTACGCCGATACCGTCGAAAGGATCACCCGCCGGGAAGAGACATACTCGCGCAACTGGTTTATCTTCATCCCCTCCGCCACCCGGGAGAGCGTACGGTCCTGCTGCGCGGCAGACTCGTGTCCCAAGCGCAGAAAGTCGATCTCCGCACGACGCAAACGGTCGGCTATCTCGGCTACCGCCCGGTTGGTAAAGGCCAGTATCGTGAGCGTATCGCGCGTACAGTCCAGTACATTGCGGACGATCCCCATCAGCGCCCCGGAAGTCTTTCCCGTACCCGGAGGCCCCTGCAACAGGAAATACTCCCGCGCCCGCAACGCGCCGCGCACCGCCGCATTCTGTCCCGGCGTGAGTTTCGCCTGCTCCCGGTAAGGAAAATCGCCTTCCCCGGGACGCAACGTACCCGACACCGCTCCCCGCGCCACCGAACGGCCAGAGAACAAAGTGTACATTCCGGCCACCGACGACCAATATCCCCGCTCCATCATGTCGTGCTCGGCCACCCAACGGTCTTCACTGCGGAAATACTCCAACTCCGCACGCGCCCCCCGGGGGACGAACTCCAGGCGGTCGTTTTCCACTGCCCGCAGAGTTCCCTTGACCACCCGGTTGTGCAGTACATCGTCCCGCTGGCCGTGGTAGGGATACAACACCACCGGATCGCCCGCGCGGAGGGTATGCTCCACCGGCTCGCGGATGGCAAAATGCAGGACGTGTTCCCGACGGTCGTACCATTCCAAGGACAGGGAGTCCACCACGGCATAGTTCTCCCGCTTGCGCCGGTACGAATCCCTCCACAGGCTGGCATAGCCGTGGGAGGCCGTCCCTTCGCGCCCCGGACGCAGGAAAGCGCCGGTCTTGGCCGCCAGCATTTCCCGAAGGGTAAAGGACAAAAACGCTCCGTAATACTTCCGCTCCCAAGGCGACATTCCCCGGTAGAACGAAGCGAACTGCTCGAGAGCTTCCCGCAGGTAGGCGGGCGAAGGCCCGAAATGCGCCGCATCGAGGACTTCCAGCGGAGAAAGGTCGCCTTCGGCCAGGCGGTACACCCGATCGATCAGTTCATTGCGCAAGGCGACGATCGCCTGCCGGTCGGTAGCAGAAGAGAGGAAATTGCGCACCGGATACTGCGATGCCGAGGAATAAAACAAGGCGGATGTTCCCCTTCTCCGGGGGCCGTACACGCTGGTGAGCAACATGTCGTAGCAGGCCACCTGTACCTGGTGCGAAGGCCACAGTGCGGTTCCGCCGGGCGGGCGGCCGCTTTTGAGTTCGTAGATGTTCTTCAGAGCCGGGTCGTCCGGATATTCGGTCAGCACGTCCAGACGCCCTTGCATCCCGTAGAGCGCCGAGAGAAACGAAGGCTCCACGCACACCCGCTGGCCCCGCAAGCCCCGGGCAAAGGCAGCGATGTTGTCCCGATGTTCGGCCACGACCGTGTCCCAGATCCGGCGGACCGTTTCTCCGCCGTAACGGGCTGCTTTGAGCAGGTTCCGGGACAGCGCCTGGCGGAATACCGTCCGAGGGTCGGCCTTTTCATCCTCCAGGTAGGCGTCCAGCAGATCGTTGATCAGCGTGCCGCGCAGCATGGCTTCCGAATCGCGGTCGGGGAGCAGTTTGGAGAGCAGAAAGATGTTGGCATTGGCTTGCTCGCCGTCAAAACAAGCGGCGATGTCGGTTACATCCACCAGAAAATCGGGTTCGAGTACGATGAGGGTATCCGCGGTGGTGTACAGCAGAGAGGGGGTAGCCCCTTGCTTCAGATCGGTGATATTGACCGCCCAATACGGACGGACGATCTCCCGCAGGCGCATCAGATCCCCCCGGATCACGCCCGAAGGGTAACTCTCGGCCACGACGATGCGGTACTTTTCCTCCTGCAGGCCTCCTTGAGCGCGGGCCAAGACTTCAAGTTGATAGTACCGGCGGGTCTGGTGGGTGCGCATCGGCGATACGGCGATAACCACGGCGGCAAACAAGCCGGTGCGGGCAGGCCGGNNGGAGCCGACAGCACGGCTTGCTCGCGCCGGGAGAGCAGTTGCGACAAGGCCTCTTCGGAAGGGCGCACACCGCTGAATCCGTACAGGATGTACAACAACTCGGACAAGCGCTCCGAAAGCTCCTGCGGCGATGCAGGGCCTTCGCCCGCCGTGCGGCGGG
>DCEW01000085.1:3089-6091 GCA_002314265.1 Flavobacteriales bacterium UBA1820
AAGGCCGTCATCGCCGCCCGCAAACGATCCCCCGCCCCGCAACGGCTGCACAAATATACCATCCGGGAATACTGTGTGCCGAATGCCCGCAGATCGCCTTCGAGCATTTTGGCCACCGCGTATTCAAACACGGCCCGCAGTTCGTTCCATGCTTCCCCGAGTGCTGCACCCTCGCCGCGGGGAAGGGCAGAGAGACGGCGATAAAGCATCCGTACCGTCTCCTGAGGCAATTCGTTCAATACTTCCTGCTGCTTCACAAGTGCAAAGTAACAAAAAAAACCGCCCCTTCAAAAGGGGCGGCTATCACATCCGGAGAAGATTCTCGTTTCGGTTCGACGATTTACTTTACTTTCTCTACGACAGCTTTGAAGGCTTCGGGGTTGTTCAGAGCCAGGTCGGCCAGCACCTTGCGGTTGAGTTCGATACCGGCTTTCTTCAAACGGCCCATCAGCACCGAATAGGACATCCCGTAAGCCCGGGCTCCTGCGCTGATACGCACGATCCACAGAGCACGGAAATTGCGCTTTTTCTGTTTGCGGTCGCGGTAAGCGTAAACCAAACCTTTTTCGACGGTGTTCTTGGCTACCGTCCAAACGTTTTTCCTCGCACCGTAATTACCTTTGGCCAGCTTGAGGATCTTTTTGCGGCGCTCGCGCGCAGCGACAACATTTACTGATCTTGACATACGATTTGTTTGTTTTTTTGCGACGGGCGGCTCGGGATTTGTCCGGGAGCGCTTTTATTGCACCGCCACAGGGTTAATAACCATCCGCACGGACAGGAGGACAAGCCTCCCCGGCGGGAAAACCGACGGATACGCGATCCGTACACAAAAACCGACGCAGGGTTTCGGGCGTTTTCACACCTGCCCCGCGCCATCCTTTCCCGTTAGAGCACGAGTTGCTTGCGGATGCTGCCCATGTCGGCGGCATCGACCAGACCGGCTTTGGTCAGGTTGTGCTTGCGCTTGGTCTCCTTCTTGGTCAGGATGTGGCTTTTGAAAGCGTGTTTGCGCTTGATCTTTCCGGATGCCGTGAGCTTGAAACGCTTCTTGGCACTGGATTTGGTTTTTAATTTAGGCATTGATTGAAATGTTTATGAGAATGTCTCCTGTGATGTTTCTCTTTTGCTTCTCTCCCCTGCCCCTCCGGTTTGCCGGGTCCGAAGCGGCCAAGGGAAAAGCCTTATTTCTTTTTCTTGGGAGAAAGCAGCATGTACATCTGCTTGCCTTCCACCTTGGGCAGTTGATCTACCTTGCCGTAGGGCTCCAGGTCGGTAGCCAAACGCAGGAGCAGGATTTCGCCCTGATCCTTGTAGATGATGGATCGACCGCGGAAAAAGACGTACGCCTTGATCTTGGAGCCTTCCTCCAGGAAACGGATGGCGTGCTTCTTTTTGAACTCGTAGTCGTGTTCGTCGGTCTGCGGACCGAAGCGGATCTCTTTCAACACCACCTTGGTCGCGTTGGCCTTCATGGCCTTCTGGCGTTTCTTCTGCTCGTAGAGGAACTTGCTGTAATCCACTACGCGGCACACCGGCGGATCGGCCGTAGGCGATATTTCCACCAGATCCACGCCCAAATCCCCGGCGATGCGCAAGGCTTCGTCGATGGAATAGACGCCCTGTTCCACATTCTCCCCTACCAGCCGCACCTGACGGGCGCGGATCCGGTCATTGATGTTGTGCTGGGGAGCCTGGGGCTCTACACGGCCCCTGAACGGTCTTTTGTTGTTTGGTAAAGCGATGGCTCGAAAAGTTGTTTAGTTAGACTATGTTGGTTATTTGAACTGTTTGATCGAATGCGATACCTCGTCGTTCACCGCAGCAGCCAACGCCTCGACGGTCATCTGTCCCAAGTCGCCCTGGGTATGACGCCGTACCGAGATCGTCCCGTCGGCCTGTTCCTTTTCGCCTACCACAATCATGAAGGGGATCTTCTGCACCTCGGCGTCGCGGATCTTCTTGCCGATCTTCTCGCCGCGGTAATCCACTTCGACCCGAACGTCCTTGGCATTGAGGGCATCGGCCACTTGCTTGGCGTAGTCGTTGTACTTGTCGCTGATGGGCAGCACCACGCCTTGCTGCGGAGTGAGCCACAAGGGGAACACCCCGGCGGTGGATTCCAACAGGATGGCGATAAAACGCTCCATCGAGCCGAAAGGAGCCCGGTGGATCATCACCGGACGGTGCGGCTGGTTGTCCGCTCCGATGTACGACAGGTCGAAACGCTCCGGCAGGTTGTAGTCCACCTGAATGGTCCCCAACTGCCACTTGCGGCCAATCGCGTCGCGCACCATAAAGTCCAGTTTCGGACCGTAAAAGGCCGCCTCGCCGTACTCCACCACCGTCTTGAGGCCTTTGTCCTTGGCCGCACGGATGATGGCGCTCTCGGCCTTTTCCCAGTTCTCGTCGCTACCGATGTACTTGTCCGGATTGTTCGGATCGCGCAAGGAGATTTGAGCCGTGTACTCGTTGAATCCCAAGGACTCGAACACGTACTTCACCAAGTCGATCACATTCTCGAACTCCTTCAGCAACTGGTCCGGGGTACAGAACAGATGGGCATCGTCCTGCGTAAAACCACGCACGCGCGTCAGCCCGTGCAACTCGCCCGACTGTTCGTAACGGTACACCGTTCCGAACTCTGCATAGCGTTTGGGCAGGTCACGGTACGACCACTGGTGGGAATTGAATATCTCGCAGTGGTGCGGGCAGTTCATCGGCTTGAGCAGGTATTCCTCCCCTTCTTCGGGGGTATGGATGGGTTGAAAACTGTCCTTTCCGTATTTGGCGAAATGGCCCGAGGTGACGTACAACTGCTTGGCTCCGATGTGGGGCGTAATGACCATCTCATAGCCGGCACGCTTCTGGGCGGCCGTGAGAAAATCCTCCAGGCGACGACGCAAAGCCGTACCCTTGGGCAACCACAGGGGAAGTCCCGGGCCTACCTTCTGGGAGAAGGTAAACAGATCCAATTCCTTGCCCAGCTTGCGGTGGTCGCG
>DCEW01000089.1:0-455 GCA_002314265.1 Flavobacteriales bacterium UBA1820
CCTTTTGCCCGCCCGCCTGTACGCTTGCCTGCCCGATAGATAAAATCTATACATGCCCTAGCAAGAAACAATGCGGGATATACTCCCGTTCGGGAGATTCTTCCTACCTTCGCCCGAAGGTTCTCCCGTGCAAAAACGCTTGCCGGACAAGCGCTTGGACGATCGAACCCTAACGATTGGGAATAACGAAAAAAACGATAAAGCACATGTTGGAAATAGGCGACAAAGCACCCGACTTCTCGGGCGTGGATGCCGAGGGGAATACCCTGCGGCTCTCGGATTTCAAAGGACGGAAACTGGTGTTGTATTTCTATCCGAAGGACAATACCTCCGGCTGCACGGCCGAAGCTTGCGACCTTCGCGACAACTACGAACGTTTCCTCGCTCAGGGGTACAGCATCGTCGGAGTGAGCAAGGACAGTGCGGATTCCCACCGGAAATTTGCCCAGAAACAT
>DCEW01000089.1:518-718 GCA_002314265.1 Flavobacteriales bacterium UBA1820
ACGGGAAAAAGACCGAAGGAACCCTGCGCAAGACCTACGTTATCGACGAGAACGGCGTGATCGTGGACATCATCAAAAAAGTGGACACCAAAGCCCCCACCGCTCAGATCCTCAAGTAATCCCGATGGATGTCTGCAAGGGGGCGCTTGCGAGCTGCCTCGATAGACATCCACCTGATATTCTATACTATGATTTCGGCC
>DCEW01000089.1:735-12876 GCA_002314265.1 Flavobacteriales bacterium UBA1820
GGCCGTTTTTTTTGAGGAGGGAGGGGTCGTTTTTTTTCGTTTACAACCGCATCTCCTTGAAAAATTCCGAAAGGAACGACTCCAGAAAACGATGCCGTTGGCGGGCGATACGCCGTCCGGCCCGGGTGTTCATCCGGTCTTTTATCAGCAGGAGTTTTTCGTAAAAGTGGCTGATCGTGTCGTCCTTCGAGCCTTCCCGATAGATCTCCCGGTTGTGGGCCCCGCCGTAGGTGAACGCGCGCGCAATGCCGATAGCGCCGATGGCATCCAGCCGGTCGGCATCCTGGACGATGAGCCCTTCGAGGGGAAGCGGTAGGTTGGTCTGCGTGGTGGAGAAGGAGAGATTGGTGCAGATGTGCAGCACCAGGTCGATCTGCCCCTGCTGCGCTCCGGCTTGCACGAGCCACTGGCGCATCATCTCGAGTGTCTCGGCTTTTTTCTGCGGCGGGATCAGTTTGTGGTCGGCTACGTCGTGTAGCAGGGCGGCGGCGATCACCACCTCGCGGTCCGCTTCGGGGTAGGCCCGCAGGATCTTCTCGGCGTTGGATACTACGCGTGCCACGTGCGCGAAGTCATGCCCCGAGGCTTCGCCGGCGTGCCAGGCTTTGGCTTTGGAATGAAGGTATTGCGTGTTCATACGTCCGGACAAAAATAGGGCAAATCTTTTTGAAAGAACAAAAAATTCGTATCTTTGCCCCGCTTTCTCGGGTAGGAAGCAAAAATGTCATTAACTAGGAGGGTCGGGTACCCTCGTAAACCACACAAAACAACATGGTAAAGATTCGTCTTCAAAGACATGGTAAAAAGGGCAAACCTTTTTACAAGATCGTCGTAGCCAATTCGACGGACAAACGCGACGGCCGTTTCATCGAGAAACTCGGTACGTACAACCCCAACACCAACCCCGCCACCATCGTCCTGAATCTGGACAGCGCCGTAGCTTGGTTGGAGAAGGGCGCACAACCCACCCTGACGGCACAGCGTATCCTTTCCTACAAGGGAGCGCTGCTGAAAAAGCACCTCAACGGCGGTGTACGCAAAGGTGCCTTCACGCAGGAAGTAGCCGACGCACGTTTTGCCGAATGGCTCAAAGCGAAAGAAGAAAAAGTAAACGGTAAGGTAGACAGCCTGCAGAAGTCCAAAGCCGAGAAGAAGGCAGCCGCTCTCGCTGCCGAGGCCGAGACCAATGCCCGCCGCGCTGAAGCACTGGCTGCCAAGGTAGCGGCTGCGGAAGCGGCCAAAGCCGAAGCGGAAGCCGCTGCTGCTGCCCAAGCAGAAGCTGCCGAAGCTCCTGCCGAAGGCGAGGCTGCTCCCCAGGAGTAAACAAGGAGTAAACCTTTCCGGAAAAAGCCTCGAAGCGTGAAGGAAGATTGTTTTTACATCGGTAAAATCGTCAAGAAACACGGCTTCAAAGGGGAGGTGGTCCTCCGCTTGGATACGGACATCCCCGAGGCGTACCAAGACATGGAATCATTGTTCCTGCAACGGGCAGGAGCAATGATTCCTTTTTTTATCCAGCGTTCGTCCCTCTCCGGCGTATTCCTCCGGGTCAAGTTCGAGGGAGTGGACACCGAAGCCGAGGCCGAGCACTTGTTGCGTTGCGAGGCGTATCTTCCGATGGATTGTTTGCCCGAACTGGACGAAGGGCAGTTTTATTACCACGAAGTAGCCGGGTATCGGGCGGTGGAGGCTGCCTCCGGTGCAGAGATAGGTCTCATACAGCGGGTGGACGACCGATCCCCCCAAGCACTTTTTGTCATCGAACACCAGGGCCGCGAAGTGCTGGTGCCGGTGGTGGACGACTTTATCGAAAAGGTGGACAAGAAAAATCGGGAGATCCGTCTTCGACTTCCCGAAGGACTGTTGGATCTCTACAAGCAGTAGTTTTTTCAGACGAAGGGGGAGGCTTTTTCCCTCTATTTGCGGGGTGTCAAAAGGCAGTTCGTTTTATTTCCGTTGTTTTTTCGGGGTGGAGCCTCTCCTTGGAAAGAGAGAGGGGAGGAAGATAGGCTATCGGAGGCAGGAGGCTTTCCGCGATGGTTTCCATAGGCGGAATTTCCGATAGCCCCAAGCGCAAAGCGCTCCGCAACCAGCCCCGATAAGTCCTCCTACCAGCACGTCGCCCGGCATGTGCACGCCGATGTAGATGCGGCTATAGGCGATCACAACTGCCGGGACAAAGACGAACCAACCGATGTGGGGCTGGTATTTCCGAAGGGCGCTCCAGGCAAAGGTGGCCAGGGCAAAAGCATTTCCGGCGTGGGCCGAGACAAACCCGTACAAGCCGCCGCAGTACCCCGTTTCCCATTCCCGTACCGAGCGGAACTTTCCGGCCAGTTCCTCCATGTGGCAGGGTCGCAGGCGGATGTGCAGGTCGCGGATGTAGTTGCCGCAGATCTGGTCGGACAGGGTGATGGCCAGGGCGATGAACACGATCGTCCACAAGGTGTCTCGAAGCCCGAAGTGTTTCCACAAAAAGTACAGGGCCGCCCCACCCAGCAGGACGAACGTATAGTCCGTTACGTGCATCATCACCGGATCCAACGCCCGGCATCCGAAGCGGTTGATGGCCAGGAAAAGGTCGGTGTCCCATTGGTTGAGTGTCTGCCACATGGTCAAAAGAAGGGAGGGTTCAGGGCGTGTTAGGGTTTTGTATCGGGGCGGGGAGATTCCGCGGAAGGAGACTCTTCTCCGGTAGCTTGTTCTCGGGGAGGATCGATGCGTACCTCTTCGGCCGTTTCCCGCACCTGGTCGGCTACTTCCCGGAGGTCTTCCCGGGCGGATTCACCGGCCTTTTTCAGGTCGTCCCGCAGGCCTTCGAGGGTTTCTCCCAGGCCTGTCTCGGAGTGGATCTGTTGTTTGACCTCCTCGGAAGCTTTCTTCAGGTAATCCGTCCCCCGGGCAATGCCGCGCAGGATGCCCGGCAGTTTGTCCTTGCCGAAAAGGAGCATACCTACCAGGATGATCACCAGAAGTTCTCCGCCGCTTATGTCCAGAAATAGAAGCATGGTTCGTTTTGTCGCATTCGAGGCACTGCACGAGGATGCGCATACAAAAGTAAAAAAAGCCAAGGGCAGCGGCAAGGAGAAAACGAAGTTTTCGGACTGGTCGTCGCCGAGGGGGCAGGCCCCTTCCTTGTATTTTGGTGTCGGGCGGAGAAAAGAAGCCCCCCCGAGGGAAAAAAGAAGCGGTATTTTGATTAGCTTTGTTACCGTGTTTTATCCGTAATAGCGAAAAAAGCCAGTGAATACCATTTATCTCTTTCCCGGGATCGGCTGTACGTGTGCCGTATTTGAAAAGATGCGCTTCCCCGCTGCGTATCGGGTGCATCCGGTGGAATGGATCGAACCGCAGCAGGGGGAGGACCTCGCCCGGTATTGCGCCCGGATGACGCAGGGGCTGGAGTTCGACGCATCGGACCTCTTGGTCGGGGTGTCCTTCGGGGGGATTGTCGTGCAGGAGATCGCCCGGCAGCATCCCGTCTTGGAGCGGATCGTGGTGCTGTCTTCGGCCGTCAGTGTAGCGGAATATCCCGGACTCATCCGGTTTTTGCGCGCGTTGAAATTCTACCGCCTGCTTCCCGGAGGGATCTTCCGAAACCGGCAACTGCGGGCCTACCTGGTTACCGGGCAGCGGGGAGAAAAGGGAGTGCGGAGTGTGGATCGTTTTTTTGCGCCGCTTTCGGAGCGGTATTTCCGTTTTGCTATACAGGCTTGCATGGAGTTCCCGGCGGCCGATGCCTCTCAGATCCGCCGTATGCGGCGCATCCATGGACACCGGGATGCTTTGTTCCCCATCCGCAGACTTGTCAGTCCGGTGGAGGACATCGCCGGGGCGACCCATCTGATGGTCTATACCCATGCCCGGGAAGTGTCCCGGGTGCTGGCACGGGTCATTCGCGGACCTTGGTATCGATGAGGATGGTGACCGGGCCGTCGTTGAGCAGGTCGACTTTCATGTCCGCTCCGAACACCCCGGCTCCTACCGGGTGTCCCAGGTCTTCGCCGATCTTTTGCAGGAAAGCTTCGTAGAGGGGAATGGCTGTTTGCCGGTGGGCCGCACGGATGTAGGAGGGGCGGTTGCCTTTGACGGTGGAGGCGTGCAGGGTAAACTGGCTCACCACGATGATGTCTCCGCCGACGTCCTGTACCGAACGGTTCATCACGCCGTTCTCGTCGTTGAAGATACGCATGCGGACGATCTTGCCGCTGAGCCATTCGATGTCTTGGGGGGTGTCGGCGTCCTCGATGCCCAGAAGGACAAGCAGACCGGTGCCGATCGAGGCGGTGAGCACTCCGTCGGCCGTTACACTGGCACGGGAGACGCGTTGGATGACAGCTCTCATGTTCCGGTATTTGGCATATAGGTTTCGGGGGGCTAATTTATGGCTTTTCGCGGGAAAAAAACTACCTTTGTTCCCCTCTAACGAAGCAAAAAGAAGAAAAAGATATTCCATGGCACAGAAACCTTCCATACCCAAAGGCACGCGCGATTTCTCCCCGGCGGAGATGGCTCGCCGCGAATACGTATTCTCGGTCTTGCGCGATGCGTTTTCCCGTTACGGTTTTTCGCAGATCCAGACCCCTTCGTTCGAGAATCTTTCCACCCTGATGGGCAAGTACGGGGACGAAGGCGATCGGTTGATATTCAAGATTCTCAATTCGGGCGACTACCTGCGGGATGTCCCCGGGGAAGTACTCGACGAGAAGGATAGCCAGCATGCGACCAAATACCTGAGCGAAAAGGCCTTGCGTTACGACCTGACGGTACCCTTCGCCCGGTACGTGGTGCAGCACCAGAGCGAGATCGCCTTTCCCTTCAAGCGTTACCAGATGCAGCCCGTCTGGCGCGCCGACCGCCCGCAGAAAGGCCGTTTCCGCGAGTTTTACCAGTGCGACGCCGACGTGGTAGGTTCGCGTTCCCTGTGGCAGGAAGTGGAGTTGGTCCTGCTCTACGATGAGGTGTTCACTCGTCTGGGCATCCCGGTATCGGTACGGATCAACAACCGGAAGATCCTCTCGGCCATGGCCGAGGTAACCGGACAGCCCGACCGGATCGTCGATTTGACCGTCGCGCTGGACAAACTGGACAAGATCGGTGCAGAGGCCGTCGAAGCCGAAATGCTCGAAAAAGGATTGACCCCGCAGTCGGTCGAACTCATCCGTCCGTTCCTCTCGCCCATGACCCAGGAGCAGATGTGGGAACTGCTGGAGAAGACCCTCGGAGGGACCGATGCCGGGCGGAAAGGCATCGACGAGTTGCGCTTTATCTTCGAAGCGGTAGGCTCGCTCGGTCTCAAGAGCGCCACCCTCGACCTGGATTTGATCCTGGCGCGGGGGCTGAACTACTACACCGGAGCCATCTTCGAGGTCAAAGCCCAAGGCGTGGAGATGGGTTCCATCGGCGGCGGAGGACGTTACGACGACCTGACGGGCATCTTCGGCATGAAGAACGTTTCGGGGGTAGGCATCTCCTTCGGACTGGACCGCATCTGCCTGGTGATGGAAGAACTGGGGCGTTTCGATGCGGAACTGGACCGCGGAGTGGACGTCTTGCTGGCCAACATGGGAGCCGTGGAAGCGCATTATTCCATGAAGGCTTTGCAGCAGCTCCGGGCGGCGGGCGTACGGGCCGAGATGTATCCCGACGCCGTCAAGTTGGGCAAGCAGTTGGACTATGCCAACCGGAAGTCGGTGCGCTGGGTGGCGATCGCCGGCAGCAGCGAAGTGGAAAAAGGGGTCTTCACCCTCAAGGATATGACGGCCGGCACGCAGACCGAGGTCGCAGCCGGGGAACTGCTCGAACATGTGAGGATTTAAACGATGGAAAGGGACTTTCGGGTAGGGGAGCGCGTAGCCTTCGTCGATGACGAGATCAAAGGACGGGTCAAGTCGGTCGGCGATGGGAAGGTGGTGGTCGTCTCGGACGATGGCTTCGAATACCGCTGCGCTCCGAACGAGATCGTTTCGCAGGAGCAGGCTCGGGAAGGGCTCTCCGAATACATCCGGGACAAGGACTGGGATTACCTCACGCACGACAAGTACGCCGAGCGCCGCCGTCCCACCCCGCCGACGAACAAAAACCTGCGCGAGGCGCCCGTACGGGTGCTCGACCTGCACATCGAAAAACTGGTCAAATCCCCGCGGGGGATGTCCTCGGGCGAGATCCTGGACTATCAGTTGCACTATGCCCGCACGGCTCTCGAAGCAGCCCGCCGGGAAGGGATCATCCACCGGATGGTGTTCATACACGGTGTGGGCGACGGAGTACTCAAGGAGGAGTTGCGCCGTCTGATCTCCGGGTATGCGCGCGTCCGGTTTTACGATGCGCCGTTCCACCTTTACGGCGAAGGGGCGACGGAGGTGGAATTTTATTGACAAATAGCCGCACCCTTGTCAGAAACCAAGAAAAAACGATACATACCGTGATAAAAGCTATCTTTTTCGATGTGGACGGAACCCTGCTCAGTTTCCGTACGCACCGCGTGCCGGATTCGGCCGTCGAAGCCCTGCAAAGGGCACGTGAGAAAGGCGTGAAACTTTTTATAGCCTCCGGCCGCCGCAAGGCCGACATCGATCAGGCACACCTGCCGGACGTGTTCGACGGCTATGTCACGCTCAACGGTAGCCGTTGTTTCCTCTCGGACGGCACGGTGGTCTTCGAGCGTTTTATCGACCGGGAAGACATCGAAACGCTCGTTGCCTGGCAGCAGACCTCACAGGCTTTCCCGTGCGCTTTGGTAACTCAGGAGAAGCTTCATCTCAATTTTACGGACGAAAACGTCGCTCTGCTCGGCCGCCAGCTCAATCTGGAGATGCCCCCTGCGGACGATCTGCAGGAGTGGATCGCGGTGGCCCGCAGCGGCGTTTCGCAGATGCTTTGGTTCATCTCTCCACAGCAGCAGGCGGAAGTGATGGCTCATTTCTCCCATTGCCGGATGGTGCGCTGGAGCCCTCTTTTCGGCGACGTGATCCCCGAGAGCGCCGGCAAGGATGTAGGCATCGCCCGGATGGTGAACTATCTGGGCATCCGCATGGAGGATACGATGGCCTTCGGCGACGGAGGCAACGACATTGCGATGCTGCATGCCGTGGGCACGGGTGTGGCGATGGGCAATGCCGCGCCGGAAGTCCGCCGGGCGGCCGACTTCGTAACCACTCCGGTGGACGAGGACGGGATCGCTCTGGCTTTCGAGCATTTCGACTTGTTGTAAGGGCATTTCCCGGCCGTTTCTACCCGTTTGTTTTCAGGACTTTCGGGGGGAAGGGATTCCGCAGGGGACGGTGCGGGCAAGCGAAGGGCCGGAAGGCTTTGCCTTCCGGCCCTTCGCTTGCCCGCACCCGGGAGTTTTGCGCATTTTTTCATAAGACAGAAGGCGGTTCGGCTTTGGCTATTTTAACCGACATGCCGGCCTTTTTAGTACCTTTGTGGATTCAAAAAAAGAAATAAAGAATGGCTCTGGATCTGGACAAACTCGACCCCCGCGAATACATCCTCATCAAAGGGGCCGATGTGCACAACCTCAAGCACATCGACCTGGCACTTCCTCACCGCAAGTTCATCGTGCTCACCGGACTTTCGGGCAGCGGAAAGTCCTCCCTGGCCTACGACACCTTGTACGCCGAAGGACAGCGCCGGTACGTGGAGAGCCTCTCGGCCTATGCCCGTCAGTTCCTGGGGCGCATCGACAAACCGAAGGTAGAGTACATCAAAGGCATCGCACCCGCCATTGCCATCCGCCAGAAGGTCAACACCGCCAATCCGCGTTCTACCGTGGGCACCGCGAGCGAAGTGTACGACTACCTCAAACTGCTTTACGCCCGCATCGGGCAGACGTATTCTCCGGTGAGCGGACAACTGGTGCAACGCGAGCAGGTGAGCGACGTGATCGACTACATCCGAAGCCTGCCCGTCGGCACCCCCATCGAGATCGAAGCGGAGTATCGCATCCCCTCCGGGAGGACCTTTTCCCAGGCCGTGGCCGCCCTCAACGCCCAAGGGTATTCCCGGATCAAACTGGAGGGAAAGGTGGTCAAACTGGCCGACCTGGTGGCTTTCTCGGTAGAGAAGGACCTCGACCGTTTCCTCCTGGTGGTGGACCGCGCCGAAGCCACGACAGACGAAGGAGCCTTGGCCCGTTTGGCCGACTCGGTATCCACCGCTTTTTACGAAGGCCATGGAACGATGCAGGTAGCGGAAGCCCGCACAGGAATGGTCCGGACGTTTTCCGATGCGTTTCGCGCCGACGGCATCGATTTTATCGAACCGACCGAACACCTGTTTTCGTTCAACAACCCGCTGGGCGCCTGTCCCGAATGCGAAGGATACGGAAAGGTGATGGGCATCGACCCGGCACTGGTGGTGCCCGACACCTCGCTTTCGGTCTATCAGCAGGCCGTAGCCCCTTGGCGGGGCGAAAAAATGGGGTTGTGGCGGCAGGCGGTGGTCGATACCGCCGAGCGCTCCGGATTTCCCATCCACACGCCGTACTGCGAACTCACGCCCCAGCAGAAAGACCAGCTGTGGCACGGTACGAAATATTTCAAGGGCATCGACGACTTCTTTGCCATGCTCCAGCGGGACAGCTACAAGATGCACTACCGCATCATGCTGGCACGCTATCGGGGAAAGACCGTATGCCCGGTGTGCCACGGCAAGCGGCTGCGGCCAGAGGCCGGCTATGTTCGGGTGGGCGGCCGCAGCCTCCCCGAACTGGTGGACTGGCCGTTGGATCGGTTGGGCGAATTCTTCAATACCCTTACCCTGTCGGAGTATCAGCAGAAGGTCGCCTCGCGCATCCTGACGGAGATCCGCCGGCGGATCGGTTTCCTGCGCGAGGTGGGACTGGGGTATCTGACGCTCAATCGCGCCTCCTCGACCCTTTCGGGTGGGGAATCCCAGCGCATCCACCTGGCTACGTCCCTGGGAAGTTCCCTGGTGGGTTCGATGTACATCCTGGACGAGCCCTCCATCGGTTTGCACCAGCGGGATACCGACCGGCTTATCTCCGTGCTGAAGAAATTGCGGGACATCGGCAATACGGTCATCGTGGTGGAACACGACCGGGAAGTGATGCAGGCCTGCGACCTGTTGGTGGACATCGGTCCCGGAGCGGGGATCCACGGCGGGGAGGTCGTCTTTTGCGGACCTCCGTCCGAGCTGGCACAGAGCGATTCGCTCACGGCGCGTTACCTGCGCTATCAGGAAAAGATCGAAGTGCCCGCCTCCCGCCGTCCGGTGCGCCGTTATATCGAAGTCAAGGGCGCGCGCGAGAACAACCTGAAGGGCATCGACGTGCGCTTCCCCCTGGAAATGCTCACGGTGGTAACCGGGGTGTCGGGCAGCGGGAAATCCACGCTGGTAAACGGCATCCTGTATCCCGCTCTGGCGCGGCATTACCACGACTCTTCGCTGCGGGTGGGGGACTGCACCGGCGTTTCGGGCGACCTGGACGCTTTGGCCGCGGTCGAGATGGTGGACCAGAACCCCATCGGGAAGTCTTCGCGTTCCAACCCCGTTACCTATGTCAAGGCCTACGACGATATCCGCGATCTGTTTGCCGCCCAGCCCTTGGCAAAGCTGCGGGGATTTTCCGCCCAGCACTTCAGTTTCAATGTGGACAAGGGCCGCTGTCCGGTGTGCAAGGGCGACGGGGAAGTGGTGGTGCAGATGCAGTTCATGGCCGACGTGCACCTGCCGTGCGAGGCCTGCGGGGGCAAACGCTTCAAACGCGAAGTGCTGGAGGTAAAGTATCAGGACAAGAACATTTCGGATGTTCTCGACATGACGGTGGACGAAGCCATCGACTTTTTCACCCGCCATGGCAACCGCCGCATCGTCGAAAAGCTGCAGCCGCTCTCCGACGTGGGGCTGGGGTATGTCCAGCTCGGGCAACCTTCCTCGACCCTCTCGGGCGGGGAAGCGCAGCGTATCAAGTTGGCTTCGTTCCTGGGAAAGGGCAAAACCGGGGTGCGCACCCTGTTCATCTTCGACGAGCCGACCACCGGGCTGCACTTCCACGACATCAAGAAGCTCCTGGCGGCGTTCGATTCGCTCATCGCCCGGGGACACAGCATCGTAGTGGTGGAGCACAATCCCGATGTGATCAAATGCGCCGACTACGTGATCGACCTCGGTCCCGAAGGGGGTGATGGCGGGGGCAATCTGGTCTTTGCCGGTACTCCCGAAGACCTCGTCCGGTGCCGGGAGTCGTACACCGCGCCGTACATCGCGGCGGAGTTGGCGCGGCGGTAGGTCCAAGGCCCGTTTGGGTTGGGAAAAGAGCCGTTTGGCCCCTTTCGGCAAGGAGAAAATCCTGCAGAAGAGGAAAAAATGCCGGAAAAACGGCGGGAATGTTTGGAAAACAGGAAAAAATCGTAAATTTGCAGCCTCGGTAGCCGAGGTGTGCGTGAAGCACCCACGGAGCCGGATCCCGACCAACCTCTGGCGAGGGACGTGTATGTTGGCTGTGGAGTTTAATGTCTAATCTTTCAATCCCAAAATGGACTTAATCAAGTACGTACAGGACTCGTTCGTAGAGAAAAAGGAATTTCCCGAATTCCGCGCCGGCGACACGATCACGGTGTATTACGAAATCAAGGAAGGTAACAAGACCCGTACCCAATTCTTCCGCGGCGTGGTGATCCAGCTGCGCGGACAGGGAGCTACCCGGACCTTTACCATCCGTAAAATGTCCGGAACGGTGGGTGTGGAGCGTATCTTCCCGTTCAACATGCCGGCCATCCAAAAGATCGAACTCAACAAGAGCGGTAAGGTGCGTCGCGCCCGTATTTTCTACCTGCGCGCCCTCACCGGCAAGAAGGCTCGCATCAAAGAGCGCGTGGTTACCAAAGCGCAGTAGTCGATGTGCCTTTTGGCAAGCAGAAAAAAATCCCGGAAACGCTTCCGGGATTTTTTTTGTGTCCTTGCATAAAGTCGTTGTTTGTCAGAGAAAAATGAGCCTTTTTGCGGGGAAGGTCCGCTTGGCGTTCGGGCTTTTGCTGCGTTTTGAGAAAACAAGCGAAAAAATGTCGCGGAAGCAGGGAAAAAGCCGGCGGTGTTTTTCTATTTTTGTGGAAAAATATTAAATTTGCAGGCTCATTGTACCGTTTACATAAACGCACGAGAACATGATAGAGATAACCTTCCCGGACGGGAGCAAGAAAGAGTACCCCGAGGGAGTAACCCCGTATGAAGTAGCCCGCAGTATCAGCGAAGGCTTGGCGCGCAACGTCATCTCGGCTTCGGCCGACGGAAAGACCATCGAAGTGACCACTCCGTTGACTGCAAATACTTCGCTGGTGTTGTACACCTGGGACGACGAAGCCGGAAAACGCGCCTTTTGGCATTCTTCGGCGCACGTGCTGGCCCAGGCGATCCTCCGTTTTTATCCTGACGCCAAACTGACCATCGGTCCGGCGATCGAAAACGGCTTTTATTACGACATCGATTTCGGTCAGGAGAAATTTACCGAGGCCGATTTCAAGAAGGTAGAGGACAAGTTCATGGAACTGGCACGCGAGAAGAACGACTTCCACTTGCGTTCGGTGTCCAAGAAACAGGCTTTGGACTACTACGAAAAGGAGCACAACCCCTACAAGGTCGAGATGATCCAGGCGCTGGAAGACGGGACGATCTCGTTCTGCGATCACGGCGACTTTACCGATTTGTGCCGGGGCGGACATATTCCCAATACGGGCCTGATCAAGGCGGTGAAGATCACCTCGGTGGCCGGGGCTTACTGGCGGGGCGACGAGAAGAACAAACAGCTCACCCGTGTATATGCCATTTCGTTCCCGCAGGCCAAGATGCTGACCGAATACCTCCAGCGGATGGAGGAGGCCAAGAAACGCGACCACCGCAAGCTGGGCAAGGAATTGGATCTGTTTACCTTCTCCCAGAAGGTAGGCCCGGGACTTCCCCTGTGGTTGCCCAAGGGTACGGCTTTGCGTCGTCGCCTGGAGGATTTTCTCACGGCCGCCCAGAAGCGTGCCGGCTATGAGATGGTCATTACGCCCCACATCGGAGCCAAGCAGTTGTACGTCACCTCGGGCCATTTCGCCAAATACGGAAAGGACAGTTTTCAACCCATCCATACCCCCGAAGAAGGGGAGGAATACCTGCTCAAGCCGATGAACTGCC
>DCEW01000071.1 GCA_002314265.1 Flavobacteriales bacterium UBA1820
GAGTAGCTCAGCTGGATAGAGCAGCTGATTTCTAATCAGCCGGTCGTGGGTTCGAGTCCCGCCTCGATCACCAATCGCTCTGTAAAATACTGTTTTACAGTGCGATTTGCTTTTATACAAATAAAACCTTTGAGGGGGGACCCTCGAAGGTTTTTTCATAACAGCTTGTTTTCTTACAGACGAACAAAACCTGTGCCGCTAAATTCGCTGCGAGGGCGAGAAAATCAACGAGCCACCAAACCGCCGTCCACCAAATAATGGCCACCGGTACAAAAACTCGAAGCCTCCGATGCCAGGAAATAGACCACCTCGGCCACTTCTTCAGGACGGCCGGCTTCTCCCCGGGCATACAAACTGTTTTCCTCGCGCCAGTAATCCTCGACCGAACAGTGATTTACCCGGGCAAAATCCCGGAACAGATTGTCCACCAACGGAGTGCGGATTGTCCCGGCGCAAACGGCATTGACCCGGACGTTTTTCGGCCCCAGATCGATGGACAGGCTGCGGGTAATCTGCCCCAAAGCCCCCTTGGTCAAACCGTATGCAAAACTGTTGGGCTTGCCGACGAACCACTGGTCCGAGGCGTTGATCACCACCGTACCTCCGCCGCCTTCAATGATATGCGGGACAGCCTCCCGCAGGGTATTGACCGTGCCATAGATATTGGTCTGGATCATCAGGTCCAGCTCCTCGTCCGAAATGTCGAGCAGCGTATTGCAACGGTGGATGCCGGCATTGGCCACCACACTGTCCAAACGTCCGAAAGCCTCCACCACAGTTTCCACCGCGCGATGAATATCCTCCCTGCGCCGGGTATTCCCTTCGACAAACACCAGACGGTCGCCCGCCTGCACCGAGGCGACCAGTTTCTCCGCCTCCGGGACATTGATGTCCATAAACCCTACGTTCCACCCCTGGTCGATAAATTTCTTCACGCAGGCCGCCCCTATTCCGGTCGAGCCGCCGGTAAGAAACACGGTTTTCTTCTCTGTCTTTTCCATATCTTGACAATATTAAACTTAATATCCGCTCCGGTCTTTCCATCTAACCTTCACTGAACCAAAGATACGAATCTCTTTTGCTCAAAACTCTTCCGGCACAGATAAAATACCATCAAGCGTGTCGGNNAAAAGCCCGACACGCTTGATGGTCTGCCCTTCCCCGGCGAAAGAAAAGGTACAAGGGAAATTTACTGGAGCTTGTGCAATCTTCTGAGCTCGAAAGCGACCAGGATCCGGAAAATCCCGACGGCCAGCAAAGCGCACCCGACCATCACCACAACAGTTGCCGCTCCGGCTGCCGGCACCATGAGGATCCCGATGGCAAAGATCACCGCCAGGATCGCCAATGCGAGCGACCATCCCCAGTTGGGGGCGCCATAACGCCGCAAATCGGTGGCATGACCGATGCCCGAAAAGCCCCGGAACAACAGCCAAAAGGCCAAAACATACGCCAGCACAGCCATGCTCAACTCCGGAGAAGCCAACAGGACAATACCGATCAACAGGTCGATAATGGCACTGGAAAGATACCAACCCCAGTTGGCCAGCACGTGCCGATTGCCCAGCGCAAAGATAATCCCGAACAATCCGCTGACGAACATAAATACACTGAACACAATGCTTATCGCCAGGTAACTTGCCAAAGGATTGACAAAAAGCCAAATGGCCAATGCAATGTACAAGATCCCCAGCAACAGGGACAGCCACCAGTTGCGGACGGCCGAATTCAAAGACTCAACAAATGTTTTCATGGTTTTTAGGTATTTAAGGGAATGATTATTTTCTGTCTTTTCTCCTCCAGCGAGGGGGAGATTTCATTTGAACGGAAATTTTTATGAAAGTTAGAACTGTTTCTCGAATAAAACAATAAAAATCCGTATTTTTTTACAAAATATTTTTGCGTCTTTTTCTCCCCCACCATCCCGCCTTCCGGAGCAAAGGAGCGTGCCTTTTCCACACGCAAAGCTCCCTTCTTCCCCTTTTCCGAACGAGAAACATCCGCAGAAGAGAGAGAGAGGGGGAAAAACGCTGTTTTCATTTGTCACTCCCCGGGCCATTGTGTACCTTTGTGTCTTGACAAACTTATCTGAAAACGCATCATGGACATGATCTTTATCCAACTGGCCTCCTCGCTGCTCAATCTTCCCACCGCTACCGCCGAGCTCCAGGCCAACGCCCCCGTGCAAAACATCGACATCGTCAACTGGGAACAATTCGACTATCGCCCGAAAGTAACCTTCCAGGCCGGGTGGAACCAGGACGGACTTCTGCTGCATTTTCACGTGGAAGAACAGCACATCCTCTCCACGCACACCACCCTCGAAGCCCCGGCCTACCAGGACAGCTGCGTCGAATTTTTCTACTCGCCCACCAGCGACGGCAGCTACTACAACCTGGAGATGAGCTGCACCGGATCGCTCCTGTGGCATTACAAGACGGCCGACGGCCAAAAGACCACCTTCGGCGAAGAAGACCTGAAAAAGATCGTGATCGAGACCTCGCTGCCCAAACACACCCTGATCGACAACCGCGAGGGCGGATCGTGGGAACTCACCGTGTTCATCCCCGCAGAATGTCTCCCCGAGGGCTTCCTGAAGAGCGGCCGGGAATTTACCGCCAATTTCTACAAATGCGGCGACAATACCGTACAAAAACACTACCTCACCTGGGCACCGATCGACACGGAAAAACCCAGCTTCCACCAGCCTCAGTGCTTCGGAAAGATCACCTTGCAGTAACCTTCCCGCCTGATGAAACGAACCGCATTCCTCTTGCCGCTTTTGTGCCTGCCGGCCCTGTTTTTTTCCTCCTGCCGCTCCGGACAAGGCGACGCTTCTGAAGATTTTGCCTCGGCCGAACTGCTCGCTCCCGACAGCATCGCGATCGGACAAATCCTCCAGCCTATGGCATGGAAAACCTCGGAGGACAAGGCCGTACTGCTCTCGCAGAAGACCGACAGCGCCTTTTTCGTGTACCGCCTTCCGGAGTTCGAGTACCTCTATTCGTTCGGGGCAAAGGGCGAAGGGCCGGACGATTTCTCCTATCCCTTCCTGCGCACCGAATCCGCAGACGACCAGGAGTTTTCCGCGCTGGACCTGATGAAAAACATCCGGCACTTTTACACCCTGGGAGACACCGCGGCATGCAAGACCGGAAGCGACACCTACGGCGAAAGACTCTACAATGTACTCTTCCCGGTAAACGACTCGGTCTTCCTGCAACAGAACAGCGACATCTCGGGGGATTATCTCCTGTCGTACTACTGCACCGTTACCCCCGAAGGGGAAACGATCGACTCGATCATCCCTCTGTCCCATACCAAATCGTTCCGCATCGCGCGCTCCAAAGAGACGATCGGTATCCACGGGACGATCTACAACACCCCCCGTTTGGCGTACCGGAACGGACGGCTGGCCATCTTTTATTCCGACCTGCGCCGCACGGACCTCTTCGACATCACCCCGCAAGGCCGCTTCGTATTGTGCAGCAGCACCGGCGATGCCAGCACCCGGGAGCAGATCAACGCTATGGACCTGGAGAACCTCGAAAAGGGATACACCGTCTGCGCCATACAGGGAACCCCGGATCACATCTATCTCCTGTGTGCGGACTTCCGCAAGGACTCGGACCAGGGGCGGAAGGTACTGCACAGCTACGTCGAAGTGTATGACTGGGAGGGCCGTCCGGTCAAGAAATTCGATTTGGGCCGCCCCTTCGACCGTTTTCTGGTAGCTCCCCGATACGGAAAGATATTCTGCTACCTTTCGGACGAGGATTTCAAACAAGTATTCTCTTACGACTACCATCTATAACACATCTATAACCAACACACAACCCAACACCACCATGTCCACGGAAAAGAAAAAACCCACTTTGCTCGTACTGGCCGCCGGAATGGGAAGCCGCTACGGAGGTCTCAAACAAATGGAAGGCTTCGGCCCTTGCGGAGAAACGATCATAGACTACTCGGTATATGACGCCGCGCGCGCCGGTTTCGGGAAAGTCGTCTTTGTCATCCGGGAAGACTTCGCCGAGGATTTCCGGAAAAAAATCTCGGACAAGTACCGCAGCCGTATCGAGGTGCGGACGGTCTTTCAGGGACTGGACAAACTCCCCGAAGGCTTCACCCTGCACCCCGAGCGGACAAAACCCCTGGGGACCGGCCACGCCGTATGGTGCGCCTCGCAGGAACTCGACGGGCCTTTTGCCGTGATCAACGCCGACGACTTTTACGGTCCCTCCTCCTTCCGTCTGATGGCCGACTACCTCAGCCGCCTGGACGACAGCAGCCTCGCCGAACAAATGATGGTCGGGTACAAACTGACCAACACCCTGTCCGAGAACGGGACGGTTTCCCGCGGGGTCTGCGAGATCAACCCCGAGGACCAAACCCTGCGCAGCATCACCGAGCGCACCAAGATCTACGCCACGCCCCGCGGAGTAGTCTATCTGGAAAACGAAGTGGAATACCCCCTGAGCGGCAAGGAAATCGTGTCGATGAACATGATGGGCTTTACCTCGGCTGCCGTGAAGCATTTCGACCTGGGACTGCGGGAATTCCTGCGGGAGAACTCCCAGGAGTTGAAAAAGGAATTTTACCTGCCCTCGGTGCTGAACGAACTGGTACAAAAAGGCCTCTCCCGGGTAAAGGTGCTCCCCACCGAAGAACAATGGTACGGGGTTACCTATCCGGAAGACCGCCAGGGCGTCGTCGAGGCCATCGCCCGGATGGTCAAAGCCGGTATCTACCCCTCGCCGCTGTGGTAAGCAGGAGCGAGCGGGCGCAAAAAAGGCGG
>DCEW01000004.1 GCA_002314265.1 Flavobacteriales bacterium UBA1820
TCTCGCTTGCACGCCCTCGGGGGAAAAACAGGATAAAAAGAACGATCCGCTTGCTCAGCTGCAAGCAGTGTTGGATTTGGAATCCCGCGGGAGAGGCCGGGGAATTTTTAGAGATGGAATACGCCCTTTATTTCCCAGAAAGCAGCGATTTGTCCCAAGGTACAGATCAAGTCCGGGAACAGCCGTTTGTCGGGATGAAGTGCCGTGAAGAGGAACATTTCCGACTGGCCGGGATACCGCTGAGCCATCCGCACCAGAGGGCTTCCGTCGGTAGGGAGTACGAGCAGCAGGCGTTTGTCGTGTGCGCCGAGCAACCGTGTCAGCACACCGAAGGAAGGACCTACGAGCAGGTATTCGCCCGGCGAGTATTCCGGCGATAGGCTTTCGTCCGCGATCCTGACCAAGGCATCCGCGCGGTCGTGCAGCAGGTTTTTCTCGATCATCAACCAATGGGGAGGAAGCGATTCGCGCTCCGGGTGGCAGAAGGCTTCGAGGGTTTCGAAGATTCGGACAGCGACGCTTGTCGAAGGGAAGGCAGAAGCGGAAGGATTGTACGGAGCGTGCGATTCGGCTACGGCCGTGATTTTTTCTCCCTCGCACAAGGTATTGTCCTGACTGTAGATATGCCCGCAACCGCAGATGAGCCAGTTCAGGTTCAGGGTGGGATACCGTTTGGCGATCTTGCACAGGGTGCCGGTATTCATTCCTTTGTCGGGCGTACGGAAATACCCGTTGCCCAGATCGAGCAGTTTTTCGATCTCTCGGTTGCTCGACAAGCCGTACATGCGGCAAAAAGCCAGCAGTCGTCCCTTTGGGGTATCGGTGTCTATTTCTGTGAAATCCTTCGACATCGTCTGTTTTTCCCTTGTGTTTTGTGCCAAAAGTAAGAAATATTTTGCAATCGTTTTTTTATCGGAACGTCCGCGGCGGGAATTTTTCTCTGGCGGAAATAGATGCAGGATGCCCCACGGCATCGGCTGCGGGGTGAAAACTGCGTTTTCCCCCTTGCCGCTGCGCTCGCCTTTGGCTACATTTTGATAATGCAGGATGCGGTTCGGCATCGGCTGCGGGGCGAAAACTGCGTTTTCCCCCTTGCCGCTGCGCTCGCCTTTCACTACATTTGTACAAAACTCAAACGGTTCGGGAATGAAAATTGCCATTTACGGGGCCAACATAAAAAAAGACAACGAGTGTTGGCTGGAAGATGTGCTGGAGGCTTTGTCCATGCACGGGGCCGAGTTGTATTTTCACAAGGATACCTTGGAATACATGCGCTCCTTGGAGGTGAAGGTGCCCCGGGGCGCGGGGGTGTACGGCGACGGGCTGCCCTCCGATACGGATTATATGGTAACCTTGGGAGGCGACGGAACGATCCTGCGGGCGGCACAACTGGCCTATCGGACCGATGTGCCTATCGTGGGGATCAACCTGGGAACGCTCGGTTTTATGGCGACAGTGTCCAAGGAACGTGCGCGCGAGGCGATGGAGGTGCTCTTCAGCGGACGGATGGATTTCGAGCGGAAGGTGCTCCTGCAGGTGGACAGCCCGGCTTTGCCCGAGCCGAGGGTGGCGATAAACGAGGTGGTGGTCAGCCGGAAGGATTCCTCGTCGATGATCGGGATCCAGGCCCATGTCAACGGGCGTTTGTTGGGGACTTATCGGGCGGATGGACTCATCGTGGCGACGCCGACGGGTTCGACGGGCTATTCGCTCAGTTGCGGGGGGCCGATCGTTTCGACCGATTCGGCTACCTTGGTGCTCACTCCGGTGGCGCCGCACAACCTGAACGTGCGGCCGATGGTGTTTCGTGACGATGTTAAAGTTTTTCTAAAGGTCTCGGGCCGAGAGGATCAGTATCTGCTTTCGGTCGATTCGCGTTTTCAGCCGATGAGGTGGGAGGATGTCATTTCGATCCGAAAGTCCGAGCGCACCCTCAGGATAGCCAAATTGCCGGATTCCGACTTTTTCCTCACGCTCAAGGAAAAACTGGGGTGGGGAAACGATGGACGTCAATAAGGAAGGATCGACGAGAATATTTTTAGTAAATCATTAAACATATTAACCCTGCCTGCTTGTAACAAATTCGTATATTTGCGAGCATTATGTTCCTTGTGGGGTCGAAATTTCCATTTCGAAGCGCAAGGGAGTACATCCGTTTTTATGGCGACCGAAACAGATACACCTTCCGGCTCTCTGCCCGTCCATGTGGCTGTGATCATGGATGGAAATGGACGTTGGGCCAAACGTCAGGGGATGATGCGCGTCTTGGGACACCGCAAAGGGGTCGAGGCGGTGCGTCGTACGATCGAGGCGGCACGAGAGGAAGGAATTCGGTATTTGACCCTCTATGCTTTTTCGGATGAAAATTGGGCGCGTCCTCGTGCGGAGGTCGAAGCTTTGATGGAACTTCTGGTGTCCAATCTGAAGGCCGAATTGCCTTCCTTCGTCAAAAACGGCATCCGTTTGGAATCCATCGGTGATGTCTCCCGTCTGCCGGAAAGTGCGGCCCGCGAATTGGAACATTGCCGCAGGGAAACGGCCGAAAACAAGGATCTGGTGCTTTCCCTGGCTTTGAGCTATGGCTCGCAGGAGGAAATCCGCCGTTGCGTGGTGCGGATCGCCCAGTGTGTGGCCCGGGGAGAACTTTACCCACAGGACATCGACCGGCAGACGATCGAATCGAACCTCTATACGGCCGGCATGCCGCCGGTGGATCTGATGATCCGTACCAGCGGGGAGATGCGCCTGAGCAATTTCCTGCTTTGGCAGTCGGCCTACGCGGAGTTGTATTTCACTCCGGTGCTGTGGCCCGATTTTTCCAAAGAGGATTTCCGGGAGGCGCTGCGGGCTTATGCCCGGCGGGAACGCCGTTTCGGACGTACCAGTGATCAATGTGCAAACGACTCAATAAAACACAACGCTAACACCAACACTCGCATATAAAAGTGAAAAGAATCTATACGGCAGCTTTTGCCTTTCTCGTATCGGTTTTGTCCGTTTCTCTTTCCGCGCAGGTATTGCCTCAACAGTCGGACGACAGCAACCTGTACACGATAGCCGGCGTGACGGTCAGGGGAAACTCCTTGTATGCCAGTCAGATCATCATTCATGAGACGGGGCTTATCGAGGGGTCGAAGGTGAGAATACCGGGCGAGCAGATCAGTTCTGCCATCCGGCGGTTGTGGAAACACGGGCTGTTCGACAATGTGGAGATCTATGTCGATCGGGTCGAAGGCGACAAGGTGTATTTGGAGATCGAAGTGTTGGAGCGCACGCCGATCACACGCTTGCAGTATGAGGGGGTAAGCCGGACGATGCAGGAGGATATGGCCAAGGACTTGAATCTGAATGCCAATCAGAAGGTGAGTGAGGACTTGATCCAGTCGGTGAAGAACTACATCGAGAAACGTTACATCAAGCGCGGATTTCTCTCGGCCAAGGTCAATGTGGAAATATCGGAAGATACGCTTCGGGAAAATGGCGGCGTTTACATGAAAATCATTCTGGACAAGGGAGAGCGCGTCCGAATAAACAGCATCAATTTCCAGGGCAACCAGGTGCTTACAGCGGATCAGTTGCGCAAAGCGATGAAGGATACCAAGCAGATCAAGCACCTCAATGTCTTCAAGCAATCCAAACTGGTGGAGGACAAGTACGAGGACGACCTGAAGAATATCGTCGAAAAGTACAAGACCTTGGGATACCGTGATGCGAGGGTGGTAGGAGATACCATTACCTGGAACCGGGGAGACAATACGTTGGATATCAACATTGCGATCGATGAAGGCAACAAGTACCACTACCGCTCGATAAAATTCCTGGGCAACAGCAAGTTCTCGACCGAACAGTTGGAAACCATTCTGGGCATCAAGGAAGGCGATGTGTACAACGGCGAGCTCTTGGCCAAACGCATCAGCGGTTCGAAGGACGGGCGCGATATTCAGAGTCTGTACATGGACAACGGGTATCTCTTTGCCCAGATCATGCCGGTGGAAGTGAGTGCCGACCGGGATTCGATCGACCTGGAGATCCGTATCATCGAATACGACAAGGCCTACATCAATCGTGTAACGGTCAAGGGAAATACCCGCACTTTCGATGAAATCATCTATCGCGAACTGACTACCAAGCCCGGTGACTTGTTCTCCAAGACGGCCATCATGCAGAGCCAGCAGCGTATCGGCGCGCTCGGTTTCTTCGACGGAGAGAACATCGGGATCGACCCCAAACCGAATCTTTCGACCGGGACGGTGGATATCGACTACACGGTAGTGGAAAAGAACTCTTCTCAGATCGAACTGCAAGGCGGCTGGGGCGGCGGCATGTTTATCGGTACGGTCGGGCTGTCGTTCAACAACTTCTCGACCCGCAATCTGTTCAACAAAAAGGCGTGGAAACCGCTTCCCATGGGACAGGGGCAGACTTTCTCGCTCCGCTTCCAGGCGGCACAGGGCTATACTTCCTACCAGATGTCGTTCATGGAGCCCTGGATCGGAGGGCGTCGCCCGTTGTCGATCACCACGTCGTTCTACTATACCAAGCAGGAGGCGTATAACTATTATACCAACGAACGAATGAAGGGCCGTTTGGACATCTTCGGGGGTGGTATCGTATTGGGAAAACGCCTCAACTGGCCGGATGACTACTTCGTGGGGACCATCGGGATCAATTACAGCCGGTATGGGTGGAAGGATTACAACTGGGGTATCTACCAGGAAAGCTTTACTAAGGGTACTTCGAACAACCTGAACCTTTCCTTGGGATTGAACCGTCGTTCCTCGGGTTCCAACCCGATCTATCCTACCTACGGTTCCGACATTTCGCTCAGTTTGTTCCTCACCCCGCCGTATTCTTTGTTCAACGGACGGGACTATTCGGATCCGAACCTTACCGATGTCAAGCGGTACGAGTGGCTGGAGTATTACAAGTTCAAGGCCAAGGCGACTTGGTACAACAACATCGCGGCCAAGTTGGTGCTGGTGACCAACGTCGAATTCGGTTACATGGGCATGTACAACCACAAGGTGGGCTTGGGACCGTTTGAGCGCTTTATCATGGGGGGTAGCGGTATGTCGCAATACCAGTATTACAGTGGCGAGATCATCCCCTTGCGCGGATACAAGGACAATACGATCGCTTCGAGCAATACGATGGTGGGCATCGGCGACCCGATCTACAACCGTTTTACGGTCGAATTGCGCTATCCCATTACCTTGTCGCAAACGACCAGTATCTTCGTGCTGCTTTTTGCGGAAGGGGGTAATACGTATGCCGATCTCAAGTCGTACAATCCGTTCAAACTTCACCGCTCTACCGGTGCAGGTATTCGGGTGTTCATGCCGATGTTCGGTATGTTGGGCTTCGACTTCGGATACGGGTTCGACCCGATGCCGGGCGAAAAACGCGGTTGGCAGTTCCACTTCAGTCTGGGCCAGCAACTGTTCTGACCGGAATATTAAAAACATGTTAAAAAGTAACGGCGACCGGTGCTCCCTGTTTTTTTAATGTTATATTGCGCAGGCGCAAAAGAGAACAGGGATTTTCGTATTTGAATAAAATTTCGGATATTAGCACCACTGTTCGCCGACAAAGCGAAACAAAGATTTAACCGAGTAACAGCTCAAAAACAATCAAAAACATGAAAGCAGTAAAAGTATTATTCTTTACGGCTGTTTTACTACTGGGAGTAAATACGGCTATGGCACAGGCAAAATTGGGACATATCGATGTGGCAACCCTGATCTCCCTGATGCCGGAAACCAAAAAAGCCAACACCCAAATGGAAACGATGAGCAACGGATTCAAGGCAGATTACGATAAGATGGTGACCGAGTACCAGAATCTGGCTCAGAAGTATCAGAACGAAGCAGCCAGCCAGAGCGACGCCATGAACCAGACCCGTGCCAAGGAACTCGAGGATCGTCAGCAGCGTCTGCAAATGTTTGCCCAGTCTGCACAACAGGATCTGGAAAAGAAATCGAACGAACTGATGCAGCCTATTTTCGAAAAAGCACAAGAAGCGATCAATGCAGTAGCCAAGGAAAAAGGCTTGAGCTATGTTTTCAATACGGCCAGCGGAGCGCTGGTATACGATGGCGGAGGAGTGGATCTGATGCCGGATGTGAAGAAAAAACTGGGCCTTCAGTAAGGTTGTTTTTTCGGAACATCATCCCGCAAAGACAATCGGTATAATAAAATAGGGCTGTTCAAGCAAAGTCCCGGCTTCCATGAAGTCGGGACTTTGCCTTTTGAGGATAGCCTGGATCGCAATTGTATCCGGGCAGTTGTTCAAGCGCGAGAGAAAAAAACGATCGTCGGAAAAATCACCCTTTGGCGGCACTGGGGATGGGCTGCGCAGAAAAACTCGGCCAATGCAGGCGGGCAAGCGAAGCGCGGGGGAGCTATG